>NZ_JBEXGL010000014.1:0-151202 GCF_040607315.1 Micromonospora sp. NPDC005305 | reverse complement strand
TGTAGAGGGGAAGGAAGCCGCAAAACCGATCATGCATTCACGGCGAGGCAGCAACCGCCGCAACACACCCAATTAGCCAGCAGGATCCAGTTGGCGGGCCAGTTCGCCCCATGCCGCGTCGGCGATCGCCGACGCCAGGCGCCGGTTGCCGAGCATGCCGGTGATGGTGAGAGTCTCGATGGCGAGCCGGCCGTGGGTATTGACCAGCTGGTTGGAAACCTGGTGCAGGAAACGGCGCCGGATCGCGGCCACCCGGGCGTGGTGGCGGCCCAGCCGGGCCGCGGCCTTGGCGCGGTTGTTGGAGCCGCGCTGTTTGCCGGTGACCTTCCGGGACAGGCGGCGCTGGCGCGCCATCGCGGCCCGGGCGGGCCGTGGCCAGCCGTCGACCCGCAGGACCTGCGTGCCGTCGGCGCGCGCTGCGGCGACGAACGTCGACAGGCCCCGGTCGACACCCACCCACCCTGCGGCGCTGGTGTTCGGCTGGTGGCGGCGGGCATCGTGCAGGTCGGCGGCTTCGCAGGTCAGTGACACCGCCCACCGGCCGGCCCGGTGGCTGACCGTCGCGGACACGACCTTCGCCCGCCCCGTGGCCAGCATCCGCCGCAGCCGGCGGGTGTCCTGCCGTACCGCCAGGGCGCCGATGCCGGGCAGGGTCACGGTACGCGGCGCCTGCTCACCGATCCGGATACCCGCCCGGCCTGCGGCAGAGGTCCTGCTGCGGATGCGAAACGACAGCGGTGCGCGTTTCTTGGACTTGAACCTCGGAAAACCGACCCGCCGACCCCGCCGGTGGCCGGTGCGCGATGCCGTGTACGCGGACAGGCCGCGGCCGAGATCAACCGCGGCTTCTTCAAAGACCTGCTGACATACCTCACCCCGCCACGCCAGACCGGTTACCTGCACCGTGACGGTCCCGTCACCGGCGGCGACCAGCACCCGGCCCGCGTCACCCGACCGTTTCCACCCGTTGAACGCGTTGATCAGGTCGAAGCCCGACCACGGCACCTTGCCGACCGTCCCACCGCGCTTGCCGTCCAAAGCGTCCTTGACCAGCCGCAGGCACTGGTTGTAGCCGAACCGGGCCGCACCCGCATGCCGACGCAACGCCATCTCCTGCTCGGAAGTCGGGTTCAGACAGAACCGGAACGTGGTGAAACGGGCCACGGCAGCACACCATGCCACACACCACCGACAAACAGCCCACCACCCGCACAGACCCAGAAACCCCACGGGCCAACCGACAACAACGGCTCACAACCCCGAGCACCAGCCGCTCACTTATGAAACACGCCGTAGTACCAGCGCGTCGAGCGAACAAAAGTCGACCACGACCGCGTCCGGGTCTGGCCACGTGGGCAGCAGTGTGTGACCGGGGCGGGCGACAAATACCGTGTGCATGCCTGCTGCCTGCGCGCCGGCGATGTCCCAGTCGTGTGCCGCGACCATCACCGCATCATCGGGTTGGCGGCCCTCACGTTCCAGAACGAACTGGTAAGCGGCCCGGCCTGGCTTGAGGGTCTCGGCGTGCTCGGCCGAGTAGACCTGGTCGAGCAGCCCAGTCAGGCCGGCGTATGCGAGTTGAGTCTCGACGACGGCCTGCGGCGAGTTGGCAAGCACGACGAGTCGGTGCCCGGCGGCTCGGAGGGCTGCTAACGCGTCAGGCACATCGACGTGTGCCGGCAACCGTCGCATGGTGGTTCCGAGCTGCTCAACAGCTGCCGGCGGCAGTTGGACGTCGAACCCCTGCGCGACCGTTCGGGCGCAGTCGGCTCCTAGTTGGGCGAAGTCCCGGTATTGGCCGGTGGCAGTGGCGACCAACGCACTGCGGACCAGTAGGTTGAACCAGTCGCGGCGGGCGTTCGGCGTACCGAGGTGCTGTGCGAACACCGAGTCCAGCGGTGAGAGGTCCAGCATGGTCTCGTTGACATCGAAGATCCAGAGCATCGGTCCGCCGTTCGTAGGTTCGGTTTTTATAGTACTCGGACAAGGTACTACGATCGCCATACCTAAGGAGGGGGCGACATGATGGCGACATACTCTGACGTGCCAGCTCCAGGCGCGATCGAGCTTGGCACCCTGCTCGCGGCGTTGGCCGATCCGCTGCGCCGCGGTGTCGTCCTCGACCTACTTGGGCGAGACGACGACGAGCACGCCTGCAGCTCCTTCAATCTGCCGGTGGCCAAGTCCACCCGCACGTACCACTGGCGAATACTGCGGCAGGCCGGCCTGATCACTCAACGCGACGCCGGCAACGGCAGCTTCGTCCGACTCCGCCGGCAGGAGCTGAAAAGCCGCTTTCCTGGGCTGCTCGAGGCGATTCACGGCGCCGCGAGGAGTTCACAGGAGTAGGCGCGCCTGTCTCACCGAACTGGCAACAACAATCCCGGCAGCGCAGAGACAGCATCCCGTCCAGAGCCCGACCCGTCCTCAAACTGCCGCCGACCGCGCGGCGTCCTGGTCGGATCGCGGCGGGGGCGCGGCCCGCAGCAGCACCGCCACGACCACGCCGAACAGCAGGCCCGCGGCGGCTTTGCCCCAGGAGGAGCTCCACATAGAAGGTCATGGCCAGTACCCGCCGATGACGCCGCCCAGGGCAGGGCCGATGTTCAGGCCGTAGGCCGGCCCACACCGACGCGGCGGGCTGCGTGGCCCACGGCCTGAGCCATCCGCGAAGGCAGCGAATTCGGGGGCGGAATCTGCACAGGACGCACCCGCCCGTTGTGCAGTGCGGTGAACCGCCAGCCACGGTCGGTGCGCACGGCGACCAGTGTCTGGCGGGACAGGCGTCGCTTGGGCAGCTTCGAGCGCCAGGGCATCAGCACCGAGGCGGTGCCGTGGACGATCGCCACCCCTGGAGCGACGTGCCGGATCGACTCGACGTCACCGACGAGTGCGGAACCGGCGAGCACGCCGCGGAAGAGCTGGTCGTGGGCGTTCTGCATGTCGAGGCGGCCGATGGCGCGGGTTCCGTCGTAGGAGACGTAGTCGGAGTCCTCGGTGAAGCAGGCCCCGTAGGCGACGGCGTCGTTGTCGGTCCAGGCCTGCATGAGTCGGCCGAACAGTTCCTGGATCTGGCGGTCGTCGGTGATCATCGTGCCCTCCGCAAAACTGGTATCGTTTCGTTCGCCGGAAACTACGATAGCAGAAAGTTTCGAATGTCGAAGGATTGTCTCGTCCGGGACGTAGCGATGCAACTGCGGCTGCTCCAGCAGAGCTTCGACGCTTTCGACGAAGCGGCCGCCGCTCGGCTCGGCCTCAACCGCACTGACCTGCGCGCGATGGATCTCGTGCTCGCCAACGGGGGTCCGCTGTCGGCGGGGGAACTCACCAGCGCCCTCAAACTCAGCCCAGCGGCGACCACCACGGTCATCGACCGCCTGGAACGCGCCGGCCTGGTCCGCCGTACCCGTGACGCCGAGAACCGACGGCGGGTCCTGGTCACCGCAACGGACGCCGCGCGCACCGCTGAACAAGACATCTATCTACCTGTCGGCGCTGCCGGAGCACAGGCCCTCGGCAGGTACAACAAGGACCAACTCGCCACGATCCTCGACTTTCTACAGACCGCCCGCCAGGTTCAAGAAGACCAGGCGGCGCGGGTCAGCATGATCCCCGCACCGCCCCAGGGCCGCTGATCACGCCGGGCTCACGAGTGGGGCGGTGTCAGGCGCGGGCCGCGGTAGGGCAGGGTGGCGCTGTAGACCACGTTGGTGGTGGTGCTGCCGAAGGCAGCGACTTCGTTGACGACCTGTTCGAGGTGCGCCATCGACGTCGCGGCCACCTTCAGCGCATAGCAGTCGTCTCCGGTGGTGCGCAGGCACTCCAGGATCTCCGGCCGTCGCTCCAGCAACCGGTGCAGCGGTTCATGCCGGCTGCCGGGGTACTTCAGCCGGATCACCGCGAGCACGGCGAAGCCCGCCTTGGCCAGGTCGACCTCCGCGCGGTATCCGCTGATCACGCCGATCGCCTCCATCCGCCTGACCCGTTCGCTGGTGGCCGACGCGCTCAGCTGAACCCGGCGGCTGAGCTCGGTGATGGGCAGGTGGCCGTCGCCCTGCAGCTCGGTCAGGATCGACCAATCGATAGCGTCAAGATTCTCGGCCATAGGGCCAATCTACCGGCGGGTTCACGGCGAAGGCCAGCAAAGGCCGGGAACTATGTGTTCCACCCCGGACGCGTCGCAGCTAGCGTGGGACCCGTGCAAATTGGTGTGAACGTACCGAACTTCGCCCCGGGCACCGACCCGGACTTGCTGCGACAGTGGGCGCAGACGGTCGAGGGCCTCGGCTTCGACCTGCTGATGGTCTCCGATCACATCGCGGTGACCCCGGACGTGGCCGAGCAGTACCCGGCGCCGTTCTACGAACCGTTCACCACGCTGTCCTGGCTGGCCGGCATCACCCACCGCGTCCGGCTGGGCACGACGGTGCTCATCGTCCCGTACCGGCACCCGCTGCTCACCGCCCGGATGGCGGCGAACCTCAACCGGCTCAGCGATGGCCGGCTCGTCCTCGGCGTGGGCGTCGGCTGGGCCCGGCAGGAGTTCGAGGCCCTCGGCGTGCCGTACCGGCGGCGCGGCGCACTGACCGACGAGTACCTGCACGCCATGCGCGACGCCTGGCGAGACACCGACGACTACGACACGGCCGCGATCCCGATCTGGGTCGGCGGCAACAGCGACGCCGGCATCCGTCGCGCGGTGCTGCTCGGTGACGCCTGGCACCCGCTGAGCGTTACGCCCGGATGGCTGGCCGACGCAGCCGGGCGGCTGAAAGCCACCGCCGACCAACTGGGCCGCCCGGTGCCCGCGTTGACGCCGCGCATCAAATTCCGCGAGACCCGAGAAGCCGTCACCGCCCCGGACCGGCTCGCCGGTGTCGGCACCATCGACCAGATCATCGCCGACCTCGAACAGATCCGTCTGATCGGCGCGGAGACGGTGGTGCTCGACCCGTTCAACGGCGACCTGACCGAGATCCGCCAGCCCGAACGCGCCTTTCAGACCCTCGCGGCCGTGGCCGCGTACCACAAATCCCAGGAGGACCCATGACCCCCGACGACGAGAAGCTTCTCCGCCGCGCCGTGGAACTCGCCAGCAACGCCGGGGCATCCGGCGAACGGCCGTTCGGCTCGTTGCTGGCCGGCGCGGACGGCACCGTCCTGATCGAGGACCACAACACCGTGGTCTCCGACTCCGACATCACCGCCCACCCCGAGCTGAAGCTGGCCCGCTGGGCCGCCCGGGAACTCTCCCCCGACGCGGCGGCCGGCACCACGATGTTCACCAGTTGCCAACCCTGCCCGATGTGCGCGACCGCGATCGACCGCTCCGGCCTCGGCCGGGTGGTGTACGCCCTGTCCGCAGAACAGTTCCAAGAGGTCAAACCAGCCACCCCGCCGTCGCCTCCAGTGCGCTACGAGGGGCCTGCGCTGTTCGACGAGGCGCGCCGGCCCATCGACAACTACTACTAGGACGTTTGTCAAAGTCTTTGCCAGGGCGTGAGCTGCCCCGGGATTGAGCGCGTGTCGGAGATTCAGCGACCAAGAAGAACCCACAACCGGAGACCTCGTGAACCTCCTATGTCAAGTCGTCGGCGTTTGAGCCCACGCTGTGGTGTGCCGGAGGTGCTGGGAGACGACGTCGGCGAGATGGCGGCAAAGGATCCGGATGGCTTCGGTCTTGGAGTTGCCCTGCTTGAGACGTCGTTCCACGAGTGTTCTGGCCGGCGAGTGCGTAGCCGGGTGACGGCGATGCGCTGTAGAGCGGTGTTGAGCTGGCGGTCGCCGCCTCGGTTGAGCGCCTCCTGGATCATCCCGCGCCCACCGGTTGTAGCCTCGGCCCTCATGAATTGGCTGCCTGACGACTTCGTCCACCCCGTCCACGTGCCCGTGCCCAACACCGCGCTTCACCTGCGGCCGATCCGGGAGGCGGACACCCCGCTCGACTACCCCGCCGTGATGGGCTCCCGAGAGCGCCTGTGGGAGATCTTCGGCCCGGCCTGGGCCTGGCCCCAGGAGACGATGACCTATGAAGAGGACCGCATCGACCTGCTGCGACACGAGAAGGAAATAGCCGCGCACCAGTCGTTCAACTACGCGCTGCTGGACGAGGACGAGACGGCGATCCTCGGCTGCGTCTACATCGACCCGCCCGAGCGCACCGGATCCGACGGCGAAATCTCCTGGTGGGTCGTGGACGACCTTGCCGGCGGCGAGGTGGAACGCGCGCTCGACGCGCTGGTGCCGCAGTGGATCGCCGCCGACTGGCCCTTCCGGCAGCCCCGTTATCTGGGCCGCGACATCACGTGGCAGGACTGGCTCGCGCTGCCGCGCGCCTCGTGACCTGCTCCGGCTCGGTGCCTGGATAGTGTCGTTGAAACGCTGTTGCATCCAGTCGCGCTCCCGGGTCAGGGCGTCGCGGTCGTCGCCCGCGTCTTCGGTGTCAGGAGCGAGCGAAGGCGTCGGTGAGCGCGATTATCGCGGCGGTAACCAGTGTCGGGCCAACCCCGATTCCGTTGACGGCGCTGACCGGAAGTGAACGGCGACGGGCAACAGGCACAGCGGCAGCTGCCACGACGATGACAACCGCGGCCACCAGGTAGAGCAGCGGAGACCGCAGCAGCGGCGCGAGCGGGATGAAGTGCACTCCCACCACCAGGGCGATCCAGACCGGGACGAGTTCGCGACGGCCACGCCGGATCGGCACGCCCGCTCTGATGCCGGCCAGGGCGAACTCGACGCCTACGATGATGCCGAACAGCTGAGAGGTGTCGCGGTCGAACACCGTGCCGGTGTTCCAGATGCTCCAGGACAGCAGGCCGGCCGTGACCAGGATCAGTGCTGCCAGCACGGACCCGGTGATTAGCCATTTCTTCCAGGGCTTCGGTGGCTGCTCCTGCGCCCAGCCGAACCACCCCATCGCGAAGAAGCCAAGAATGGCGGCCGTCATGGCTGCGTCGCGGGCGAACTCTGAGGTCATGGCGTCCTCCCGGAACGGCTCGGCTGATCTTGGCCGGCTGTACCCGGGAGGACTGCCACTACCGATGACGCGGCCACCGAGGCGAATCTGCGGGCGACGGGTGTCCCACCGGCTAGACCTGCTCACAGAGGGGCCCGAGCGGCGACGGCGCCTGGGCCTGTTTCAGTGGGCGAGTGCGGTGACGAGCCCTGCCGCCAGGGCGGCGCGCTGCAGCATCCCAGAGACGGTGGCGTGCTCGTCGCGGGCGTGTGCGCCCGACCCGACGGCACCCACGCCGTCGAGCACTGGCAATCCCAGGGCCGCGGCGAAGTTCCCGTCACTGGCGCCGCCGACCGCGATCTCCCGCAGCTCGAAGCCGAGCTGGCCGGCTAGCCCCTGGGCCCGGGCGAACAGGTCGGCGATCGCCGGGGTCCGCACCATGACGGGCCGGTTCCACCCGCCGTCGACACGCGCCCGGACCAGCGGATTGCTCGGCCGCCACCCGCACAGCTCCCGCTCCACCCGCTCCGCTTCCGCCTCGGAGGAGACCCGTACGTCAATGCCGGCGTGCGCCGAACCGGCGGTGACGTTGCGGCGGGTGCCGCCCGAGACGGTGCCGACGTTGACGCTCGTGCCAGCCGCGAGGTCCGTCAGCGCGGTGGCGTGCAGGACGAACTCGGCGAGGGCGCTGATGGCGCTGGCGCCCGCGGTGGGATCGAGCCCGGCGTGGGCCTCGACGCCGGTGAGGGTGAGGTCGAACAGGCCAACACCCTTGCGGGCGGTCTTGACCGCGCCGTCCGCGCTGGCTTCGAACACGAGGACGGCGGCCGCACCCCGGCAGGCTTCTTCGATGACGGGACGGGAGGCAGGACTGCCCAGCTCCTCATCACCGTTCAGGATCAGACGCACCGGAGGACGGGGCAGGCGCAGCGCGTCGAGGGCACCCAGCGCCCACACCGCCTGCACGAGGCCGGCCTTCATGTCGAAGACCCCCGGCCCGCGGATGATGTCGCCGCTGACGTCGAACGGAATGTCCTCGATGGTGCCCAGCGGCCAGACGGTGTCGTAGTGGGCCAGCACGGCAACCGGCGCGGCACCCTCCGGGGTTCCCGGGTAGTCGAGCACGAGCGTGTCGCCGTGGTCGCCGCCCGGTTCGGTGCGCGCGGCGGCCGGCGGGCCGAGACGCTGCTCCACCCAGGCGCGGACCCAGTCGCGGCCGCGGGCGAGCGCGTCGAGGTCGTCGCTGGGCGTCTCCAGCCGGACGTACGCGGCCAGGTCTGCCAGCATATCGTCGCGGTGTGCGCGCAGGAAGCCGTCGAGCGAATCCAGATCGAGGTGGATGTCCACGCTCATCGGGCCGCCTCCGCCTTCACCATCCGGTCCAGTGCGGTCAGCCGGTCCTCGCTCATGGTCGACGGGTCGGCCTCGACCTCGGCGAGCTGACCGAGCATCGCGCGCAACACCGGCACGTCGATGTGGTGACGCTCGGCCGCCTGGAGCACCAGCGCGTACTGGGTGGGCACCTCGGTGGCGCGACGGCGCACGGCGATGTCCCGCCAGATGCCGCTGCGGGTCTTCGTCTGGGTGCCCAGCCACGCGACGAGAGCGTCGGTGGCCGCGTCGGCGTCCGCCGGGCTCGCGTCGCCGGTGTAGGCGGTGGGCCGGAACGCGTCGAAGGGCTCCAGCGTGAGGCGTTCCGCCGCGGCGACCGCGAAGACCTCACGGGCGAGGGTGTGCGCGGCGGCACGGTGCCGGTCGAGCAGCTCCCCCATCGCGTCGTCGGCCAGGGCGGTCGCGGTCAGCATCGCGCCGAAGCCGAGCTTGGACCACAGGAAGCCGGCCACGTTGTCGCTGGCCACGGCGGGACCCCAGGCCTGCAGGTCCTCGACCAGGGTGCGTACCCGGTCGGAGACCGCACCGGTCAGCTCCCCGATCGCCATGGCGCCGGCCCCACCGTCGGTGATCACTCCGGGGGCGGTGACGTCGGCGAACAGGTCGACGAAGGCCGCGATCGTGCGCTCGGCGCCGACGTGGCGGGCGATGACGTCCTCGTTGA
Source organism: Micromonospora sp. NPDC005305 (assembly GCF_040607315.1). NCBI lineage: Bacteria > Bacillati > Actinomycetota > Actinomycetes > Micromonosporales > Micromonosporaceae > Micromonospora > Micromonospora sp. NPDC005305. The sequence goes on along the minus strand of NZ_JBEXGL010000014.1, from coordinate 142,188 downwards.
GCCCGTTCTGCAGGCTGACCACGAACCCGTCGTCGGCGAGGTGCTTGGCGAGCCAGGCGGCGACCCCGTCGGTGGCGTGCGCCTTGACGGCCAGCAGCACCCGCTCGAGCGGGGCGGTGACCTGGTCGGGCGTCAGAGCCGCGGCCACCCGCTGCGCCAGCCGGGTGCCGGCGCGCTCCAGGACGATCCCGTCCTCGGCGATGGCGGCGACGTGTGCCGGGTCGGCGTCCACCACGGTCACCCGATGCCCGGCCCGGGCGAGGTGCCAGGCCACGGTGCCGCCGATCGCCCCGGCGCCGACGATGGTGTAGCTGCGGGAAGTCACAGGGTTGCTCCTTGCGTGGGGTGCGGATCGGGTGCCTGCACCTCGCTGAGGCCGGGCCAGTGCGGCGGCAGGGTGGTGGTGCCGGCGGACGCGCCGCCGTCGACCCGGAGGACGGTGCCGGTGATCCATTCGGCGGCCGGCGACACGAGCCACGCGACCGCGGCGGCGATGTCGTCGGGGCGCCCGCGCCGGCCGAGCGGGTTCACCGACACGGCGGCGGCGTACTCCTCGGTCACCGGGTTGGCCGGGCTGTCGACGGTGACGAACCCCGGGCTGACGGCGTTGACCCGGATGCCGGCGGCGCCCAACTCGACCGCGGCGGCTCTGGTCAGCATCTCCAGGGCGGCCTTCGAGGTGCTGTAGTGGGCGGCGCCGGGCCGGGCCCGCAGGGCGGCGCCGGAGCTGATGTTCACCACGCTGCCGGTCCGTCCGGTCGCGACGGCCAGCTCGGCGAAGGCGCGGGTGGTGAGCATCGGCGCGCGGACGTTGACGGCCTGGACGCGGTCCCACACCGCGGCGTCGAGGTCGAGGAAGCCCCGGGCGGGATAGATGCCGGCGGCGTTGACCACGGCGTCCAGCGGTCCGCGGCGCTCCCAGGCCTTGATGACGACGCGGGTCGGTGCCGTCGGGTCGGCGAGGTCGGCGAGGTCGGCGACGTGGGCGTCGGTGTCGGTGGTCAACGCGGACAGCGTGGCGCGCAGTTCGGGCTCGCGGAGGTCGACGCCGGTGACGGCCCAGCCGTCGTTGGCGAACCGGGCCGCGACTGCGGCGCCGATTCCGCTGGCCGCTCCGGTGACCAGGACGTGCTTGCTCATCCGATTTCCTTGCCCTTGGTTTCCGGCATGGTGGCGTAGACGACGATCCCGATGACGGCGGCTGCGGCGGCGTAGATCCACACCTTGTCGCGGTGGCCGTGGGTGGCCAGCCAGGTGGTGACGTAGGGGGCGGTGCCGCCGAAGATCGCCACGGCGAGGGCGTAGGGCAGGCCGATGCCGGTGGTGCGGACGTCGGCGGGGAACTGCTCGGCCATCACCACGGCGCAGTTGGCGGAGTAGCCGACCAGGAAGAAGACCCCGGCGAGTTCGACGAGGAACAGCGACCAGAAGCCCTCGCCGATGATCTGGAACGCCGGCCAGGCCAGCACGAGGAAGCCGATGGCGAACGCGAGCAGGGTGGGCTTGCGACCGAAGCGGTCCGACAGCTTGCCGCCGAAGGGCAGCAGCACCAGGAAGATCGCGATGGCCAGGGTGTTGGCGAGGAACGCGGTGGTCAGCGGGATGCCCTCGGCGGTGTGGGCGTAGCCGGGCATGTAGCTGACCCACATGTAGTAGAGCAGGGTGCCGGCGATGGTGATCCCGACGACCCGCAGCGCGGCGCGGGGGTGCTTGACCAGCATGTCCTTCACCGGCTGGGGCTTGGCCTGCCCCGTACGCCGCTGCGCGAGTTCGGTGAAGGCGTCGGTCTCCTCGACCGAGACCCGCAGCCACAGTCCGACCAGGCCGAGCAGGCCACCGACGCCGAACGCGACCCGCCAGCCCCAGGTGGCCAGGGCGTCGTCGCTGAGGGTGCGGGTCAGCAGCGTGCCCAGCAGCGAGGCGATCAGCGCGCCGGCGCCGACGGACACCTGCTGCCAGGAGCCGACGAAGCCCCGGCGGCCGGGCGAGGCGGACTCGATGAGGAAGGCCGAAGACGTGCCGAACTCCCCGCCGGCGGAGAAGCCCTGCACCAGACGGGCGAGCACCAGGACGACCGGTGCGAGGATGCCGATGGCCGAGTACGGCGGGCAGATCGCGATGACCAGCGCGGCACCGGCCATCATCGCGATCGTCAACGTCATGCCGGCCTTGCGGCCGTGCCGGTCGGCGTAGCTGCCGAGCAGGGCGCCACCGATGGGACGCATCAGGAACCCGACGGCGAACACGGCCAACGTGGCCAGCAGGGCGGCGCCCGCGTCCCCCTTCGGGAAGAACTGCGCGGAGAAGATCGGCGCGAACGACGCGTACAGGGCCCAGTCGACCCATTCGACGGTGTTGCCGATCGAGCCGGCGATGACGGCGCGGCGCTGCTTGTCGGTGAGGGGCACAGCGGGCGCACGGGTGGGTGCGGTCGCGGTGGTCGCGGTCACGGCGGACCTCCGGGGTGGTCGGGGTGGAAAAGGGGGTGGGGGCGGCGTTTACTACGCGGCGGTCTTCGGCGGCTCGGACAGCTCCGTCCGCACGTGCTCGACGACCTGGGCGTGGGTGGCGAACCAGACGTCGTCGAAGGAGGCCATGTGGCCGAGCAGCTCGGTGAGCACGACCATCCGGGCGCGGTGGCCGATGATGTGCGGGTGCATGGTGAGCTGGAACAGGGCGCCGTCGGTACGGGCCGCGTCGAACTCGTCGCGCCACAGTTGCAGCACGTCGCGCGGCGGTGTGTAGGGCCGTAGGGAGCCGTAGCGCTCCATCATGAAGTACGGGGCGTCGTCGCGGATCCACTCCACCGGCAGCTCGACGATGCCGGTGGGCCGGCCGTCGGCGAGCAGCTCGTAGCAGTCGTCGTCGGCCATGAGTGACGAGTCGTAGATCAGCCCGAGCTCGGCGATGATCCCGAGGGTGGCGTCGGAGAAGTCCCAGGACGGTGTGCGTACCCCGACGGGGCGCACGCCGGTGACCTTCTCCAGGGTGTCCAGGGCCCGCGCGGCGAGCTCACGTTCGTCCTGCGGCGGGAGCAGCATGTTGCGCTCGTGGATCCACCCGTGGGCGGCGATCTCGTGCCCGGCCTCGACGTAGCCGCGCGCCTCGTCGGGATGCAGCAGCGCGGACACCGCCGGCATGAAAAAGGTGGCGGGCACCGAGTGCCGCGCCAGGGCGGCGAGGATCCGGGGCGCGCCGACCCGGGAGCCGTACTCGCCCTGGGCGAGCTTGCCGGGGCGGGTCTCCCCCTCGCGCAGCGGAATGGTCTCGTGGTCGGAGTCGAAGGAGATCGCGACCGCGACCTTGGCGCCGCCCGGCCATGGGGGCGCGAGCCGGCGTCCTGCCCGGACGCGGTCGACGTGGCCGCGCCAGGTGGCCTCGTCCCACTGCCACGGCTCGGTGGTGGCACTCATCGGCTGTTCCTCTCGGTGACGGACTCGGCGGACAGGTGCGACGCGGTGGGCAGCCAGGCGCGCTTGAGCGTGTCGAGTTGCAATGTGGTGTCCGCGCGGCGGACGCCCGGCAGGGCGCCGACGACGTCGGTGGTGAATCGGTAGAGATCCGCGAAGTGGCGCAGCGACACCTGGGCGCACAGGTTGAAGCGGCCGGCAGTGGCGGACAGGTATTTCGTGCCGGGGTCCTCGGCGAGCCGGCGACCCGTCGCGTCCAGCTGGGCGGGCTCGACGTCGAGCCAGAGCATGAACTCGACCGCGAAGCCCAGCAGCGTCGGCTCCACCAGCGTGCGGAAGCGCAGGCAGCCGCGGGCGACCATCGAGTCGATGCGCCGGGCGACCGTGGATTCGCTGGAGTTGACCTGCGCCGCGATCTCCCGGACCGGCATCCGCCCGTCCTCCCCGAGGGTGGCCAGGATGGCCAGTTCCAGGTCGTCCAGGCGATCCGGCGGGCGCTCCCAGACCTGGTCCTCGAACGGGCGCACCGGCGTGGGACGCAGCAGGGCGGCCGCCTCCTGGTCGAGCAGGCCGGTGTCCCAGTCGTGGGCGGAGGTGAACGTCCGCATCACCGTCAACGTCTCGGTGTCGGTGACCAGGTCGGCGCCGGGCAGGTCGTGGACGAGCACCTGGGCGAGATCCCGGTGCGTCCGCACGACGAACTCGGCGACCACGTCGACGCTGCCCGCGACCATGGCCACGAAGCGGGCCTCGGGCCGGGCGGCCAGCCGGGTCACGACCTCCCCGGCGGTGCCGGGTCGGCAGGAGATCCGGACCAGCACCGGAACCCCCAGGCCGCACCGCAGGACGTCGACGACCCCAATGACGCGGGCGCCTCCCCGGTTGCGCAGCGCGGCGAAGCGCCGCTGCACCGTCGACTCGCTGGCCCCGACCACGCGGGCGATCAGACCCCAGGGCGCGCGGCCGTCGAGCTGCAGCGCGGCCAGCAGGCGGCGGTCCAGCGCGTCGAGGGTGGGCGTGTCATCCATGCAACCCATCCTGCGTGACGAAAAGACGCATCGCAAGGCCAATCCCTGGGGATTTCCATCGCGAATCAGCTCTGCACTGCTGCTTATCGGCATAGCTGGGCGGTATCAGATCGCTCGTCGTCCTTCGGAATCACGCTTCGCCCCCAGCAACCCGTCTGTCCGGTTTCGCTGCAGGTGTTGACGAAGCCTGCCTCGGCGAACGCCCTGACCCGCGGTCTACCCCCGGCCCGGCTAGTCGACGCCGCCAGGCGGCAACTCAACCGGGCGGTCACACGTTCAACAACTCGTTCAGCAGGCCGATCACCAGATCGGGGCGTCCAACGAAGGGCGAATGTCCTGTCGCCCACTCCCGGAAGGTCCCGCAGCGCATTGCCATCTTCCGTTGGAGCGCAGGGTCAATGGCCCGGTCAGCGCCACAGGTGACGGAGGTGGATGCGATGTCCTGCCAGCTCTGACGCTCCGGGACTGCCCTGCCGCAGCCAGATCCCGGCCGACGTGTCGTGGATGCGGCGGCAGGCATTCCAGCGCTGCTTCCAACACGGCCTGGTCGATGACCGTTGACATCACGTCCCAGAGGGTCACCCTGGGCGCAGGGCCCCGTCACCACTATCGGTGGACATCGCTCACTCCGGCTGGGGATCCCGCAACGCGAGTCGCCGCGACGCTACTTGCGCCCGAGCAGCGAAAAGCGAGATCATCACGCATGCTCGACCCCTCGCCCGAGGACGAACGGCCTTCACCGACGGTTTCCACGCCGCAGGTACGGGGACGGCGTCGGCGGCGACAACCCCCTCACCCGCGGGTCGTCGGCGACGGTCGGCGTGGAGAGCCTGACGCGCAACCCCGCGGGCCAGTACTCGTTCAACCAGCCCATCCTGAAGGCCGGCCTGGGGCTGGAGTACACCCTCCCGGCCGCGGGCACGATCGAGGGCACGGTCACCGACAAGAACGACGGCAAGCCGATCGAGGGCGCGATCGTCACGCTCAAGGGGCCGAACGGTGAGCGGGTCATCACGGCCGACGCGAAGGGCCGGTGGAAGGCCCAGGCGCTGGTCGGCGAGAACACCGTGCAGGTCGACGCGCCGAACTACGTCACCGCCAAGCACCCGGTGACCATCGCCAAGAAGGATCAGGCCGAGGTGGTCGACACGGCGTTGACCACGGGCGTCGCCACCGTCGCCGGAGGTGACTTCGACTGGCTCCTCGACAAGGACCAGAAGGCGACGGCCGACGTGACCGTGACCAACAGCGGCTCCGCCCCGCTCGAGGTGCGGCTCAGCGAGCAGAAACGCACCAGCGACGGCGGGCACGAGGCCGCCGACCTTCCGTGGCTGACCCTCACGGGCGCGGCCGCAACCGGCACGGTCACGCTCGCGGCCGGGGAGTCCACCACGGTCACGGCGACGGCCGACAACGGCGGCGTCGAGCCCGGTGTGCTCGTCGGGGACGTGCTCGTGGCGTCGAACGCCGGCAAGGGCGAGGTCCAGCTCAAGTCGGTCCGCCTGGCGACCTCGGCCTACTGGAAGGGCGTCGACGTGGGCAGATCCGGGCAGGTCGGCACCGACGGCTTCGTCTGGTCGCCCGACCAGCAACTCGGCTCGTCGCCGTGGGGCTACGTCGGCGGCAAGGCCCGTACCACCAAGGCCGACATCGCCGGCACCGAGGACGACGCGCTGTTCCGCACCCAGCGGACCGGCGAGACGTTCAGCTACGTGTTCAAGAACGCCCCCGCCGGGACGTACCGGATCGGCCTCGACTTCGCGGAGATCGAGAAGGTCAAGGTCGGCAAGCGTGCCTTCGATGTTCTGGCCGACGGCAAGGTCGTGCTCTACGACCACGACGTGCAGGCGAAGGTGGGTGCGCTGACCGCGGACATGAACACGGTCACCGTCGAGCATGCCGGTGGCGATCTGACGATCGAGCTTCGCCGCGAGAAGGGCGAGAGCGACCCGATCCTCAACGCCCTGAAGGTTCAGGAGGACCCGCGCCTATGAGATAGCCGCACCGGTCCGCCAGCAGTGGTCAGAGCCTCCTCGGAAAGGATCGCCGGGGAGGCTCTGACCTCGACTACCTGATGACGTACTGCTGGCTCGGCGAGCCGCGGCAGCGCGATGGCTCCACCGCATCAGTGCACTCGTCCGACATGTCGGTCTGATGGCTGCTTCGGCCGCCGCATGCCTGCCTGGTGGTGATCCCGGTCACCTCCGCGGTCGGACCGTTGGCGGTCGCGCAGGGCGGGCGGCAGGGTCATGGGTCGGCGTCGTCGCGCCAACCACATCCCAGCAGGTCAGGAGCGTTCGTTGCCCGCCCACCGGCGTCCCCGCCCACCCCGTTCGGCCGCGCTGCCCGTCGCGACGGGAGCCCTCGCCGCCCTGCTGGTCGGCGGAGCGGGTCTCGGGTTCGCGCTGATCGGAGACGCCGAGGCTGACCCCGGCACCACCGCGCCGGCGCGGGCCGCCGGCGCGCCGGACCTCCGGCCGGCACCGGCCGCCCCCACGCCGGATCCCCCGGCGACGCCCAGTGCCCCCGCCGTCTCCGGTCCGTCTCCCACCGACGTTCCGCCGACTGATCAGGTGGCCCGGACCGAGTCGGTGCGGCAGCCGACCGCCGCCCCGGCGACTACACGCCCGGCGACCGGCGCACCGAAGCCGACGGACACAAGCCCGGCCACCAGGCCACCGACCACGAAGCCGACGCTGCCGCCGACGCCCGGATCGACCCCCTCGTCGCCCCCGACCACCGCCCCACCCAGCCCGTCCGGCACCCCCAGCCCGTCCGGCACCCCCACCCCGTCCGCCACCCCCACCCCGTCCCCGTCCTCCCCCGGTCCGACCCCGTCGAGCGGCACTCCGGGGCCGAGCAGCCCGGCGCCCAGCGGCTCCGCGTCCACCGACCCGGGGTCGCCCCCGGCAAGCCCCACGGGTACGACGACGCCGGTCCCCTCCTGACGGCCGCCGCGGTAGACAGGCCAAAGCCCATGTGCTTGTGAGGTGGTCCGGCCCTGAAGTCACGGCGTCCGGCCGGCGTCAGGCGCCGAACCCACGGGGCGGTCAGGCGCGAGGGGCCATTCGTCCCGGCGACGGAGGCGCCAGACATGGCGGGCACCGTGCTGCCGCGGCCCGGGGGTCAGGATCGGCAGGGGAAGCTGCTCTTCGCGCAGGTCACTCCGGTGTTGTACGCGTCGTTGAAGTGCGTGTAGTAGGCGTCGTAGAGCGGGTGCGTGCTTCCGCCCTCGGGGGCCATCTTGACGAAGATCTCGTCGTTCTCGTTCAGCGCGTCCTGCGTCCAGTTCTGTGAGCCGGTGTAGACGCGGTACTGGTACGCGCTGCCGTACCGGCCGTAGGCCGCGAAGAACTTGTGGTGCACCTTGTCCTTGCGGCGAATGGACACTCCGGCGTCGAGCAGTTGGTTGTAGACCGACTGGCTCATCGCGATTCCGCCGTCGGCGTTCGTACCGATCACCATCCAGACCTTGCACCCGGCGGCGCGGAACCGGCTGACCAGGCTGACGATCTGCGGGCGTCCGGTGGTGACCGCCGCCATGCCGACGCGCAGCCGGCAGTCGGCGTCCGGGGTGAGGTCGTTGAGCCGGGTGGCGATGGTGTCGGTCTGCCCCGCTCCTTCGGGTGAGGCGTAGGCGTCGGCTGCGGTCGCCTGGTAGTAGCCCCGGCCGGACGCGGAGTCGTAGTAGTCGTCGCCGCTGTAGTGCCGCCGGTTCCACAGGTCGGTGAAGTTCGCGTTCAGGCCTGCGGCGAGCGCCGCGTCGCCGTAGACGGTGATGGCGTTGTTGAACGCGTCGGGGCCGGTGGCGTAGGTGAGGTTGCTCGACCCGAACCAGACGACGTTGCCGCGGGCGACGCCGTTCGGGTCGGTGGTACTGGAGAAGGTGACCAGCTTGGTGTGCATGTCCCCCGCGGCGCTGGTGCTGATGCAGCCGTGACCGCCGCTGCTGTTCAGGCAGAACTGGTGGCTGGCCAGCTGCTTGATGGTGGTGATGGCCGGGTCCGTCGAGGTCGCGTTCTTGCCGTCGAGGACCACCAGCACGGTGACGCCGCGGGTCTGGGCCCGCACCAGCGCGTCGGCCACCGAGTCGACGGTGAGGGAATGGATGGCCGCCCGGATCGTGGCCCCGGCCGGTGTGGCGTCGATGAGCCGTTGCAGCTCGGTGATGATGGTGTAGTCGCGTCCCGCGGTCGGGTTGCTGAAGTGCGCCCACACCGGGTAGCCGGCCAGCGTCGCCGATGCCGCGGACACATCCGCCGGTGCCGCCGTGGCCGCCGGCACCCCGCCCGGCGACACCGCCAGCGCCCCCGTGAGCAGAGAACACACCAGCGTGCGACGGGCCGCGGCACTCACCCCACTGATATTCATGGATAGGCATCGTTGGAGGAGACCTTCCGTAAGTCAATGCCTGTTGGCATGATTCTCCGCAGGCGCCCTTGCGTACGTCCAGATCGTGTCGCCACGGAGGTGGATGATGGTCGGCTCCAGCCGGCACGCGAGCCGCACCGCGCCCGCCCGGATGCTCGCGTCGCTGTGTGCGGCCGTGGTCGCTGCGGCGGCCTTCGGATGGACCGCCCCCGCTGCGGAGGCGCGCGCCTCCCATCGCCAGGACCTCCGGGCCTCCAGCGCATCTCTGTTCGCCGTCAACATCGACCCCAGCAACGAGGCGGCCTGGCAGCAGTCGGCACCCGCCCGGCTCGCAGCCGAAGGATTCCGGGGGGTCCGCTTCGTGTCCCGGCAATGGATCCAGCCGCGTATCGACGAGCTGAAACAGGCTGGTCTCCAGGTCATGGCGGTGGTCACCGACGAGTCGGGCGGCTACGTGCCGTGGAACGCCGACTACCTCCAGATCGGCAACGAGCCGGACATTCCCGGCACCTACCTGTCGCCATCGGAGTACGCCGACACGTGGGTGCTGTACCGCAACACGTACCCGCAGTTCGCCGGCCGGTTCGTGATGGCCGGTCTGGCCTCGGGCGGGCAGAACGCCGTCAACTACGCCGCCGCGGTGTTCGCCGCGATCGGCGGCCGCGCTCCCCTGCCCGACCTCGTCGCCATCCACCCGTACGCGAAGACCAGCGGGCAGGCCGCAGGCGACTTCGACCAGATGTGGAACGCCGTCGGTCGTCCGGTGGTCGCCACCGAGTGGCACAACGAGGACGACACCTGGAACTTCCAGTGCATGCTCGCCGGCCGGTCCAGCGTCTGGAACTCGGTCTTCTCCTACACCGACGCGATGGTCCCCGGCTTCGGGCTCCGCGACGGGGCCGGAAACCCGAAGCCCTTCTACTACTCCCTGCTGTCCACTCCGGAGTCCTGCCGGTAGTCCTCGTTGAACGCCTTCGCCGTCCGCCGCGCTATTCGGGGCGCTTGGCGGCCAAGCCGGCACACCGCTGTGCGGTGGCGAGCTTGTCGAGGATGCGTTGCTTGCCAGCCCCGGTGGCCGGAACCGGCTGGCCGCTGGCGGAGACCGTCGCCGGAACGAAGCGGCGGTCCACCACCGCCCGGCCGCGCACGACCAGGTTCAGCACCCCGGAGTCCGTGCTGTGCGAATTGGCGTACCAGAGGAAGTTGCCCAGTCCGTAGTGCACGTAGGTCCGGCCCAGCCAGCCGTCGGCCAGCAGCGTGTGCGCGTGTGCACCGACCAGGATGTCGGCGCCGGCCGCGGACAGCTTCCCGGCGAACGCTTTCATCTCGCCGCTCGGGCACGAATTGCCCTCGATGCCCCAGTGCATGAAGACGATGACCAGGTCCGCCCGCTCCCGCGCCGAACGCACCGCGGCGGTGGCCCGGGCGGGATCGAACGCCATCGCCACCCCTGATCGGGTGTCCGTCGCCCGCCACGACCCGGCCAGGTCATGCACCTGTGACATGCCGAGCACCGCGATCCGCAGCCCTCGTACCGTGATGAGCCAGGGCGCGTAGGCCGCGTCGGCGTCGCGGCCCGCGCCGAACACCGGGTACCGGGATTCCGCCGCAGCGTCGAGGGTGTCGGCGAGCCCCTGCCGGCCGTAGTCGAGGATGTGGTTGTTGGCGATCGACACGGCGTCGACCCCGGCCGCGCGCAGCGCCGCGAAGGCGGCCTTCGGAGCCCGGAAATGGTACGTCTTCGGCTGCGGGGTCCCCCGGTCGGTCACCGCCGTCTCCAGGTTGACCAGCGTGACGTCGGCGTCGCGCAGCATCGGAGTGATCGGGCCGAAGGCCGTCTCCGGATCGTCGAGCAGGCGCAGGGTGCGGCCGGTGAAGTGGACGTCACCGGCGAAGGCCAACCGCACCTCGACCGCAGAGCTCGGCTCCAGCGTCGCTGACGAGGTCGGACCCAGCGTGGCCCCGCGCCAGACCGGCGCCGGGCCGGTCGACTCGGCGGCGCATCCAGCCAGCCCGACGCCGACCGCGACCGCCGTCAGCGCCGCCAGCCAGGAACGCGCCGTCCTGCGAATCACCGGCCGAGGGTACGCGCTCCGCGCGATGCCCAGTGACCCGGCGGCCGCCACCACAGAACTCGACCATGACGCCCTGCTGGACGCCGTCAGGGCACGGAAACCCTCGCCGGATGCACGCTCCCGGTTAGGCAGCCGCTGCGCTTGTCGGCTGCCAGGTGATGACGGCCGACCGGCGTGTTGTCGAGTCAACGGAACGCGCTGATGTCAGGCACCGATGTCAACTCGCCTCTGTGGCCGGCTTCATGCTCGCCTCGCATGCCCCCGTAGGGGCATACGGACCGAACCCATCAGCGCGCTTATGAGCCGAAGGGGCAAGGGTTACGGAAGTCCCACGGGCGCACTGCCGAACCGCCAGATAATGCGGGAGACGGCCCGCGGCTCATCCCCAGGGCGGCCGGCGGGCTGATCGACATGCGGTCGGGAGGGAGCAGCAGTCGGATGAGCACGATGCACGCCGTGAGAGCCCACACCAGAGGCGGGCCGGAGCAGCTCGTGTACGAGGAGACGCCGCGGCCTGAGCCGGGGCCTGGTGAGGTGTTGGTGGCCGTGAAGGCTGCTTCCATGACACCCACCGAGCTCACCTGGCCGCAGACTTGGACGCACAGCTCGGACGGGTCAGGGCCTGAGCGCACTCCGATCATCCCGTCACATGAGTTCTCCGGCGTCGTCGCGGCGTGCGGGGCGGGGGTGGAGAGCCCCGCCGAGGGGAAGGCCGTCTACGGGTTGATCCCTTTCACCCGCGATGGTGCGGCCGCCGAGTACGTCACCCTGCCCGCGACCGTCCTGGCGGCCAAACCCGCCAGCGTTGACCACGACCACGCCGCAGCGCTCCCACTGGCCGCGTTGAGTGCCTGGCAGGCCCTCGTTGACCACGCCGACCTGCAGGCCGGTCAGCACGTGCTGGTGCAGGGCGGCGCCGGTGGCGTGGGGATCTACGTGGTGCAACTCGCGGCCGGTCTCGGTGCTCGCGTCAGCGCCACGGCGGCGGCGGCCGACCTGGAATTCGTCAAAGGTCTGGGTGCCGAGCAGGTCATCGACTATGCGCACGACCGCTTCGAGGATCACGTTCGCGACGTCGACGTGGTCGTTGATCTTGTTGGCGGAGCCACGCAGTCGCGGTCCTGGTCGATCCTGAAACCGGGCGGTGTGCTGGTCACCCTCGTCACCCCACCCGATGAGCAGGAAGCCGCCCGGCACGGCGTCCGCGGGGTGTACTTCATCGTCGAGCCCGACCAGAACGCGTTGCGTTCCGTCGCCGAGCTCGTCGATAACGGCCGGTTGAGGCCGGTGCTGGACCGCGTGCTGCCCCTCAGTGAGACGCGCTCCGGTTACGAGGCGCTCGAGACGGCCAAACGCCGCGGGAAGATCGTCATCCACGTCGCCGACTAGTCACTGCCGTCGGTGCCGCTGCGGGCACCTGCTGCCCGCTGTTCGTGGGGGCAGCGACGGGATAGTCGCCCGTTACCCTACGCTCTGCCTGGTTATCACCCCATCGGTACGTTTCCGGCCGCCGTGACCGGGTAGCATGGGCCATGCCTGGACTGTCACTGGTGACGGTCGGCGCCAGTCTGGTGCCGGCCGATCCGGCGCAGCTGCTGCCAGCGCGCGAGCAGATGGCCTTCACCCTCGGCTTCCACATCATCCTGGTGCCGTTCGGGGTGGCCTTCACCTTCCTGATGCTGATCGCGAACGCCCGCGGCATTCGTCGGAAGGACAAGACCGCGCTGCTGCTGGCCCGCCGCTGGTCGCAGGTGGCGGCGGTGCTGTTCGCCGTCGGCGCGGTGTCCGGGACGGTGCTGTCGTTCGAGCTCGGGCTGCTCTGGCCGCGACTGATGGGCACCTACGGCGCGGCGTTCGGCATCCCGTTCGCGATCGAGGGTCTGTTCTTCTTCCTGGAGGCGATCTTCGTCGCCATCTACGTCTTCGGGTGGCAGCGGATGCGACCATGGCCGCACTTCTGGACCGGTGTGCCGGTGGTGCTGTCCGGGGTCGGCGGCACGCTGTCGGTGGTCGCGGCGAACGCGTGGATGAACCAGCCGGGCGGATTCACCATGCGGGACGGCAAGATCGTGGAGGTCCGTCCGCTGGAGGTGATCTTCAACGGGGCGTTCGGGTTCGAGGCCATCCACATGTTGCTGGCCGCGTACATGGTCGCCGGGTTCGTCGTCGCCGGCGTGTACGCCGCCGGGATGCTGCGCGGCCGCCGCGACCGGTACCACCGGCTCGGCCTGGCGATACCGCTGACCGTCGCGGCTCTGGTCACCCCGCTGCAGATCTTCGTCGGCGACATCGCCGCGCGGGAGGTCTACCGGAACGAGCCGGCGAAGTTCGCCGCGATCGAGGCCGTCCCGACCACGGGCACCCACGTGCCGGAGGTGCTGGGCGGCTACTACGCGAACGGGAAGGTGCACGGCGGCATCAAGATTCCCTCGGGGGCGTCGCTGCTGTCCGGCTACTCGCCGTCCACCCGCATCCAGGGCCTGGACGCCATCCCCGCCGAGGTGCGACCACCGGACCGCCTGGTCGCGATCGTCCACCTGAGTTTCGACGTCATGGTCGGCATCGGCACGGCGCTGCTGGGCCTCTCCGCCTGGTACGCCCTGGCCTGGTGGCGCCGCCGCGACCTGCCGCGCAGCAGATGGTTCCTGCGGGCGACCACGATCAGCGGCGTGCTCGCGGTCGTGGCGTTGGAGGCCGGCTGGGTGGTCACCGAGGTCGGCCGGCAGCCGTGGACGGTCGTCGGTCACCTCCTCACCCGGGACGCGGTCACCACGTCCGGCAACCTGTGGCTGTTCTTCGCCGCCACCGTCGCGCTGTACGTCGCGGTCGGCGCCACCACCGTGTACGTCCTGCGACTGCTGCGGCGCCGTTGGCGCGACCAGGGCGGAGCGACCGAGACGGACGTGCCCTACGGCCCATCCCGGTCCTCGCAGTCCGCGCCCGCGGGAGGGCAGGGGTGAGTACCTTCGCCGCCGTCGTGTTGTTCATCGGGGTCACCGCCTATGCCGTGCTCGGGGGCGCGGACTATGGTGCCGGGTTCTGGGATCTCACTGCCGGTGGCGCGCGACGTGGGCGAAACTCACGGCACCTGATCGATCAGACGTTGGCGCCGGTGTGGGAGGCCAACCACGTGTGGCTGATCTTCTGCCTGGTGATGCTCTGGACCGGCTTCCCGTCCGCGTTCGCCGCGATCATGACCACCCTCTACATTCCGCTGGGCCTCGCCGCCCTGGGCATCGTGGTCCGCGGCAGCGGGTTCGCGTTCCGGAAGGTGGTGGTGAAGACCGACCAGCAGCGGGCGACCGGGGCGGCGTTCGCCGCCTCGTCGGTGATCACGCCGTTCTTCCTCGGCACGGTCGCCGGTGGAATCGCCTCCGGGCGCGTGCCCGCCGACGGGCACGGCGATCCCGTGACGAGCTGGGTCAACCCGACGTCGCTGCTCGGCGGGGTGCTCGCGGTCGGGGTGTGCGCGTTCGTCGCCGCGGTGTTCCTCACCGCCGAAGCCCGTACGCGCGCTGACGCCCGCCTGGAGGTCTGGTTCCGCCGTCGGGCCCAGGCCAGCGCCGTGGCGACCGGCGCCGTGGCGCTGGCGGGGATCGCCATCCTGCACGCCGACGCAGGACGCCTGTTCGACGGGCTGACCGGCCGCGGCCTGCCGTTGGTGCTGGTCTCCGCGGCATGCGGGCTGGCCAGTCTCACGCTGCTGCATCGGGCGGTGCCGCGGCTGCTGCAGGCGCTCGCCGTCGGCGCGGCCGGCACGGTGGTGGCCGGCTGGGGCGTCGCGCAGTACCCGTACCTGCTCGGCACCCACCTACGCCTCGACGAGGCCGCGGCTCCCGACGCCACCCTGGCATCGCTCACCCTTGTCGCCGCCGCGGCGCTCCTGCTCGTGGTGCCGGCCATGGCACTGCTGTTCGTCCTGCACCAGCGCGGTCGTCTGGACACCACCTGACTCAGTTCACGCTGGCGTCGTGCCGGACGGCGGCCCTCCAGCCCACCCGTCGGTCAACCGCGCGTCCTACGCCGGTGCGTCGAAGCTGTGCTCGGCTAGGGCAGTGCTCCGGGCACGTCAACGGCGCCCGCAGCCCAGCAGAGGAGTACGAGATCGGGCGGCCACAGCCGGTGGTCCGGCGCCCAGGAGCACCTCGACCACCTCAGGGATGTCCTCGCCGACCATGTTGGGGGCGGTGAAGGGGCAGGTCGGTCACGTCACCGGCACGGTGGATCCACGCGTCGCAGGCGCAGGCAAGTTGGGTCTGCTGCACCGATAGGTGACAGTTTCAGTCACGCGGCCTGACTGGCCGGTGGGGTCATGATGATCTCGTACTCGATTGGGGTCAACCGGGACAGGGATCGCTGCCGTCGGCGGCGGTGGTAGGTCCGTTCGATCCAGGTCACGATCGCGGTCCTTAGCTGCTGGCGGGTGGTCCAGGTCCGCCGGTCGAGGACGTTGTTCTGCAGCAGGCCGAAGAACGATTCCATGGCGGCGTTGTCGCCGGCGGCACCGACTCTGCCCATCGATCCGATCATGTGATGCTGGTGCAGGGCGCGGATGAGCTTCCGGCTGCGAAACTGCGATCCGCGGTCGGTGTGTAGCACGCAGCCGGCCACTGGGCCGCGTCGGGCTACGGCGTTGTGCAACGCGTTGACGGCCAGCCGGGACTTCATCCGTGAGTCGATGGAGTAGCCGACGATCCGGTTCGACCACACGTCCTTGATCGCGCACAGGTAGAGCTTGCCCTCGCCGGTGCGGTGTTCGGTGATGTCGGCCAGCCACAGCCGGTTCGGGCCGTCGGCGGTGAAGTCTCGTTTCACGAGGTCGTCATGCACCGGCGGACCGACCTTGCCACCCTTGCCGCGCTTCTTGCGCTTGCCGAAGGCGCTCCACCAGCCGTTATCCGAGCAGATCTTCCATGCGGTGCGATCAGCCATCGCCTGGCCAGCGGTGCGGGCCTCATCGACCAGGAACCGGTACCCGAACTCCGGATCGTCTCGGTGGGCATCCACCAGGGCGTTCGCGCGGTAAGCGGCGACGAGTTCGGCGTCGCCGACAGGCCGGGCGAGCCACCGGTAGTAGGGCTGACGAGCGATGTTCAACACCCGGCACGTCACCGCCACGGGGATACCGTCGGCGGCCAGCTCGCTCACGAGCGGGTAGAGCCTTTTCCCGGCAGATTCGCCTGCGACAGATACGCCGCCGCCCTGCGCAGGACCTCGTTCTCCTGCTCCAGCAGCTTGATCCGCTTGCGGGCCTCCCGTAGCTCGGCTGACTCACTGCCACTGACGCCGGCTTTGGTTCCAGCGTCAACCTCAGCCTGGCGCAACCACTTGAACAACGTCATCGGGTGGACTCCGAAGTCCTTCGCGACCTGCTCGACCGTCACGCCCGGGTCACGGTCACGAGCCACCCGCACGACGTCATCGCGGAACTCACGTGGGTAGGGCTTGGGCACAGCGACATCCTTCCAGCCCGCCACCAGGGCAAGCCATCTCAGATGTCACCTATCGGTGCAGCAGACCCGTTCCCGATCGTCTTCGGTTCCATCTGTCATCGCTCTTGGTTGGCCCGTGACGTGGTGCGGCCATCCCGGCCGCGCACCCCCGCGAATGAAGGTTCGGCAAAGGAGTATGGCCGAGACAGCCACGCACTAGCGTGAGCGCCGACGGTAGGAACGGATGCTCCCCGGCCGGCTCGTCGGAGTGTCCAAGGACGCCGATGGCAACCTGGCATCGCATTGAGCGTCGTGAGAGGGAGACGGTTCTGCAACCAACATGGCTCGTGGTGCTCTCGTGGGCCGTGCTCTCTGTGGGCCTTGCCAGCACCGCCATCATCCTCATTGACCACTTTGTTCTTCGATATCGTCAGCCGGTCAAGGTCATGGAGATTGTCTGGCCGGCAACCGCACTCTATTTTGGCCCAGCAGCCGTCCTGGCCTACCAACAGTGGGGTAGACCCCAGTCTCCGCGGTGGCTGGAGCGGCACCGCACCCCGCCCAGGCGGCCGCGACTTGCTGTCACGATAATTGAAACCTTACATTGTGCGACGCACTGCGTTCTAGGTGCCATCATTGCCACTTTCGTCGTCTTCGGCTTGAGCCTCGAGCTATTCGACAAAAGATTGTGGCCTGAGTTCATCGGCGACTATGTAGCCGCAGTGGTGGTAGGCCTCTTGTTCCGCTACTTCGCTGAGGCTGAGGCGGGTGGCCGAAGAGCGTGGGCCGCGATGCGGAGATTCATCAGGGGAGATTTGCTGAGCGTGTCCGTCTTCGAGTTCGCCCTGTTGGGTTGGTTGGCGCTAATGGAGTTGACGGTTTTCCACGAGACGCTGCAGCCTAGTAGTCCGGTGTTCTGGCTCATTGTCCAGATTGGGTCGATCATCGGCTTCTTCGCCGCTTGGCCGCCAACCCTGTGGCTGATTCGCCGCGGCGCCAAAGCGGAACTGCTGGGCAAGCCGCAGTAGGTGGCGCTGCGCGAGCGCCCGCGGCGAGATGCTCGGTTCTTGTTCGCCGGGCGATCGGACGTCATTGGCTCCTCACGCGACCGGGCCGGAACGTCGGATGAGCAGCTACTGATGCTCACCGGCTCCGGGTCCGGGTGGTGGCGCCGCTCCGCCAGCCCTGAGCGAGGAGTTCGAGGTCGCCAGCAGGCAGACCGGACGGCGGCCATCTTAGTCCGATGACAGGGCCGGGTATCAACTCAGACGGGAGGCGCCGTCGTGGGCATGGCACGTTCGGCGAGCTTGAGTCGCGTCCAGATGTTCATATTGATCACAACGGCCACGATCTCCAGGATCTCGTCCTCCGTGAAGTGCGTGGCCATCCCGTCGTGTGCCTCCTGGACGTTCTGGATCCTGGTATCCAAGAGATGACCTCCTGTAGGTCACAACGACAACACCGGTGGTGGGGACGTCCACGTCGATGGACAGCCGTATCGGGATTCCCAGCAGCCTTGATAGGCGGGCATAGGTCATGTACCGCGTCTTTCAGGCACGCAAGCGCGGGGATTCGCCGGCATGACCCGCGGCAAACGGGCACGCCCTCAAGCCCGCTCGGCCGCAGGGCCAGCGCGCCGCCCCGGCGGCCGTCCGTGGCCTGGTACTGGGTTCCGCCAGCCTCTTGGTGCTGTTGATGCAACGATGCATGACGTGAGAACCCCGAAAACCGCTGCACCTGCAGTCTCGCCGCTTGCCGGCGAGCCGATCAAGCGTGCCGATGCCGAACGACTCGCGGGAGTGCTGAAAGCCGTCGCCGACCCGGCCCGGCTGCGACTGCTCAGCCTGATCCAGTCCGCTCCCGAGGGCGAGGCGTCCGTCAGCGACCTCACCACGCCGCTCGGCCTCTCCCAGCCGACCGTCAGCCATCACCTTCGGATCCTCACCGAGGCCGGGCTGCTCGAACGGGAAAAGCGCGGCGTCTGGGCCTATTACCGCCTGGTGCCGTCCGCGATCGCGGCGATCGCCGAGCTGTTGACACCGCCCCGCAAGCGGGCGACCAGGAAGACCCGCTAAGCGCCACGGTGACGGCGCTGGCGCCGGCCCCGCCGGCCATGGCGTCCGCTCTGGTCGTGGCCGGTCTGACCGCTGAAAAGATCTGGCAGCACTCCCGCTTCGGCAACCCACCGCCGAGCGGCGACCTCGGGGGCTATGAGCGCGCGTACTCCAGGGGCGTCAGGAGCCGCAGGTGTTCAACATGCTTTGCAGGGCGGACGATGGTGCCCGCCTGGAACTCGCGAGGTTCGTGCGGCCCGATTCCGTGCCGGGCTCGCCGCCGCGATGGCCAACAAGCTGGGGTTGCGAAACGTGTCCTTCGAGCTCAACGACTTGCAGGCCGCTGTCGATTGGGCAGCGAGCGAGGGCTACGGACTGGTCGGTGGCATCGGCGAGTACGAGGGTGCTTGGCGATGGCCTACGTCCGAGGGCCCGAAGGGATCGCCGTCTCGCTGGCCGAGCCCATCGGCTGAACTCGCAACGCGAGCCGGGAGGTAAGAGACTCCTCCCGGCTACTCGACCTGGCCGCGGACTAGGCAGGCGCGGCCGGGGCGTACTCGGGGTCGCGGCCCTCGCTCGCAGCCGAGGCGTTGCCGCGGTCCGCCGTGGAACGCCGGACCACCAGCGCCAGCCCGGCGAGGATGGTGGCGCCCGCGGCCAGCTCCATCGGGCCGACGGGCTCGTCGAGCAGCAGCCACGCCGCGCTGAGCCCGAAGATCGGCACCAGGAGGCTGAAC
This sequence comes from Micromonospora sp. NPDC005305, assembly GCF_040607315.1. Classification (NCBI taxonomy): domain Bacteria; kingdom Bacillati; phylum Actinomycetota; class Actinomycetes; order Micromonosporales; family Micromonosporaceae; genus Micromonospora; species Micromonospora sp. NPDC005305. Next base: position 123,081 of record NZ_JBEXGL010000014.1, on the reverse strand, counting down.
GGCGCCACCCGCGCGATCGAGTACCGGGCGATCAGCCGGTTCCAGATGCCGAAGCCGACGAGGGTCGACACGTACGCGACGTACGCGACGGCGAGCAGCCCGTGCCATGACAGGCCGGTGATCGCTTCCAGCACCGCCTGTGGGCCGTCGACCACGCCGGCCAGGCCGAGCAGCGGCAACGGTGGCACCAGGCTCGACCAGACCAGCAGCGAGAGCGGTCGCGTCTCGCCGCTGGCTCGCATGACCAGATTTGCCACGGCCCAGCTGGCCGCCGCGAACAGCGTCAGCACGAAGCCGATCACCGTGGCGTGGCCGCCGCTGTCGATCGCCAGCACGCCGATCCCGACCGATCCGACCAGTACGCCGGCCACCTGCGCCCGCCCCGGCCGCTCGCCCAGCACCGCCGCCGCCAGCAGTACCGACATCAGCGCCTGCGCCTGCAGCACCAGCGAGGCCAGACCGGCCGACATGCCAGCGGCGAGCGCCGTGAACAGCGCGCCGAACTTCAGGACGCCGAGCACCAGCCCGTAGGCGACCACATAGCGGAGCCGGGCGGTGGGGCGCGGCACCAGGAAGACCAACGGCAGGGTCGCCGCGACGAAGCGCAGCGCGGTCAGCACGAGCGGCGGCAGGTCGCGCAGGCCCAGCTCGATGGCGACGAAGTTGACGCCCCAGATGGCGGCAACGAGCACGGCGAGAAGTCGGTGCGATGCTTTCATGCCGGCTACGCTGCCGGAGCGAACGCTTAAGGACCAGTTCAAAGTTCTTCATCGCTGCTGTAGCTTGCCTACATGGACCTTGATGTTCGCCGGCTCCGGGTGCTGCATGAGGTCGCACTGCGCGGCAGCGTCACCGCCGCCGCCGCGGCGCTGCACGTGACGCCGTCGGCGGTCTCCCAGCAGCTCGTCCAGCTGTCCCGAGAGTCCGGGCACGAGTTGGTCGAGCGGGCCGGGCGCGGCATCGTGCTCACACCGGCTGGCGAGGTGCTGGCCAGCCACGCGAGGACCGTGCTGGGGGCCGTGGAACAGGCGGTGGCCGGGCTCGCGGCGATCCGTCACGGGGTCATCGGCACGGTGCGGGTCGGCGCGTTCGCGTCGGCGGCCGGCGCGCTGGTGGCCCCCGCCGCCGCCCGCGCGCGGGCGAAGCACCCGGAGCTGGACGTGCGGGTGGTCGAGGCCGAAGACCAGCAGAGCCGCCTCGACCTACGCTCCGGCACCCTCGACGTGGTGGTGCTGCAGGAGTACGACCACGTGCCCGCGCCGCTGGTCGACGACCTGGACCGGCACCCGGTCACCACCGACCCGATGCACCTGATAACCCCGGTCGGATGGCGCCGTCGCACCGGCCGGCTGAGCGAGCTGCGCGATGTGCCATGGATCGCCAGCGCCGAGCACACGCCGTGCCTGCGGTCCACACTGCACGCCTGCCGGCTCGCCGGCTTCGAGCCGGACATCCGGCACCGTTGCGTCGACTTCGCGCTCACGCTGGACCTCGTCGCGGCCGGGCTGGGCGCCGCGCTGGTGCCGGAGCTGGCGCTGCGACACGTGCCACCCGGGGTGCACGTGGAGCCGCTGGTCGAGCCGGTCACCGAGCGGCGCATCTTCGCGGTCACCCGCGCCCTCGGCGGCACGGCGCAACGGCCCGCCGTGGACGCCTTCCTGGCCGAGCTGAGCGGCCCGACCGAAGCCCGGACCTGAGCCGAGTGGTGTGGTGAGCCCGAATGTCAACCACGTCCTACGGTGGGGCCATGGACTGGAAGATTGAACTCATCCCCGTTCCGGTGACCGATGTCGACCGGGCCAAGGCGTTCTACCAGAAGGTGGGCTTCAACCCCGACCACGATCACACGGTGCACGAGGGCCTGCGCTTCGTCCAGCTGACACCACCCGGCTCCGCCTGCTCCATCGTGATCGGCCAGGGCATCACCGACAAGACCCCCGGCACGCAGGAAATCCAGGTTGTGGTCGCCGACGCCGAGGCGGCGCGCCGGCAACTGCTCGACGCCGGCGTCGAGGCCAGCGAGGTCGACGTGCAGCCATGGGGCAACTTCGTCTACTTCGGCGACCCGGACGGCAACAAATGGTCGCTGCAGGCGATCGAGTCACGCCCCAACGGCTGACCGACGGTCCACAACAGCCCCCGGCAGTGCACTGATTTGCCCCTGTCGCTTGATCATGACGGTCGGAGGATCCCGGATAGACGACCTGGCTCGTGGAGATCATCGAGCTCCGGGATCGGTCCCCGGCTGGACGCGGCTGTCAGTCAGTCACTGCCAGTACCACGTGTCCACTGTGCCGGGCGCGTTAGGCATGGGGGTCTACATCCTCGGTGACGACCTGCTGCACCCCGGTGGGCCGAATCAATTCACCAGTGTGGCGATTGCTACGTGAGCACCATCTGTCCGAGTTCCTGGGTGCATCGGGTGAGCCCGACGTAGAGGCCGTTCCAGCCGCGCGGTTCAGCGGCGATGCCCTGTGGGTCGATGAGTAGCGTCGCGTCCCATTCCAGTCCCTTGGACTGAGCCGCGGTGAGCACCGGCACATCGCTCAGCACGGCCAGGAGTTCGGCGATGCGGTCGGCGGGGGCGATGACGCCGACCGTACCGCCATGCCACCGTTGCTGCAGCTGTCGCACAGCTTGGGCGGCGGCGCCGGCAAGCTCGGCGGGCGTGATCGTGTGCACCCAGGGGGCGATGCCGGAGGAGCGTACCGCCCGTGGTGGCGCGTTGTGGCTGCCAGCCTTTTTCAGGACGGGTTCGGTGAGGGCCATAACCTCGCGCGGGGTCCGGTAGCAGATGGTCAGTTCCGCAGCGGCCCAGCGGTCTCCGAAAACAGCCTGCACCGCTTGTGCCCAGCTGGTGTGCCGATGTGCTGCCTCCGCCTGATCGATGTCGCCGACCGCGGTGATGGAGCGACTGGGACAACGCCGTAGGACCATTTGCCACTGCATCTCGGACAACTCTTGCGCCTCGTCGATGACGACGTGGCCGTACACCCAGTCGCGCTGCCGGCGAGCATGGTCGGCGACGAACTCGCCCTGCGGTTGCGGGGCCTCGACCTCGCCTAGGAGGTCGGCGAGGGCGTCGAGCAGGGGGATGTCACTCGATGCCCACTGTGCGGGCTCGGCCGAGACTGCGGTGATCTCCTCCATGGACAACTGCGGGGCAAACCGGGCCAGCAGGGCGCGGTCGCTCAGAAGACCACACAGTAGGGTTTCGGCGTCGAGGGTGGGCCACCATGCCTCGATGAACCGAGCGATGGTGGCGTTCTCCGCAATACGATCGCGAAGGCCCTCTATTTCTTCCTCGGAGAGCAACCCGTCGACGTCACTGCCGGTGGGGCTCCTGCCAACATGGTGGTCATGCTGCATCCCCCGGTCGACGCGGGCGAGGATCTCCTCGAAGCCCTCCTCCATCTCGTTCATCAGCGCCTCGCGCTGCTCGACGACAGCGTCGGCAAGGAGGTGGTGCAGCTGCTCGGCGAACGCCGTACGGGCGCGGTGGTACGGGCGTCCCTGCACCGCCGAGGCGAGCGCCTGTGCCACTGTTTCGGCTGTGATGAGGTAGAACTCGCCCTCCCAGCGCAGCTCCAGCTCACGGGGCCGCGGGAGCAGCGACGTGACGTAGTTTTCGAGCGCGGGTTGCCAGAGGGCGCGGCCCTTGATTTCGGCGAGAAGCCGGCTCTCGTCGCGGCCGACGCGGATCTCGGGCAGCAGAGTGTCACAGGTCGCCGAGACGACTGCGGTCTCACCGAGCGCGGGCAGCACCTGGGCGATGAATTGGAGGAACCGCGGCGAGGGGCCGAGGACCAGGACCGCTTGGTCGGCCATCTTCGGCTGGGCGAACAGCAGGTAGGCGACACGGTGCAGGGCAACCACGGTCTTGCCCGTGCCGGGACCGCCCTGAACGATCAGCGGGCCGGTCGCCTCGGCCCGGATGATGTCATCCTGTTCGCGTTGCAGGGTGGCGATCGCCGTCGACATGCGACCGGTGCGCCGCTGGTCCAGGGCGGCCAGTAGGGCGCCTTCACCGACGAGTTCGGCCGTTATGGTCCCGTCCAGTGGCTCGTCGTCCACGCCGACGACGGCCGATCCCGTCGTGCGTATGTGACGGCGCCGTGCCTGACCTTGTGGGTCGACAGCCGTCGCGGTGTAAAACGGCCGAGCTGCGGGAGCCCGCCAGTCCAGCAGCAGCGGCTCACTGTCCTCGCCGTCGTTGCGCAGACCGACACGGCCTACGTGTCGCACGGTGCCATCAAGGCCGTCGAGTCGGCCGAAGACGAGCCCTTCCCGTGCTCGCCGTAGCTCCTCGTACTGCTGGCGGAGCATGCGCTGCCGCGCCCGTTCCAACGCGTCCAGGGGGTCTGACGAAAGCTCGGCCTGCAGGTGGTCGACAAGGGTGTCGCGCCGGGCCGTGGCCAGGTCGAGAAACTCTTGTTCCTCGGCGACCGCGGATCGGCGCGCGACGCCCTCTGCGGTAGAGGTTGGCGGTTCGCCGTTTGGTGTCATTTCGCTGGCGCCAGCAGTGCCGTTGTTCCGAGCGAAATTCCGGCGCATTCGCAAATCCTTGCATTGGTGCTTTCCCTCGGCCCGGATGAGCCGCAGGCATTCCGGCGGCAAGCATAGGGTTGGTTTCTCCTCGTCGACCAGGAATCCTGCCGGCGGAGATGGGAATCTCCATGCCTTGCAGTTCGAAGCCGTTTGTGGCCTCAAGCCAAATTGGTTAGTTGATCTTCATTCGTCCTGGTGAGGCGGGTATTTCGCCCGGGGCCTCAGGCGAACGTGCACGGACCTCCTAGGTAGACGGTGCGGCGGCGATCATCGACGGGCTACCCCCCGCGGCGACAGCGGCGACCAGCGCCCATACCGACAGCGAACGCCGCAGGGCCATCGGATCACCCGCAGCTCCGCACCCAGGAGGCGAGGAGCGATGGCGGCGCCGATCTGCCGAGAAGATGCTCAGAATCTGGGTCCGAGTGCGGACCGGGCATCATCCCGGAGTCCCCCGCGGTCACGGCCCCTTCTACGGGCAGGGTGTGCCCGCGCAGACGTCGACGACCTTGCCGGTGAGCAGGAACACCGCCTTCTGTCGCTGGGCCCCGGCCTGAGCGCGCGGGAACTCGTGCGGATCCTCCCCGTACTCCGGCCCGGCTGGGGCGAGGTTCGTCGGCGGAGGCGCGTACGCCGTGCCGCTGTTCCAGATCACGATCGCCGACCCCACGTACGGGTACCTGCGGATCGGCGCGATGCCCCAGTACGGCCGCACGTCCGCCGACCAGCCGTCGGCGAGCGCGGGCGTGTGGATGCGGGCACCGATCGTGCGCGCCTGCACCTCGGCCGCGGCGGGCGAGACCTGGTGGTCGCCGAAGGCCACGTGCATCAGCACCTGGTGCGCCGGGGTGCCCGGCAGCGGGCGGTCGGTCATGTGCTGGGCGTACCCGTTGGCCTCGGAGCGGTCCCACAGCATCTGGAGCAGCGCGAGGATCAACTGCTGGTCGACCTTGTCCGGGTAGGAGCCGTCCATGACCTGCTGGAACGGGGCGAAGTCCACGCTCCGTTGCAGCAGCGTCGAGTAGTTCATGGCCGGCACGCCGAGCACCGACCGGGTCCAGTCCTGGGCGATGGCGGTGAGCGCGCCGCCGTTGATGCCGCCCTGGCTGTTGCCGTCGTAGTGCAGCCCGCCGGCCACGTTGATCAGCGGCCGCGCGGCGGCGTCCCGGAACGCCGGATGGGCGGCGAACCCGCCCGGGTGGATCATCGCGCGGCCCAGGAAGAGGAAGTTCAGGAAGCTCTGCTGCAACCGGTCCACCACGGCGGGGAAGGCACTCAGGTCGGTGAAGGCGCCGGCCACGTAGGGGACGTCGGCCGCGGCCATGCCGATCCAACTGGTCGCGCAGAAGGTGAAGTCGTACGTGTTCGACATCGTCTTGACGTTGCCGGCGTTGATCTCGGTGGGCCGGCCGAGCAGGCCGTGGCCGTAGAGCGAGAGGTGCGCCGGTTTCGCGGCGGAGGCGCTGCGCGGGATGTTGCAGACGAAGTCCGCCGCCACCGTCCTGCCGGACGGCGTGGGCAGGGCGTTCGGTGAGGGTGGCGTACCGTCGCCGGCAGCCGGTCCGTAGTGCAGCCGGGAGCCGGGCCCGCCGTCGCCGGTCAGGTAGGACGGTACGTCGATGGTCCCGGTCACCTGCCGGGCGATCAGCGGCTCCTGCTCCGGCGGGTAGTCGGTCACCTGGGTGACGGTGAACGACGGTGCGGCCCGGCGGAGGGCGGCGAACGCGCTGTCACGGACCGCCAGGATCCGCCCGGTCAGCCCGTGCCGGCTGGCCACCGTGAAGTCCCAGGCCAGGTAGAGGCTGCGCCGCTTGACGCCGGTCCGGCTCAGGTCGGCGAGGATCCGCTTCATCTGCGCGGCGCGACCGTCCCGGTGGCCGAGGCCAGCGCCGGTCACGTACGCGCGGAACGCCTTCGGCGCCGGGATCGTCGCCCCCGCGCCGTCGCGCATGCCGCGCAGGCCCACGACGTACCGGGTGCCCTCGGTCAGCGCGACCGCCGGCCGGATGATCAGCAGTTGCCGGTCGGGCTGGCCGGCGGCGTGCGCGTCCAGCTCGGCCCAGTACGGGGTGCGCTCGCCGGTCCGGGCGTTGAGCAGCACGATCGGCGCGTCCGGTGCCAGCGAGCGGCCGATGTCGGTGACCGGCGCGATACCGGTCCCGGCGGCGTCGAGGCCGGGCACGCGCACCAGGATCGGCGAGCCGGGGCTGAACCCGTCCTGCCGGTTCCACTCCGCCGGGTCGATCGGCGCCCCCTGAACGTTGGCGGGCATCGCCGAGGTCGCGAACCGCACCCGCTTGCCGGTGGGGCTGGTCCGGTCCGGCACGGTGAAGTAGTCGTTCGGGAACGGCAGCAGGCAGGCCGTCGGGTCGATGGGGTCGCACGTCCGGTCTCCGGCCGGCGGCGGAGTCGCCGCCGGCGCCGCGGCGGCGGCGGTGCCGAGCAGCATGGTGCCCGCGGTCACCAGCACGGACACGGCGAGACGGAGCCGTCGGAGTGTGCTCACGCGCTCCTCCTTCGACACTGGACGGTGCGTCGACGTGGCGGTCCACGGGTGGTGTTCTTCCTACGCTCGTGAATCGATCTCGGCAAGGTCCCGGTGACCGGGCATCCGCCGCTCCGGAGTCGCCGACCGGGGCTCCCGCCGACGTTCGACCTGTTCGCCGCCAGCGCCGACGACGACCGGCATGATCGTCGCCCGCTACCATCCGGGCCGCCGGAGGGATGGCGCGCGCGGCGGGAGTTGCGAGGGTGTCCGGTCTCACCGCGGCGTGGCCCGGCGGGCCACGCAACCGGCCGGTAACCTTGATCGAGTACAGACTGTACCCATATGTCCGTCAGCGGAGGCGTGCCCATGTCCGATCACATCGACCTCGCTCGCCTGCGGGAGGTGCTCGACGGGCCGTGGGCCGACGTCCGCAACGCGATCCGGGACCACCTCGGCGCGCGCTTCCTCCCGGTCTACGGCGAGACCGGCGACCAGGCCCGTGCGCGGATCACCCGGTTGCTCACCGAACTCCCCACCGAGCTGGGGATCGCGTCGGCCTTCCCGACCGAGTACGGCGGCAGGAACGACGTGGGAGGCTCGATCGTCGCCACCGAGATGCTGGCGCAGGTCGACCTGTCGCTGATGGTCAAGGCGGGCGTGCAGTGGGGCCTGTTCGGCGGCGCGGTCAGCGCCCTCGGCACGAAACGGCACCACGACGCGTACCTGCGGGACATCATCTCCGGCAGGATCTTCGGTTGCTTCGCGATGACCGAGACCGGTCACGGCTCCGACGTCCAGCAACTGCGCACCACCTGCACGTACGACCCGCACACGCAGACCTTCGACCTGCACACCCCGCACGAGGCCGCCCGCAAGGACTACATCGGCAACGCGGCGCGCGACGGGCGGATGGCGGTGGTCTTCGCACAGCTGGTCACCAACGGGCGGCGGCACGGCGTCCACGCGTGGCTGGTCCCGATCCGCGACGCGCAGGGCAAGCCCCTGCCCGGCGTGACCATCGGCGACGCGGGCGCCAAGGCCGGCCTGCTCGGCGTGGACAACGGGCGGCTCAGCTTCGACCACGTGACGGTGCCGCGGGACATGCTGCTGGACCGGTACGGTCAGGTCGCGCCGGACGGCACGTACTCCAGCCCGATCGAGAACGACTCCCGCCGTTTCTTCACCATGCTCGGCACCCTGGTGCGCGGCCGGGTGAGCGTGGGCGGCGCCGCGTCGGCGGCCACCAAGTCGGCGCTGGCCATCGCCGTGCGCTACGGCGACATCCGCCGGCAGTTCGGCACGCCCGACGCGGATCGGGAGGTGCTGCTCAACGACTACCTGGCCCACCAGCGCAAGCTGCTGCCCGCCCTGGCCACCACGTACGCGTTGCACTTCGCCCAGACCGAGCTGGTCGCCGCGCTGCACGAGGTGCAGGGCGGCGACGGCCCGGTCGACGAGCACCGGCAGCGGGAGCTGGAGTCCCGGGCCGCCGGCCTCAAGGCCGCGCAGACCTGGCACGCCACCCGCACCATCCAGATGTGCCGGGAGGCGTGCGGCGGCGCCGGCTACCTGGCCGAGAACCGGCTACCGAGCCTCAAGGCCGACACCGACGTCTTCACCACGTTCGAGGGCGACAACACGGTGCTGCTGCAACTCGTGGCCAAGGGCCTGCTCACCGGCTACCGCGACGCGTTCGGTTCGCTGGACGGCTGGGGGCGCGCCTCCTTCGTCGCCGAACACGTCCGCGAGATGGTGCTCGAACGCACCGCCGCCCGGTCGCTCATCGAGCGGCTGATCAGCGCCGTGCCTGGCCGCGACGAGGAGGTCGCCGTCACCGACCGCGGCTGGCAGCTCAAGGTCTTCGAGGACCGCGAGCGGCACCTGCTCGACGGCGCGGTCCGCCGCCTCCGCAACGGCGCGGCCACGAAGAAGGACCACCCCTTCGACATCTTCAACGACGTCCAGGACCATGTCCTCGCCGTCGCGGCCGCGCACATCGACCGGGTCACCCTGGAGGCGTTCGTCGCCGGCATCGAGGACACCGCCGACCCGTCGGTCCGGGCGCTGCTCTCTCGGGTCTGTGACCTGTACGCGCTCAGCGTCATCGAGGCCAACAAGGGCTGGCTGCTGGAGCACGGCCGACTCACGCCGGCCCGCTCGAAGGCGATCACCGGAGTCGTGAACGGCCTGCTCAAGGAGCTGCGCCCGCACATGCGGACGCTGGTGGACGGCTTCGGCATCCCGGACGCGTGGCTGCACTGCGCCATCCTGCGCGAGGAACCTCTCCGGCAGGAGTCGATGGCCACCCACGACGCCGCCGGCGACCCGCAGACCGTCGGGGCCTGACGGCGCGTGGGTCAGGCGTCAGCCATCGGTGCCGGGGCGAACAGGCGCGGCACCGGGTCGGCGGCGCGGATCGCGACAACGACCTGGGTCAGCTGCGGGTAGCCGCCGCCGGCCGCCCCGATGAGGGCGTCCGCAGCAGCGTGGTTGCCGAGGTAGCACTCGGCGATGGCCGCCAGGAGGAACGCGACGTGGCACAGGTCCGGTGGGTCGACACCCGGCCGGACGTCGAGAAGCAGTGACCGCGCTTGCTCCGGCCGCTGGTTGAGCAGGTGCGCCAGGCCCATGGCGACACGAGCGGACAACCGGTGCGGCTGCGCGTGGACGGCCAGCTGGGCCAGTTCCGAGATCTCCACGACCTCCCGGTGGTCGACAGGTGCGCGGTTGACCACCGCGTCGTACAGGTACCACAGCCCGAACTGGACGGTCAGCGCCTGCCCGATGGCGGCCGCGGCCAGGGGATCGGTGCTGTCGGCGCGGGCCAGCGCCGCGAGCCGCTCGGCGTCGGCGATGTAATCCGCGGCCGACTGGGCGTACCCCGTGCTCCAGCGCCGTTCAAGGGCGGCGAGCGCCAGTAGCGGATCGGTGGTGTCGGCAACTGGACCTCCGAGATGATGGTCCGCCGGGGCCATCGCTCGCAATGTCCTGCGCACCTCGTCCTGGTAGTAGCCGGCCCGCAGCGCGGCGCGGGTGGCCGTTGGCGACGAGAGCCAGCGGAGCAGGTTGCGGCCGTCACTGCGGGGCGACGTGCCGGGAACGAGATTGACCACCCCGAGCAGCGCCCCGACGAGCGCTGCCCCGAGCAGTACGACTCGGGTCAACGCCGTGCTCGGCAACGTCGTTGCGGCACCGAGCACCGCCGCGGCGCACAGGTTCGCCATCGAGCCACCGAGGTAGAACAGCACCATCCGCAGCGGCAAGGCGGTCGCCGTCGGCGTCGGCCGGACCCACACTTCGCTCCGCCGGCCGGTGAAGGGTGCGATCCGGACCGCGACGACCGGGAGACGCAGCAGCTTCGCCGCGACGAGGTGCCCGCACTCGTGCAGGACGATGTGCACCCACAACGAGACGCAGGTGAACCCGACGGCCACGATCGCACCCGCCACGGACTCGGCGACGAACAGCGCGAACGCCACCGCCTCCAGCACCAGGAGGACGCACGCGACGACGAGCCGTCGGCGGGAGGAGATCACCGGAGGATGGTACGGCGGGACATGGCGTGCGGTCCGGCCCGTAGCAGCGGGTGAAGGGGCTAAATGGCTTGCACCTGTGCCGGGCCGAGCGTTGGCTGCTCGTCATGTCCTCCCCCACACCGATCTTCGTCGCGGGTACGGGTCGTTCGGGAACCTCACGGATCGCCGACATCATCGGCCAGCATCCGCTGATCCACCGGATTCCCATGGAGACCAAGTTCCTCATCGACCCGGGTGGCCTGCGGGACCTGGCCGACGCGCTCACCGATCGATACGACCCCACCGTCGGTGAGGACGCCCTGCACCGGCTCAGCGACTTCCTCACGGTGCGGGTGCCCGGCCGGCGCGACGATCGCGGCAAAACCGTTCCCGAACTCGTCGGCGAGCAGCGCTACCGGGACGCGGTGCAGCAGCTCTGGCCTCAGTTGATCACGCACACGTTCGACGAACCCGCGCCCGCGGAAGGCTTCGGGAACGCCGACCGGCCGGCCGGACCGTTCGCGCCGGCGAGCCGCCCGCGGGTGGTCCCCAGGTACTTCAGTGACCGGAGCGAACTGCTCGGCATCCTGCGGGGCCTGGTCGACACCCTGTTCGGCGGAGCGGCCGCCGACGCGGGCAAGCCGACCTGGTGCGAGAAGACACCGTTCAACCTGCTGTGCATGGACTTCCTCTGGGAGCTGGTCCCTGAAGCGACCATCGTGCACATCAAACGTCACCCGGTCTCGGTGCTCGCCTCCCACCTGGCCCAGCCATGGGCGCCGCCCACCGTCGACGGCGCGCTCGCGTACCTCAAGCCCATCTACCACCGATGGCTCACCTGGAAGAACACGGTCGACCTGACGGGCCGGCGATACATCGAGGTGAAGGCAGAAGATCTCGCCGCCGACTGGCCCGGGCAGCGCAAGGCCCTGTTCGAACGGCTCGGCGTCGACGACTTCGCCACCCCCTCGACGTTTCAGTCGCACAAGCTGGCGAACCGCAACAACCAGTTCGACGACGACACCCGCGAGTTCGTCAAGGAGTCGCTGGGCAAGATCATCCCGGCCATGGGATATGAGTGACGACTCCGGCTCTTCACCTTGACCACGCCGCGCCCCGTGCGCACCCGACCTACGTAGGGTCGAGGGGTGGCACGAGTGTTGGTGACGGGCATGTCGGGGACGGGAAAGACCACGCTGCTGACTGAGCTGTCCCGCCGCGGCTACGACACCATCGACACCGACTATGACGGTTGGAGCTTGCCGGACGGCGAGTGGGACGAACCACGGATGACAGCCCTGCTCGCAAACCGGCCCGAGGTCGTCGTATCGGGGACGGTGGCGAACCAGGGCCGCTTCTACGACCGTTTCGACCACGTGGTCCTGCTGAGTGCACCACTCGGCGTCCTGCTCGATCGGGTCACGGCGCGATCGACCAATCCGTACGGGAAGACCGCCGAGCATCGCGCCGAGATCGCGCGCTACGTGCGCGAGGTGGAGCCGTTGCTCCGGCGCGGCGCCACGTGTGAACTCGACGGCCAACGTCCAGTGGGAGAGCTGGCCGACATCATCGAGCAGTTGCTCGGTGCGGCACCCTGAACTGCCCGGCGGCGCCTGACCGGCTCTGGCCACCCGCGTCTGAACCAACCCGGAGCGGAGCCGGTAGTGGAGCATGTCGGCGTGCTTCGTTTACGCTCCGCGGATAACCGGGCAGCCGTCCACCGATTGGCGTGGGACCATCACGCTGTGCCTGGGTTGATCGTGCGGGACATGACGAGGAACGAGTTCGAGGAGTGGCGTGCCCGTACCATCCGGGCATACGCCGACGAGCAGGTAGCAGCCGGAAACTGGGCCGCGGACGAGGCCCTCAAGTTGGCCACCAAGGCACACAAGGTCCTGTTGCCGGATGGCTTTGCGACTGCCGGAATGCTGTTCCTGCGGGCCGTGCTTCCCGACGACAGCTATGTCGGCGTGTTGTGGCTGGGCCTGACGCATCCGCGCGGTGCGCCCGACTGCGCGTTCATCTACGACATCGAGATCGATGAGGCGTACCGCGGAGCCGGCTACGGACGCGCGCTCCTCGCTGCTGCCGAGGACTCGGTGCGATCTCGTGGCGTGGACCGCCTGGAGCTCAACGTCTTCCGCGACAACGCCCGGGCGATCCGGCTGTATGAGACGTCCGGCTATCGCGTCGTGACACAACAGATGCGCAAGTCGCTCACCTGACCACGAGTCTGAACTGCTGCCCCCGCGGGGCCCCGGCATGACTCCAATGCCGCTGGTCGTCGTCTGGAGCCGGCGCGGCAAGCGTCTCTGGACGCCGCATTAGCATCGATGCGGCGCGGGCGGGCCACTGCCCGACCCGAAGGGGGCCAGTGGCGGTGAGACGGATATCGCTTCGGCGGTGGGCCGGGGCGCCCGGGTGGGTTCGGGTTGTCGTGATCGCCGCCGCCTGCGTCCTCGCGTACGGAGGGATCGTGCACCTGGGCGATCTGCTCGGTGTTCGGCCGGGTGGTCCAAGGCCATCCACCCCCGTCTGGCTGATGGTGTACTTCACCTCGCTCACTGTGTTCGACCCGCTCGCGGCGCTGTTGCTGGCGATGCGCCGGATCGAAGGGCTGCTGCTCGGCTGTGCCTTGCTCGCCAGCGACGCGGCGGCGAACGGGTATGCCAACTACGTGCTGGACACCACGCCGGGGATCACGCCCGGCCGGATCGGGCAGGCGGTGGTCACGGCGCTCGCGGTCGCCCTGATCGCGGCGGCGCCCAAGGCCGCGCCCTGGCTGCATCCGCCGGGATGTGCCGGCTAGTGCATGACCATGAATGTTGGAGGGGTCGAGGTCAGGCTGCGCGGTGGCGGGCTGTCCCTCCATAGAGGTACGGCTCGCTCCATTCTCATCTGCCCGCGACGAGGGCATCGGCGTGGGATCGACGGTCTAGCATCGAGCGGTGGACCAGTCTCTTGACACCTTGCCGAAGATCGGCGCGCCGGCGACGCGGGCGCTGAACGCCGCCGGCTACACCGCGCTACGCCAGCTCGCGGGTGTGCCGCGCGCAGAGCTGGCCAGGTTGCACGGCATGGGTCCGAAGGCACTGAACATCATCGAGGCCGCCCTCGAACAGCACAATCTGCGGCTCACCTGACGCCGGCCGGACGCGCCACGTGGAACCGCCGAGACGCACACCTGCGGCGAGGGGCGCGACCGGCTACTGGCCGACCGTTTCGGGGCCCATGCCTGAACCAAGCCGGTAGTGGAGCAGGTCGGCAGCATGGGGCAGTCGGATCGGCGGTGTGGCGTCGCGCATGGCGATCAGCCCGAGTATCAGTCCGCGGCGGATCGCGGCATCGATCGCGGACCGCACGTCCGGGTCGAGTGACTCCCCAGGTGGCCGCCGCCGAGCAGCCCCAGCAGAGGTGGCCGCGGCGTTCCTGCTTGTCGACCAACCCTCGTCGACCACACTCCGGGCACCGAGAGTCAAACATGGTCACGTGGCCCAGTCAGTGCTGCGTCGCGGGCCGAGCGGTAGGCGCGCGCGACCGTGGACGACGTGGCCGCCAACTGCGGACGGGACGGCAACCAGACGGTCTGAATGCCGAGGTGCTCGTTCATCGCAGCGAGCCGGTACTCGTGGCGAAGGTCCGCGGCCGTACGCAGGCCGCGGACGATGACCGTTGCGCCACGGCGCAGGCAGTAGGCGGTGGTCAGGCCCGTCCAGGTGTCCACCTCGACATTGGCCCAGGCGGTCGGCATGGCGTCCCGTACACGTGCGGCCCTGGTCGCGGCCTCGGCGGTCGGCTGCTTGTCGGGGTTCACCGCCAGCAGCACGATGATCCGGTCGAAGAGCACCCGGGCACGGGCCACCAGGTCGTGGTGCCCCGGGGTGAACGGATCGAAGGTGCCGGGATAGACCGCCAAGGCACCCTGTGCTGGCACCACTCCACGATCCGGCGTAGCGGTCACCGGGACTCCAATCAACTGGCCACGGCCTTGTCGTCACCGTCGACCACCGCCGGCATCCTAATCTGCCGCCGACCGATCGCTACCCACCGCGAGGGACCCTCGAAAGGCCCGATCATGGCGATGCAGGGCGATGGACCTCTGGACCGCTCGGCGATGCGGCTGTCCGTGCTTCATCGCGACGAAACAGCCGGTCAGGATCGGGCACAGAACGAAGCAACGCCGCCAAGACGCCATCCACGAGGGGGAGGCCGCCCAGCTCGCCGATCCCGACCCATGCGATGTCGTCATGCTCGTCAGGTGCACGGTTGGTCGGAGAGCCAACCCAGTCTCCGATCTGCCAGACGCCCACCTGAACGGCGTCCTCACCGACGCTGGCATGCACGACGCCCAACCGTGAAGCGGACTCCGCCACGATGTGAACACCGAGCTCCTCGTGCATCTCACGCGCGAGGGCTTGTAGTTCCGACTCACCCGCTTCGACCTGCCCCCCGGGCAGATCCCAGACGTCTGGGAAGGCCCGCTTGGTCGGCCTGCGGTGCACTAGCAGGACCGCGCCGTTCTCAACGAGTGCGCCTGTGACGACGACATGCATGGCGGGAGTAGAGCACAGGGATGGGACAGGCTCGCTCCAGCCGAAGGGCTGATCCGCCGCTGACCGGGAGTTCTAAGGGCGTTACGAAAGGTGCGTGCAGCGACGAGCCGGTCCTCCCCCGGGCGAGCGGGCGCACCTGGCTCAGCCCGGTGAGCCCTCAGTACGGTTCGGGCGTGATGACCCGCCCTACCGACAGCCCGCTGATTTTCCTCGATGTTGACGGTCCCCTGATCCCGTTCAAGGCCCGGCCGGGTCACGACGAGCGCGGCGTTGCGCAGCCGTTGGACGCTCCGGGCAATCCCCTGCTCGATCGCCTTGACCCGCAGGACGGGCCGAGGCTGCTGGCACTGGGCTGCCAGTTGGTCTGGGCGACGACGTGGATGGCGGAGGCGAACGAGGTCATCTCGCCGCGGCTCGGGCTCCCGGACCTGCCGGTCGTCGAATGGCCGGACGACGACGAGGTTCCGGCGCGCGGCCTGCACTGGAAGACCGTGTTCCTCACCCGATGGGCGGGCGCCCACCCGTTCGTCTGGTTCGACGACGAGACAACCGATGCTGACCGGCGATGGGTAGCGGCACACCACCGGGCGCCGGCGCTGCTGCAACGTGTCGATCCCTACGTGGGCCTGACCGAGGCGAACTTCGCAACGGTCCGTCGCTGGCTCAGGCAGATCGACGGCGATGCGTGATGGCCCGCACGCTCATGCCGCCAAACATGGGTGGTCGTCTCGCCTGGCGCCGTGCACGGGCACCGTCAGGTGACAGGTGGTGAGGCTAAGCAACGTCAGCCCGGCCGGGCCGTCCCGGCGGCCCGGCGGCGGGCGACCCATCCGGCCAGACCCAGCAGCACCAGCGCCTCCGCGACCAGGATCGTCACAGCCCACCCGCCGCCGGTCCAGCGGGCCAGCGTGACGTACCAGTAGCGCACGAGCAGCGTGAGCAGCGTGACCGCGAACACCAGCGAGGCCAGCCCGTAGAGGGCGTACGCCGCCCGGTCGCGCGGCCGGTAGCCGCGCACCGCCGCCGGACCCCGGCGGAGCAGGCGGCCCCAGAA
The DNA here is from genome assembly GCF_040607315.1 of Micromonospora sp. NPDC005305. Taxonomy (NCBI): domain Bacteria; kingdom Bacillati; phylum Actinomycetota; class Actinomycetes; order Micromonosporales; family Micromonosporaceae; genus Micromonospora; species Micromonospora sp. NPDC005305. The sequence goes on along the minus strand of NZ_JBEXGL010000014.1, from coordinate 106,923 downwards.
GCGGTAGCTGTCGGTCCGCAGGTCGGCGAGGTTCAAGGCGTGGCTGAGCATGTAGTAGCCGTCGAGCCGCAGGAACGGCACCAGGTTGAGCGCGGCGGTCGCCGTGCCGAACAGCAGCATGGTGCCGGCCAGGTCGTGCAGCGCCCCGGGACCGCCCCAGATCCAGAGCGCGGCGAACGGCACGAGGGCCAGCATGCTCACGAACACGCCGGCGAACGCGGTGGCGACCCGCCGGCGCGCGGTGAACAGCACGATGTCGTCGACCTTGCAGTACGGCGCCAGCATGGGAAAGCGCCACATGACGCCGATCTCGGTGCCCCGCCCGCCGAAGTGCCGGCAGGTCAGGCCGTGCGCGCACTCGTGCAGGAAGACGATCAACCAGGTGATCACCACCGAGGCCAGGATCGCGACCAGGGGCCGGTCGCCCCGGGCCACGACGTCGAGCAGCGCCGGCAGGTGCAGGGCCACGTACCCGGCGAGGGCCAGCACCACGAGCAGCGCCGGCAGCACGAACCACCAGGTGAACAGCGGGGCCAGCCGGGGCAGCAGCCGGTCGAAGAACCGGTCCGGGTCGTAGAGCGGCCACCGGGCCGACAGCGGTCCCCGCCGGCTGCGGGCCGCGCCCTCGACGGCGGTGTCGGTGAGCCGGGCGAGGGCCGCCGGGTCGGTGGCGCCGTGGAGCAGTTGCCGCTGGTGCAGCATGCCGAAGAGCTGCTGCCAGTTCTCCGGCCCGAGCCGCTTTCCGAAGGTGGCCGCGTACTCGGTGGCCAGGTCGTCCAGCGTCCGGGTGCCGTCCATCCGGGACAGCAGGAAGTGCTCGCGCGGTCCGACGCGGTAGAACCAGCCGGTCTCCGGGTCCTTCACGTGGTGGACCAGCTTCTCCCCCCGCCACTGGCCGGGGCCGAGCACGACCTCGGCCCGCAGGCGGGGCCGGGTCCAGGTGGCGTCCGTCGTGGTCACCGTGGGCCGGCCGGGGCGAGGTCGTCGAGCAGGGCGGTCCGCAGCACGTACGACAGGTAGATCTCGTCGAGGATGCTCACGCCGAGCCGGTTGTTGGTCATGTGGACATACGAGCTGAGCAGGATGGGCAGGGCGGCGTCCAGGTCACGGACCTCGGTGGGCTCGGCGCCGCCGCGCTGGAACACGAGGTCGCCCCGTTCGGTCGCGGCCACCACCCGGTCGCGCAGCTCCCGGCAGTGCGCCGACCAGCGGCCCTCGACGCCGCCGGGCCGGACGTCGGCGTGCTCCCGGGCCGCCGCGCGGATCTGGGCGAGGCGGTCGCGCAGCGCGGCGTCCATGCGCCGGTAGCTGTTGTCGAAGCTGGCGTGGTAGTCGTCGCTCGGCTCGGAGTAGGAGACCTCCCAGAACCGGCGGTACTCGTCGAGGAACCCGGCGATCCGCTCGTCGTCGGTGAGGAAGACCGCGCACATCATCATGGTGAGCTGGGCGGACAGCCCGAGCAGCACCGGACGCACGTGCACGTTGGTGGTGGCCAGCAGGTCCAGCACCACGTCGCTGGAGTGCTCGAAGTGCCACTCGGCCAGCTCCATCCCGGCCGGCCCGCCGTAGCGGCCGTACTCCCGCTCGTAGGGGATGTGGTGCCAGCTGTTGTTGGCTCGCATCGGCATCACGCCGTCGGGGCCGTACTCCTCGTCCCAGCGCTCCCGGCCGTACTCGGCCAGGAACATCTGCTTGTACAGGTCGCCCAGGCCCTCGCTGTCCACCTCGTAGAGCGCGGGGCGGCGGCGCAGGAACGCCGCGATGGCCTCGTCCACCCGCGCCTTCACGACCGCCGGGTCGGCGCCGGGCGCGGGCAGCACCCGCAGGCGTACGTGCGGCCCCTCCATCCAGTACTTGATGAAGAAGTACCGGCTGATGAGCCCCTCGGCCCGCAGCTCGTCGACCAGCGGCCGGACCCCCTCGACCAGCATGGGGTTGGCGTTGCTGGCGTAGAAGACGTGGACGCTGAGCCAGTCGTGCTCGACCGGGGAGGGAAAGGACGTCATCGGTCATCCACCTTTCCGGCGCGGACGCCGTTGAGCTCCACGGTCAGTTCGGTGACGTGGGTGCCGCCGGGGCCACGAAGCACCTGCTCGTCGCGGTCCGGCAGCATCTCGGTGAGCACCAGGCGGCTGCCCGCCCCCCGCCCGGTCGCCTCCAGCAGTTGCAGGCAGAAGTGGCTGTCGAAGTCGACGTAGAGCGGCTTGTGGTCGGGCCGACCGCCCGGCTGCACGGCGGGCTGGCCGTCGTCGGCAGCCGGGGTGAGCCGGGTGCCCTCGGGGGTGGCGAAGACCCGGCGGGGCAGGTTGTTGTCGCGGCGCCAGCGCTGCCAGCGCAGGAACCAGTCGGCGTCGCTCTGCTCCGGGGTGCGCGGCGGCGGCAGGTAGTCCGGGTGCAGCTTCCACATGCGCCGTTGCAGCACGAGGTCGCCGTGCACGATGCGCGGGTAGCCGGCGATGCCGTGCCCGGGCAGCGGCACGGTGGTGCCGGCCCACAGGTCGGGCTGGGCCATGCCCAGGTAGGCGAAGGTGAGCAGCACCTGCTGCACCTCGGGCAGCGCCATGGGCAGCAGGAAGCCCAGGTAGACCGGGATGACCTCGGCGTCGAGCCGGCGCGAGCGCAGCAGCAGCCGGTCGGTGACCGGGTCGTGTTCGACGCTGAGGTCGTCCATGTGGATCTGCTCGGCGGCCGGCCGGAAGCTGACCTCCCCCGGGCACACCAGCTCGTACGGGGTGACCGCCGGGTGCAGGTTGAGGTTGGTGGCGTCGTACCCGCCCTTCAGCTCGGCGAGCACGGCGCCCGGGGGCGCCAGCCGGGCCAGCTCGGCGCGGAGCGTGCCGGCGAGGTCCTGGTCGGCGAAGAGGTGGGCGAAGCGGGAGAACAGCAGGGTCATGCCGGAGTAGATCCGGTTGACCACCACCCGGTGGCGGTCGCCCTGGTCGGCGATCTGGAGGAAGAACGACCGGGGGTCGAGCGTGCCGAGGGTCTCGGGCACCATGGCGGCCACGTCGGTCATGACGTCGTCGTCCAGGCGCAGCTCCTCGGCGCCGGCCGGCAGCCGGTCGTACGCCTCGTTCATCCGCCGGGCGACCTCGACGCGGGCGTCGTCGAGTGCGGTGATCTCGTCCTGCTTGAACCAGTTCTCCTGCCGCACGTAGGTGTTGTCGGCGTCGAAGGCCCGGCGACGCATCATCCGCCCGCTGTAGTGCTCGAAGAAGTCCTGCTGGAACTCGTGGGCGAAGGTGAGCAGGTCGTCGCAGCGCCCGCCGGCGCCGTAGCGGGCCCGGAAGAAGCCCTTGGTGGCGAGCCGGCGCGGCAGGTTGATGTCGAACACCGGCATGATGCGGGCCAGCGCCCGCAGGCCGGGCAGGACGTCGCGCTCCCAGCGGGCCCGGTCGGCGGTGACCGGCCGGCCGGTGCGCAGCGTGGCGTCCTCGTAGAGCAGGGTCCGCGGGGCCGGCACGTCGGCGCGGCCGAGGTCGGTGTGGGCGGCGACGAGTTCGCGGCGGATGTCGGCGAGCACCCGGCGGCGGCCCGCCACGTCGTGATCGGGGTAGCCCGTGGCGAGGCGGTTGGCGGACCCCACCCGCTCGGCGAGCCGGTCGGCCCAGTCGCGGCCGATCTCCCCGAGCGCCCGCCGGTAGCCCTCGACCGGGTCGTCGGCGTGGATGTCCAGGTGCAGGTTCGGCACCACGAGCAGGCCCACCCGCAGCAGGTGGTGCAGGTACTGCGCGATCTCCGCGGCGGGCCGGTCGTCGGTAGTCAGCTCGTCGACCAGGTCGGCCAGGCGCCGGACCCGGCCGCCGTCGAGCGCGGCCAGGATGTCGTGCAGCACCCGGCCGGTGGGCAGCACGAACAGCGACTCGTGGATCGACTCCAGGGTGATGGCGGCCTCGCCGTCCTCGGAGCTGGTGCGACGGCGGCGCAGGTAGCGCAGCCGGCCGCGCTCGATGCGCCAGCCGGTGGTGAGGGCCACCGGCAGGTCCGCGCGCAGCGTCTCGTCGGCGAGGACGACGGCCGAGAGCCGGCCCAGCGCGGCCAGGTTGAGCCGGGCCGCGCCCCGCTTCGCGTCGCCGGTGTGGTCCGTCACCGGCTCGACGTCGAGCAGCGGGCCGGCGCTCGGGGCGAAGGTGCCGACGTTGACGGTGGTGAGCCGGCTGAACGGGCTGGTCTTGCAGGCGGTGCGGAACGCGTACTCGAGCAGGGACCGTTCCACCCGCCGGGCCCGCTTGCCGAGGCGGCCGGGCGCGGCCAGGTAGGTGGGCAGGTACTGGTCCAGCGACGGCGAGGCGAGCAGGATGCCGCCGCGCAGGTCCGGGTGGTCGGCCAGCTGGCGCAGCACGTCCCGGCGCTGCGCCAGCTCCGCGGCCAGCACCGCCGCGCCGTCGGCCAGCTCCCGGCGGTACGCCGCGAAGGTGTCCAGCCAGCCGGCCAGCATCCGGTGCGTGTCGGCGCCCAGTTCCGCCGCCGGCCAGGCGTCGGCGTCGGCGGGGTCGGGCCGGCGCAGGTTCCACACGTCGCGGCGGAGCCGGATGAGCCGCCGCCGCAGCCGGTCGTCGGCGAGGTTGCGAGCCACCGCCTCCTGGAGCGCGTCGGCCAGCGGCGGGCCGGTCGCGCGGAGCCGGTCCTCCAGGTCGAGGGTGCGGCGGGCCCAGGCGGCGCTGCGGTCGAAGGCGAGCCGGTCGGCGACCTCCAGCGGCAGGCCGGCGGTGCGCAGCATGAACACCTCCGGCATCCGCCAGGACACCTCGGCGGCCGCTGGTGCGGGCAGGGACACCGTCACGGGTCTCTCCTTCGTCGACGTGTGGGGGTCAGAGCCGGTGGACGAGATCGGCGGTGCCGTCCGGGTGCCGCCCGAGCAGCAGGAACAGCACAGTCCGTTCGTCGGTGCCGGACAGGCCGAGGGCCTCGTCCATGGCGACGTTGTCGAAGCCCAGCACCGCGCCGCAGCCGATCCGCTGAGCGGTGGCCGCGCAGTAGCCGCGCTGGGCGACCGCGCCGATCTCGGCATTCAGCAGCCGGTAGCCGCGCGGGCCGACGGCGTCGAGCACCGCGTCCAGCCGGCCGGAGATGGCCAGCACGGCGCCGACCTGCCCCATCGTGTAGTTGGTGAGGAAGTACTGCTGTTGCAGGAAGGCGGACATGCCGCCGTCGGGTTCGGCCGCGGCGGGCAGCAGCGCGTGCCGCCGGGGGCAGTAGCCGTAGGTGCCGGCCGTGAGGCCGTCGACGTGGTTCGCGAACACCCACAGGCGGGTCAGCGCCGGCGCGTCCGGGGGCAGCCCGGCGTCGGCCGGGTGGTGACGCCCGGCGGCGGCGAAGGCGAGGGTGGTGCCCAGTTCGGCGGCGGTCAGGTCGGGCGGCCGGCGGAACCGGCCGAAGCTGCTGGACCGGGTGGCGAGGACCGTCGACAGGGGACTCTCCAGCCGGTCCAGCAGCGGCGCGGGCAGGGCCACGGGCTCGCCGGGCAGGTCCCGGGGCGCGGCCGCGGCCAGGGCCTGCGGCGCAGGGACGGCCGGGGCTGCGGCCGCCCGGTGCACCGCGGTCACCGCGGGGAACTCCCGCAGCCGGCGGGACCGCTCGAAGGCCGGGTACCGGACCCGGACGTCCGGGCTCCGCCCGGCCGGTCCGGCCGGCTCGGCGCCGGCCCAGGTCAGGGGTACGACGGCGAAGGCGCTCTCCCGGTCGCCGTCGAGGCCGAGCAGCCGGTCCACCGGCGCCGGGTCGAAACCGAGCAGCCGGGGCAGGGGTACGCCGAGGGCGCGCGCCAGCAGGTCCCAGGAGCCGAGCAGGGCGCCGAGGTCCTGGGTGACCACGTGGTAGCAGAAGCTGTTGTATTTGAACGAGTTCTTCCAGAACCGGATGGTCGCCACCAGGAAGCTGTCCGCCTCGCCCGCCTGTTCGCCGACCGCGGCGCGGACCCGGTCGCCGGCGTCACCGAGCAACAGCCGTTCCAGCACGTGCGGGCCGGTGCCGTAGTGGTAGACCCCCGGCAGCAGCGGCGCGGAGCCGCCGGCCACCAGGTAGAGCTCCACCGGGTACATGCCGCCGCCCGAGGCGGTGCCGCGCCCCCAGACGGCGTGCTCGAAGTGGGCTCGCTTGGCCAGGTCCTGGTTCCAGTTCACGGTGAGCCGCCGGTCCAGCACCCCGTACGACAGGCGCAGCAGCGCCGACAGGGCGGGCAGCGACCAGCCTCCGGCCGGCGGCAGGCCGTCCCCGGTGAACAGGTCCCGCAGGGTGGGCAGGGTGGGCGGGTCGGCGGGCAGCGGCACCCGGGGCGCGTCGGGGTAGCTGATGTGCCGGGAGGGCTGGTCGACCCAGTCCACCTCGTGGTTGAGCGGTTCCATCGGCACCCGCGCCCGGCGGAACACCGCCTCGGCGTACTCCCGGACGACCTGGACGGCCTCCTGCTGCATGGCGGTGCTCCTAGGGGAAGGGGTGCGGGTGGGGGTTGCGGCCGGTGGCGCCGAGCCGGTCCGGTCCGTGCGTGCCGCGGGCCAGGTGGCGCTCCAGGCGGTCGCTCCACAGCACCCGCTGGCGCTGCCAGCCGAAGTCGATGGGGACCAGCGCGGGCGCCACCACGGCCATCGTGTGCACGCCGGCGACCTCCTGCTCCGGGCAGGTCTGGTCGACCGCCACGACGTCCCCGCCGAGCCCGGCGATCAGCCCGCACAGGTATTCCATGTCGGCGCGCAGGTCGTCGTGGACCGGCCGGGTCGACAGCCAGTCGCCGTACAGGTCGTCCATCGGGCGCAGCGGCGGGTGGTCGAAGAGGAAGCCGGCGTGGCGGGTCATCTCCGGCAGCCCGTACAGCAGGGCGTGGTGGCTCAGCTCGGTGATCTTCGTGTAGTCGCGGATCATCTCGCGCAGCTCCGGCTCGCTGGCGGCCACGCGCTCGTCGAAGCCGGGCACGTAGGACGCGGTCTCGCAGACGGCCGCGCGGACCGCGTCGTCGGGGTCGAGGCTCGCGCCGGCGGCGAAGCAGAGCTGGCCGAGCCCGCCGCCGCGCTTCACGGCGACCGCGGTGACCACCGGCACGGGCAGGTCCGCCCGGGTGTCGAACAGCCGGATGTCGTACCCGAGCAGGTCGACCCGGTCGAGCATGAAGTGCACCCGCTCGTCGCGGCAGGTCGCCGGGTCGATCTCGGCGAGCCGGGCGGAGCCGTACCAGGCGAGCAGGAACGCGTCCCGCTCGACCAGCTCCAGCATGCCGTGCAGCAGCGCCTCCTCGGGGCAGCTGCCGCTGGCGCAGCCGTTGGAGCACTCCTGGACGAACTTGCGGTGGTCGGTGCGCCGGTCCAGGTAGTAGACGAGCTGCTCGGGCACCAGCCGCGGCACCTTGTCCCGCAGCGACCAGCCCCAGACCCAGGGCATCGGCCGCTCCGGCGCGTACTGCTCGTAGTAGAGGCCGTGCCCCTGGTAGAACGCGGGGTGGTAGCCCAGCCCGGCGGGGTCCAGGGCGTCCGGGGCCAGGTTGGCGTAGCTGTCGAAGACGCTGGTCCGCCGCGTGCGGGGGAACTGGCCGGCGTACCGTTCCAGCCCTTCCAGCAGCGCGTACGTCTCGCTGCCGCCGTAGCTGTTGGCGTGCCCGCTCCACCACATCTCGTGCAGGTCGTAGCGGCTGCGGATGCGGAAGTAGCCGGTCACCGGCGCCGTGGCGGTGGCGTTGTACGCCCGCAGCGCCCCGCCGCCGAGCGCGCCGGCCACCGGGTTTGCCAGCGCCGCGACGGGCAGATCCAGCTCGCCGGCCGAGCGCAGCCGGTATGCGGACGGGTCCGGCTTGGGCCGGCTGGTGAGCGGGATGACCGCGGCCTCGGCGGTGTCCGGCGCGACGGTGGCGCAGGCCGGGCACTCGGAGTCGGCCAGCACCGGCACGACCGTGGTCTCCAGGGTGTCCATCCGCAGCTGCCACAGCCGTCCGAGGCCGGGCCGGTCGGTGCGCGGCCGGGCGGCGTCCAGCAGGAGCTGCCACAGCGCGTCGACGGCGAACGGCGTCAGGTGGGGCAGCGCGGCGACCGTGCCGACCCGGGCCTGGTGCTCCAGGGCGTGCCGCTCCTCGCGTACCCGGATGGCCTGCCAGCGGCGCTGCGTGCAGAGCGGGCAGGGGCCCGGCGGGGTGCCCGTCCACCGCGGCCCGACCAGCGCGGTCGCGCCGTGCAACCAGATCGGCACCACCGCGCCGGTCCTGCCGTCCCCGCCCTCGGCGTATGCGTCGGTCAGGCCGAGGGCGGCGATGCGGACGGTGACGCCGTGCAGCGGCGCGTCGGGACCGGCCGGCTGCCGCGCGCGATCCTGGAATCGCTCGTGGAACGCCTCGCCGAGCTGTTTGAGGCTGCTGTCCCACCCGGTGGAGGTGGTCCGGACATCGACGATCATGCGGTTCACCTGTCTGCGGTCGCGGGGCTGTGATGCGGGGAACCGGTGCCCCGCCGGCGTGGCTCGCCGGCGGGGGCGGTACGGCGGTGGGTTCAGATCACCCGCCGCCGCATCCGGTGCTGGTGCTGCTGCTGCAACAGCTCGACGTGCTGCAACTGCAGCAGCTGGAGCAGGAGCAGCTGGAGCTCGACCAGTCCATGACCATCGCGTCGATGGCGTCGACGTCCTCGATCTCGAACGTCTCCGTCTCCAGCGCGCGCAGTTCCTCAGTCAGTTCCGGCATTTCCTTCCACCTCCCCTCGGGCGGTCAGGGCGCGCGGCGCCGGCGGCCGTCCGGAGCGACCGGCGGCGACGTCGCTCAGCTGGTGCTGCTGCAACTCGACGAGGTGCAGCTGCAACAACTGGACGTGCTGCAGCTGGAACAGCTCGACGTGCTCGTGCTGCTGCTGCAGATGTCCATGAGCTCGGCGGACAGATCAGCGATGTCCTCGATCTCGAACGTCTCGGTCTGCAGGTCGCGAAGCTCGCTGCGGACCGAGTCGGGCAGTACGCCGGATGTCGGGGGTTGTGTGGGCACAGGCCTCTCCTTGAGCCGCGTTCGAGCCGGTCGTCGGTGGTCCGCCCGCACCACCACGGTGGCTGCGGAGGCACGCAGGGGGCTACTCGCCGGCGTCGGCCGGCGGCGGATGGTGCGTCATCGATGCGGTGTCCCACCGGGGACCGGATTCGTCAGCGTCGGGGGCAACCCCGTCGGACCGGTCAGCCGCAGCTGGAGGTGCTGGTGCTGGTGCTGCAGCAGCTCGACGTGCTGCAGCTGCAGCAGCTCGAGCAGGAGCAGCTGGAGCTGGTGGCGGCGAGCGCCTCGCCGCCGTCCTCGACCTCCTCGATCTCGAAGGTCTCGGTCTCCAGCTCGCGGAGCTCGTCGTTCAGGGTGATCGGCATGTTGTCACCTCCTTCCCGTGGTGCGTGCCTCGCCGAAACCACTGACGTGGTGGTTCAGTCGGCCGCCGGGGCGTGCCGGCGCAGCAGCACGACGCCGCTGCGGAAGGCCCCGGTGGCCCGGACGTCCCGGGTCGTCGTCTCGACCAGCAGGGCGCTCGTCCCCCGCTGCGCCAGCGCGGCCAGCACGGCCGCCCGGTCGGTCGGCGTGGCCGCCGCGGCGGCCGGGATGTCGCCGACCGTCAGCACAGCCGGGTCGAAGTCGGGCAGCACCGGGTCGCCGAGGTCGGCGGCGGCGCCCTCGAAGTGCCGCACCTGGACCCGCCCGACCGCGTCGCGGACGGCCGCCAGCCGGGTCGCGACCGGGTCGTACCCGCCGGCGAGCGCCCAGTCCCGGTCACCGCCGTCGGGCGGCTCGGCGACGGCGAGCACGGCGTGCGCCGGCTCGGCCCCGGCCAACGTGTAGACCGACAGCCGGCGGCCGAACCGGTGGGCGGCCTTGACCACGAACGCGGTGTCGTCGTCGCCGACCAGCTCCTCCTCGCCGACCGGGCGCACCTCGGCCCGCCCGCGCAGCGCGTCGATCAGCGCCCGGTAGGCCAGCGCGTCGGCCAGCCCCCGGTCGGCGACCTCGTCGAGGGAGCCACCGGCGGCGGCGCCGGCCACCGTTGGCTCGGCCCAGCCATCGGCGTTGAACCCGGAGGTCGGCAACGCCAGCGCGGCCGGCACCCGGACCGACCCGGTCCCGCCCAGGACGGTGGCCGTCAGCCAGCGGGTGCGCCGCCGGTCGTCGCCCGGTGGCACCGCGGTCGGCGCGAGCTCCGACCAGGGGACCGGCTCCTCGCCCCGCTCGCGCAGCTCGGCCGCCGACGCGCTGACCGCCGCGGCCGGGTCCGCGTGGCGTGCGGCATGGTCGCGGACCGCCACCCGGTACGCGGTGAGCCGGGCGCCCATCACCGTGTGCACGTCGAAGGCGGTCACCTCCCGGGGGCCGCGCCGGCCGGGCAGCCGCAGCCGGGCCGTCTTCAGCGGCGCCTGCTCCAGCGGGTCGTCGACGAACCGGGTGAACACGCCGGCGTTCGGCGTCACCAGCGCCTCGGCCCGCTGGTAGGTCTCCTCGTCGGAGCCGGCGGTCGGCCCCGGGTCGGCCACCTCGACGTCGCGGCAGACCGGGCACGCCGGGTGCGGGAGCACCCGCTCCCGGGTGGACTCCAGGGTGGCCGTGTCGAGCAGCAGGACCCCGCCGCCGGTGTCCGGGGCGAACGCGCCGGTGAGCGCGCGGAACAGTTCGAAGGCGGCGGCGTTGCCGAGCATCCGGGCGGTCACCTCGGGCAGGGCCGCGGCGACGTCGCCGCCGACGGCCAGCTGGCGCCAGAACTCGGCCGCCGTCGCCGGGTCCGCGGTGGCGGCCAGCCGGAGCTGGGCGCAGTGCCAGCACGGGGTCTGCCCGGCGAGGACGGTCGGGCCGACCACGGCGCGGGCGTCGTCCCAGCGCACCGGCACGAGCAGCGGCCCGTGCCGGTGGCAGTCGCGGGCCAGGGCGGCCAGGCGGGCCAGGCCGTCGGGGCCGGTGCAGCAGACGACCACGTCCACCGCGCGCAGGTCCGGCGCCCCGCCGGGGTAGCGCACCTCGACCGGCAGGCCGTCGGCGCGCAGGTCCGCCAGCTCGGGCGCCAGGGCCTCGGCGTACCCCTCGGGGCCGTCGTCGGGGTGCAGGTCGAGGCGGACGCAGCCGTTGCGGAGCAGTCCGCTCGCCGCGGCCAGCAGCGCCGCTCCCCCGCCGCAGAGCGCCACCCGCGCGGAGTGGAAGCGCTGGAACCGGCCGGTGGGGTCGTCCGCGAAGTGGTCGACGAACTCGATCTGGGCGGCGAAGCGGCGGGCCAGCGGCTCGGGCAGCGGGGTGCGGTCCCCCGCGTCCTTGGCGAAGCCGCGCTCGAGCAGCGCCCGCACCAGGGTGAGCACGGTCTGCCGCTGGCCCGGGTCGAGGGCGGCCGTGAGCTGGGCGAGCGTGTGCTCCCCGGTCAGGTAGGGGCTGAGCGACGTCAGCCAGCGGAACGCCGACCTGCCCTTGATCAGGAACGCGCTGTCCGGCCCCCGCAGATACGCGCCGGCCGGGGCGTCCAGGAAAACGACATCGTGCCGCAACTTGGGGCGCATTTCCAGGCTTGTTGCACCGTCCGGCGGCTGGCTCATGCGACCCCCCATGACAACGACCACGGTCACTTCGAAAGCGTCTTCATGCTGCCCAAGGTCATGTCTTTCGTCAACAGATTGTTTCGCACGAGGTAGTGCCGCGAGCAGATTTGAGCGCGTCGAGCTGCGGCTAAGACAAAAACCTCGGCCGGCCCGGACGGCGGCCCTACCGGAGTCGATGGATCTTCGGTACTCTGTGCGCGTCGTCACTCCGTCGCAGGTCAGAGGCTCGATTCCCCGCCACTGGGTGTCGCCTCTGACGCGGGAGCGTGGCGGCACGACGGCGCACCAAACCAGCGGGACCAGCCTTAAGCAGCGCTAAGTCCGGGCGAAGAAATAAAAACCCCGGAGTGCAGTCGGAATGGGAAGGAATCCGGGATGAACGCGAAGCAAAACCCGACCGACGCTCCGACGGCACGGCATCGCACGATTGCGGTGGCACGTTGAGGAATGACCGTTTTGCCATTGAAATTCATCAAGTGACCAAACGCTATCCCGGCGGGATCACCGCGGTGGACGGCCTTGACCTGCGGGTGCGCGAGGGCGAGGTGCTCGGCTTCCTCGGGCCCAACGGCGCGGGCAAGACCACCACGATGCGCATGCTGGTCGGGCTGGTCCGCCCGACCAGCGGCCGCATCAAGGTGCTGGGCCGGCCGCCGGGCACCCCCGAGCAGCTCGCCCGGGTCGGCGCCCTGATCGAGTCGCCGGCCTTCTATCCGCACCTGTCCGGCCGGGACAACCTGCGGCTCGCCGCCCGGTACGCGGGCGCGCCGGAGCGGGCCGCCGACCGGGTGCTGACGGAGGTGGGCCTGACCGACCGGGCCGGCTCGCCGTTCCGGACGTACTCCCTCGGCATGAAGCAGCGGCTCGGCGTGGGCGCCGCCCTGCTCAAGGAGCCGAGCCTGCTGATCCTGGACGAGCCCACCAACGGCCTCGACCCGGCCGGGGTGACCGACATCCGCGAACTGCTCCGCACGCTCGGCCGGTCCGGCCGCACCGTGTTGCTGTCCAGTCACGTCCTCGGCGAGGTGGAGCAGATCTGCGACCGGATCGTCGTCATCGACGCCGGGCGGCTGGTCGCCGACGGCACCCCGGACGAGCTGCGCGGGTCCCTCGGCCAGGCCGTGCTGGTGATCGAGGCCGACCCGGCCGACCGGGCGGCGGAGTGCCTGCACGGGCACGACGGGGTCCGGTCGGTGGAGCTGGCTGACGGGCGGCTGCGGGTCACGACCGACCCCGCCCTGGCCGCGGCCCTGAACCGCCGGCTGGTCGAGTCCGGGATCGACGTGCGGGAACTACGCCCCGTGCGGCACTCGCTGGAGGAGGCGTTCCTCAGCTTGACCGCGCCCGCGCGGCCGCCGGCGGCCGGGTCCGAACCGCCGGGCCGGGAGCAGGAAGCGGCAACCACGACGGGAGGCGTCCGATGATGGCGGCGGTGCGGGCGGCCTGGTTCGCCGACCGGAAGCGGCCGGCGGTGTGGACCGTGACGACGACCTGGCTCGTCCTCGCGCTCGGCTTCGGCATCGGGGTGCCCTACCTCGTGCACCTGGCCCTGGCCGGCGACCCGGAGGAGGCGAAGTCCGCCGAGTCCCTGCTGGCCGCCGTCCTGCCCGGGCAGCTCGTGCCCACCGGGATCGGGCTGTTCCCGCTCTTCGGGGGCGCCATCCTGGTGATCCTCGGCGCGCTCGTGGTCGGCAACGAATACCGCTGGGGAACGTGGAACCTGGTCTTCACCCAGCGGCCCCGGCGGGTGCAGGTCATGGCCGGGCAGGCCGTCGTCCTGTGCGGGCTGACCCTGCTCATCGCGGTGCTCACCTTCGGCGTGCTGGCGCTGAGCACCGGCTCTCTGGCCGCCGTCGAGGGACGGTCCGCCGACTGGCCGTCGGCCGGGCGGCTCGCGGCGGCGGTGGCCGGGGCCTGGCTGATCTGCACCGCCCACGCCGCCGTCGGCTGGTTCCTCGCGATCGCCTTCCGCAGCGCCACCACGGCCATCGCGGTCGGTCTCATCTGGACGCTGGTCCTGGAGAACGCCGTCAGCGCGCTCGCCCTCGCGCTGAGCCCGCTGACCGTGCTCCAGAAGGTGCTGCTGGCACCGAGTTCCGGCGCCCTGGCCGGCGCGCTGGGCGCGCGGTCCCAGTTCGACGGGGGCACTCCCGGGGTGCTGGAGTCCTCGAGCGCGCTGGTGCCGACCCTCGTCCTGCTGGGCTACGTTCTGGTCATGTTCGGAACGGGCAGCTGGCTGGCCGCGCGGCGGGACGTCAGCTGACGGAGCGAAGGAGATGTCGAGATGGACTTCCTGCTCGCCTTCGCGGTGACCGGCCTGGCGGCGTCCGGGGGGTGGATCGCCTGGGCCGCGGTCCGGGGCTGGTCGTGCGCCCGGGACCGGCGCCACGAGCTGCGGCTGGCCCGCGCCCGGGCCAGCGCGGACATCCGGCGCGCCGAACTGGCCGCGCAGGTCCGCGAGATCGAACTCGCCAACGAGACCTACGAGGACTTCGTCCGCCGCCACCCGGAACGCTGACGGATCGGGCCGCGCCTCGGCGGCGCGCCCCGCATTCAGCCGGCCGCCGGGTTCCTGTCCCGCAACCACTGCGCGAAGTCGACGGCGACGATGCGCTCGTCGTGCACGCCGGACGCCTCGTCGGACGCCAACCAGACCACGGGCGGGCACATCACCGACGGGTCCAGGAAAGCCCGGCCCTCGGGTACGGCATCGAGGGGCAGCATTCCGGTGACGGTCGCGGCCCCGGGCAGCAGGAGGTTGCCGGTGACGCCCGTGTCCCACAGGTCGGCGGCGATGATCCGGCAGTGTCATGAGCCGCGCCGGCGTATCCCGATCCTGCCGTTCGCCATCCCTTGATCGCTGCCGGGTCTGCTGATTGGCTGGCCGGCATGACTGACCTCGGACCCGTCGCCTGGCCGCCTGAGCCGGTCCGGACCGAGAGGCTCGTGCTCCGTGAGTCCGAGGCCCGGGACCGTGCGGCGTTCATCGACCTGCTGGCGTCACCCGAGGTGCACACCTACCTCGGCGGTCCCCGTGCGCGCGACGAGCTGGAGCGCGAGATGCCCGAGGTGCCCGAGCGGTGGCCCGGGAGCTTCGTCGTTGATCTCGACGGGGCGATGATCGGCCAGGTTTTGCTCAGGAGAGCGACCGGGCACCGTCGCCCGGCGGCCGTGGGAAAGGCCGATCTCGGGTACCTGTTCCTGCCGCAGGCCTGGGGATCCGGGTACGCCGCCGAGGCGTGCACGGCGGCACTCGACTGGTTCGACGGTGTCCTTCCCGGCGAGTCGGTGGTGCTCACCACCCAGACCGCCAACGCCGCCTCGATGCGCCTCGCGGCAAAGCTGGGGTTCACCGAGGTGGAGCGGTTCCACGCCTGGGACGCCGAGCAGTGGCTCGGCCTGCGGTCCCCGGTCACGCCGTCTGCGTGAGCTCCCGCTCGGCAGCGCGACGCAGCCCGGCCTCGCCCTCCTGCGGCTGGGCACCGGCGCGTCGTGGCCCACGTCCTCGACGCCGGACGTGCGTAGGTCCGTGCTGGCCGGCCGGCACCGCGGGGTGCCGGCCGGTCAGCACCGTCAGCCCCGCACCTTCCAGGCCCTGATCACGGTCTGCTCGATGCGATTGCCGGCCCGGTCGCGGGCCGTCACCCGGACACTGGCGAAGCCTGCCCCGGCCGGGGCCGGCGGCACCGAAGCCGCGGCGCCCCGCAGCGGCGCCGCCCGCCAGTGCGCCCCGTCGTCGTAGGACACCTGGACGGCCAGATCGAACCGGCCCGGTCCCTCAGCGCCGGGCTGGTAGCCCGGCCGCACGAGCAACGGGTACGCCCGGTCGGCGCGGACGGTGTTGGTCAGGTCGGTGTCGATGTCGTAGGCCAACTGGATTAGCGGCAGCACGACCGGGTGATCGTCCTTCGGCGCCGCCGAGCGGAACGTCCACGCCGTATGCGTCGCGGTGGACGTGTCGCGCAGCACCGCCGCGCCGGGCAGGCCGGTGACGTCGAGACTCAGCCGGTACCAGCCGGGCCGGTGCGGCACGGTGAACTGCTCGGACGAGCGGGTACTTCGGCCGAGCACCGCGTCGCCCCGCCGCAGGACGAGTTCGGCGCGCTGGTAGCGGCCGTCCACCCAGCCGTACTGGTTCCCGTCGCCGTCGGCGTACTGGGGGATGCCGACCCGGATCGCGTCGTGGAAGCGGTTGGGCGGCGCACCGTAGGCGTAGTTCGGCAGCGTCCGCGGCACGGCGGGCCGCAGCAGGGCCGGGAACCAGACCTCCCGCACCCGGTCGCCGGGCCGCAACCGGCGCTGGGGCCCCCACATGGCTCCGACCGACTGGCCCGGGGCCACCGACTCCACGACGGCGGAGCCCTGCCAGGTCACGGCCTGGGTGCTGACGTGTTCGGTGCGCCGGCCCGCCCCACCGACCGCCCGCGAGAAGGCGAAAGCCGTGGTCACCCCGTCCGGAAATCCAGCGCGGGACTCCGTGGCCACCATGTCCGCCCGGTACTGGTGGAATTCGGTGTCCACCGTGGCCAGTCGCAGGTCCCGGGCGGTGTAGTGGAGGTCGCGCGGGATCCCCGCGGGTTCGACGAGTAGCAGGTCGTACCGGTACGGAGTGTAAGGTCGGCCGTGCAACGCGATGGTGACCCCGCCGGCGGCGAGCCGCTCCCGCAGCCGGTCGGCGTCGGCCGGCTGGATCCAGTACGCGGGGACCGAGGCGCCGACGGCGTCGGCATAGTGCAGGCCCGGCTCCTCCGGGGCCAGCAGGACGATTTTCGCTCCGGCCTCCCGGGCCGCCGCCAACTGGCCCGGCACCGCCTCGGCGGTCGAGTAGCGCAGCAGGACCGCCGCGTCCCGGGCCCCAGCCAGCTCGCTCGACGTGCCGGCCCCGCCGTCGACCAGCCGCGTGGTCAGCCGGCCGTCCAGAGCCTGCGCACCGTCGAGCAGTCGCGGCTCGGTGAGCGTCATGCCGCCGGACACCTCGGCGGTCAGCGGCGGCGCGGTCAGGTCCCAGCGGACGAAGTACTGGAACGTGCCCGTCGTCACCGGTCGGGTCGGTGCCGCATACACCCGGCGCACCGTGGCCTGGTTGTACGACGAGCCACTCAGCCGGGAGCGCGTGGCTGTGGTGCGCTGCCAGCTCAGCGCGAACCGGGACGTGACGGTCGGCTCGGGCGTGTCGACCCGCACCTCGGTCGCGGTGCGCGCGTCGTAGCGCAGCGCCCGATCGCGGTCCAGCGTCAGCTCCGGCTCGCCGAACTGGCTGACGTCCTTCGGCCAGCCGCCGGCGTCGAGGCTCAGCACGTCGGTCATCACGTGGTACCGGCCGGCGGGTAGCTCGACCCGGGCCGTCCCCTCGGAGAAGAACGCGAAGCTGGTCTCGCCGGTGTCGAGGTTCCACACCTCGGCCCGGCTCGAGAACCCGTGCGCCGCCTTCCCGTCCCGGTCGAACGCCTCGATGGTGAGGGTGTGGACCGGCGGGACGACGGCGAAACCGACCGGAGTGCGAAGTTCGTGGCCGGCAGCGCGCGCGGTGATCAGGCCGGCGTACCCGCCGGGGTGGGTCCGGCCGGGGTCGAGCGTGACGGCTGCCTCGGCCCGGCCGTGCGCCGGGACGGTGAGCGTACGAGGGCTGATCGACAGCGCCGCCCGGCGGTCGTCCGCACCCGCGACCCGCGCCCCGGCGGCGAGAGTCAGAGTGACCGGATTGTCGCCGTCGTTGCGGTAGCCGACCGTGGCGCGCTGGGTCGACGCGTCAGACGACACCTTGCCCAGTGCCACCGTCGCCGAGGCGACGCTCACCTGCTGGGCGAGTGCGGTCGGCACGTCGACGCGGCCCGCGCCCTGCTCCCACACAGGTGCGTCGCGCGGGTCCGTCGCGGAACTGACCAGGGTCGCCTTGAGGCGGTCCGCCCGCCAGTCCGGATGCTTCTGCGCGAGCAGGGCGGCGGCGCCGGCGACGTGCGGAGCCGCCATGGAGGTGCCGGACATCGAGGTGTACGAGGCGTCGACCACCTCGCCGAGGCTGGTACCGGCGGCCCGGGCGGCGACGATGCCGACCCCGGGAGCGGTGATCTCGGGCTTGACGACGCCGTCGCCGAGCCGTGGACCTCGGCTGGAGAAGGACGGAATCTCGTCCTGCTTGGAAACCGCACCGACCGTCAGGGCGCTGGCCGCGGTGCCCGGGGTCGTGATGGTCTGCACGCCTGGGCCGGAGTTGCCGGCGCTCACCACGAAGAGAGCGCCGGTCCGGGCGGTCAGCGCGTCGACCGCCTCGGTGATCGGGTCCGGCCCCTCGGACGCCGGCGCCCCGATGCTGACGTTGACCACCCGCGCCCCCTGGCCGACGGCCCACTCCATGCCGGCCATGACCCAGGAGAGTTCGCCCGAGCCGTTCTGGTCCAGCACCTTGCCGACCAACAGGCTGGCGCCGGGCGCGACACCCTTGCCGCTGGGTCGCCCGGCCCGGCCGCGGCCGGCGATGGTCGCGGCCACATGGGTGCCGTGCCCGAACCGGTCGGTCACGTCGGTCAGGCCGGACTCGGGGGTGAAGTTCGCGGCCCTCACCACCTTGCCCTTCAGGTCGGGATGGTGCGGGTCGTAGCCCGTGTCCAGGACGGCCACCTTGACGCCCTGGCCGTCGTAGCCCGACCGCCAGGCGACCGGCGCGCCGATCTGCGGCACGCTGTCGGTCAGGTCGGCGTGGACCCGCCGGTCGAGCCAGATCCGGCCGACGCCGCCGGCCAGGGTCCGCGGACCCGTGGCGCCCGGGTGGCCGCCGGTGACGGCGTCCCAGAAGGCGCGGGCGCCGGCCTTGCGCTCGGTGACGGCGACCGCGCCGACGCCGGGCAGGTCACGTCGACGGGTGACGCCGGCGGGCACTGCCGGCACCGCCGCCCGGGCGCCGGCGCGGGCCGGGGTGCCGGTGACGAGCAGCGGAAGGTCGTCACGGGCGGCGTCGTGGTAGCCGTCGGCGACCAGGTCGGTGATGTCGAACAGCGCCCGGTCGATGCGCCCGGACGACACGTACGGCAGCGCCTCCACGGGTACGACGTAGACGTCGCCGTCCTGCTCGGAGATGTGGTAGCCCAGGCGTTCCGGGCCGGCGGTGTCGTCGACCGTGGCCACCTGCCGGCCATCGGTGAACGTGGACAGTTCCACCACGTCGCCGGTGACCAGGGTGACCTGGTGGACGGCGGCGGGCGGCCCCGCCACGGTGGTGGTGGTGGTGGTGGTGGACGGATCGGCCCCCGCAGGCGCGGGAGCGGCTGCGACCAGCGCCGCCGACACGACCAGGGCGAGCAGCCTGCGTAACGATGTGACCATCTGTTTCCCCTTGACTCGACGTCCAGCCCGGGGCAGCGTCACACCTGATGATCAAGAGGGTAAAGGACCTAGGTGCAGCGCACCTGCGCCATGGCTCAGATGAGCCAGGCGGTGAATCGTGCTGAGAGGGGTGGGCCTGACGGCCAACCAGGAGCAGATCTATCTACTCCTGGTCAGGCGGGGCCCGACCAGCGTCGCCCGGCTCGCCGACCGGGCGGGGCTCGGCGAGACTCGGGTGCGGCGGGAGGTCTCCGCGCTGGTCCGCGAGGGTTTCGTGCACCTCACCCCGGCACCCGAGGAGCGGGTGGTGCCGGTACCTCCCGAGCTGGCAGTCGAACAGCTCGTCCGGCGCCGGCGCGACGAGTTGGAACGGGCCCGGGACGCGGCCCGCCGGCTGGCCGACGAGGCGTACCGGCCGCCGGGCAGCCGCCGCACCGAGGAACTGATCGAGATCGTGGTGGGCCGGGCGGCTGTTGGCCGGGCCTTCGAGCGGGTGCAGCTGGCGGCCAGCCGGGAGATGCGGGTGCTGGTCGCCCCGCCATACGCCATACCCAAGGCGGTCAACCGGACCCAACTGGAGCGCCAGGCCGCCGGCGTGGTCTACCGGGCCGTCTACGACCGGTCCGGCCTGGACGACGCCGACTTCGCCGGCACGGTGGCCACGCACCTGCGCTCGGGCGAGCAGGCCCGGATCGTCGAGGCGCTGCCCACCAAGCTGGCGGTCGGCGACCGGGCGCTCGCCCTGCTGCCACTGGCCTGGACCACGTCGGCGCACGACGCGGCGCTGCTCGTACACCCCTGCGGTCTGCTGGACGCGCTCGTCGCGCTCTTCGAGACGGTCTGGACGCAGGCCACCCCACTGGCGCCGGCCGGTGCCGATGGGCTGTCCGGCGATCCGACGATCACTGACGAGGACCGGCAACTGCTCTCCCTGCTGGTCGCCGGACTCACCGACGAGGCAGCCGGGGCCCGGCTCGGGATGAGCCGCCGCACGGTCGTACGTCGGGTGCAGCAGTTGATGGAACGCACCAACTCGCGGTCCCGACTTCAATTGGGCTGGCATGCCCGGGAACGACGGTGGTTGTGACAGGCCGACCGCGATCCGGGAACTGCGGTGGGTGTGGGGAACCGCGCAGGCACGCGTGCGCCGCGGCGCAAGCCTGGGTGAACAACTCGCCGCGCGCCTCGCCGAGGCCGCCGTCGGCCTGCTCGCGTCGCCCGGTACTACCGGCGGCACAAGGGCGGACGGCCAGGACACCCCGGCGCCGCTTCCGATGATCGGTAGTGACTCCGCTTCAGGCGGTCGGCGGCACCGGGCGGGGGCCGCGGTACGGCAGGGTGGCGCTGTAGACCAGGTTGGTGGTGGCGCTGCCGAACCCCGCGAGGTCGTTGACGACCTGTTCCAGGTGTGCCATCGACGTCGCGGCCACCTTCAGCGCATAGCAGTCGTCTCCGGTGGTGCGCAGGCACTCCAGAATCTCCGGCCGTCGCTCCAGCAACCGGTGCAGCGGTTCATGCCGACTGCCGGGATACTTCAGCCGCACCACCGCGAGCACGGCGAAGCCCGCCTTGGCCAGGTCGACCTCGGCGCGGTAGCCGGCGATCACGCCGATCGCCTCCATCCGCCTGACCCGTTCGCTGGTCGCCGACGCGCTCAGCTGAACCCGGCGGCTCAGCTCGGTGATCGGTACCCGCCCGTCGGTTTGCAACTCGGTCAGGATTGACCAATCGACAGCGTCAAGATTCTCGCCCATTAGGCCAATCTAGCGGGAAATCCACGGCGGAAGCCAGCGATGACAGGGAAGATGCTGTTCCCGAAGCGCCTGACGCCGACTAGCGTTTGACTCGTGCAAATAGGCGTGAATGTACCCAACTTCGCCCCGGGTACCGACCCGGACTTGCTGCGACAGTGGGCGCAGACGGTCGAGGGCCTCGGCTTCGACCTGCTGATGGTCTCCGACCACATCGCGATCACCCCGGACGTGGCCGAGCAGTACCCGGCGCCGTTCTACGAACCGTTCACCACGCTGTCCTGGCTGGCCGGCATCACCCACCGCGTCCGGCTGGGCACGACGGTGCTCATCGTCCCGTACCGGCACCCGCTGCTCACCGCCCGGATGGCGGCGAACCTCAACCGGCTCAGCGGCGGCCGGCTCGTCCTCGGCGTCGGCGTCGGCTGGGCCCGGCAGGAGTTCGAGGCCCTCGGCGTGCCGTACCGGCGGCGCGGCGCACTGACCGACGAGTACCTGCACGCCATGCGCGACGCCTGGCGGAACACCGACGACTACGACACGGGCGCGATCCCGATCTGGGTTGGCGGCAACAGCGACGCCGGCACCCGTCGTGCGGTCCTGCTCGGCGACGCCTGGCACCCGCTGCGGTTCACGCCCGGGTGGCTGACCGAGGCGGTCGGCCGGCTGAAGGCCACCGCCGACGAACTCGGGCGGCCGGTGCCCGCGTTGGCGCCGCGCATCAAACTCCGCGAGACCCGAGAAGCCGTCACCGCCCCGGACCGGCTCGCCGGTGTCGGCACCATCGACCAGATCATCGCCGACCTCGACCGCATCCGCCTGCTCGGCGCGGAGACCGTGGTACTCGACCCCTTCAACGACGACCTGACCGAAGTCCGGCAGCCTGAACGCGCGTGGCGGACCCTGGCGGCGATTGCCGCGTATCACAAATCCCAGGAGGACCGATGACCCTCGACGACGAGAAGTTTCTCCGCCGCGCCGTGGAGATCGCCAGCCAGGCCGGGGCATCCGGTGAGCGGCCGTTCGGCTCGCTGTTGGTAGCCGCGGACGGCACCGTCCTGATCGAGGACCACAACACCGTGGTCTCCGACTCCGACATCACCGCCCACCCCGAGCTGAAGCTGGCCCGGTGGGCCGCCCGGGAACTCTCCCCCGACCTGGCGGCCGCCACCACGATGTTCACCAGTTGCCAACCCTGCCCGATGTGCGCGACCGCGATCGACCGCTCCGGCCTCGGCCGGGTGGTGTACGCCCTCTCCGCCGAACAGTTCGAGGACGTGAAGCCGGCCACCCCGCCGCTTCCCCCGGTGCGGTATGAGGGTCCGGCACTGTTCGACGAGGCGCGCAAGCCGATCGACAACTACTACTGAGCCTTGCTCCGGGCGGCGGCGCCTGACAGTTTCGCTGGCGGCACTGCACGTCAGAGGGGGCGGGCCTGGGACGCCGGGCAGTGGCTCAGGCGGCTATCGGGCGAGCACGTCGACGGCGAGTTCCCGCACCACTGACTCGTCCACCTCGACGCCGAGCCCCGGCCCCGTCGGCACCTGGGCGACGCCGTCCTTCACCTCGACCGTCGCTGCCGTGGCGTAGGAGGAGGTGAGGAACTGCCGGCCGTTGAGGTCGACGGGGGTGTCGATGCCGTACGCGGCGAACAGGTGCAGGGATGCAGCGAGGCCCAGGTCGGAGTCGGTGAGCCCGGAGCCCATGAGCCGCACCCCGGCGTCCTCGGCGAGCGCGCAGAGCCTTCGCGACAGCGTCAGCCCGCCGCTGCGCTGCACCTTGGCGATGGCCACGTCGACGGCGTCGAGCTTGACGAAGGTCGCCAGGTCGCTGGGGTGGCGCAGGCTCTCGTCGAGGGCGACGGGAATCGGTGAGGACTCCCGCAGCCGGCGCTGCCCGGCCACGTCGTTGGCCGGCAGCGGCTGCTCGAACGTGGTGACGTCGTACTCGGCCAGCCGGCGGGCCATCCGCAGCGCGCCGTCGACGGTGTAGCCCTGGTTGGCGTCCACCCAGAGCGCGGCGTCGGGGGCGGCCTCGCGGACGGCCCGCACCACGGCGGCGTCCTCGGCTTCGCTGTGCAGGCCGACCTTGACCTTGAACGCCCGGTAGCCGAGGTCACCGCCCTCCGCGACGGCGTCGGCGACCTCCCCGGCGGTCTGCCCGGACACGATCCAGCCGAGCTGGATGGTGTCCCGGCGGCGCTGCCCCCACAGCACCCCGACGGGTACGCCGAGAGCGCGGCCGAGCAGGTCGTGCAGGGCGATGTCGACCGCGCTCTTGGCCAGGGGCGAGCCGATGGTGAAGCCGCGGTTGATGGCGCGGTCGAAGGCGGTGGTGACGCCGTCGAGGTCCCAGGCGGGGCGGCCGAGGACGGCCGGGGCGAGGTAGCGGTCGACGGTGGTGACGATGGACTCGGCGGTCTCGTAGGTCCAGGCCGGGATCGGGGTGGCCTCGCCCCAGCCGGTGACGCCGCCGGCGGTCACCTTGACGAGCACCCGGATGCTCGGCGTGCCGGCGACGGCGACCGAGCCGCCGGAGACGCCGAACGAGCGGATGGTGGGCAGCGCGACGGCGTACGTGTCGACCGCCTCGATGGTGAGGCCGGCGAGCGGGGTCACGAGCCCACCTTCGCGGTGCTGCCGCGCAGGACCACCTCGCCGCCCATCCGCAGGAGCCGCCGCCGTCGCCCGTTGTTCTCGGTCAGCGCCAGCTCCATCACCTTCTCCCCGAGGCGTTGCAGCGGCAGCGCGACCGTGGTCAGCGCCGGGGTGAGGTCGCGGACGATGGGGATGTCGTCGAAGCCGGCGACGGAGATGTCGCCCGGGACGGACAGGCCCTGGTCGCGCAGCGCCGCGCAGGCGCCGATGGCCATCACGTCGGTCAGGGCGAACACGCAGGTGGCCGCCGAGCCCCGGGACAGCAGCTCGGACATCGCGCCGTACCCGCCGTCGCGGGTGAAGGGGCCCTCGACGATGTCGGCCGGGTCGAGCGCCACGCCGGCCTTGGCCAGTTCCTCGCGGAAGCCGCCGAGCCGGTCGGCGACGGTGGTGAGCGCCCGCGGTCCGGAGAGCACGGCAAAGCGGCGGTGGCCGAGGTCGAGCAGGGCGCGGGCCATGGCGGCGGCGCCGGCCTTGTTCTCCGGCAGCACGCTGTCGACCTTCAGGCTGCGGTGCCGGCTGACCACGGCGACCCGGCCGCCACCGTCCAGGTAGGGCTTCAGCTCGGCCTCCAGGGCCCGTTCCCAGCGGGCATCCTCGAAGCCGGAGCCGATCAGCAGGATGGCCGGGGCGCGCTCGGCGCGCAGCATCGACACGTACGCGATCTCCCGCTCCGGGTCGCGGAAGGTGCTGGCCAGCATGACGAGCAGGTCGTTGTCCCCGGCGACCCGCATGACGCCGCCGGCGATGGCGGCGAAGTAGGGGTCGGTGACGTCGTGGCAGATGACGCCGACGGTGCGGTGGGACGCGCCGGCCAGGGCCCGGGCGTGCGCGTTCGGGGTGTACGCCAGCTTCTCGGCGGCGGCGAGGACCCGGTCGCGCAGTTGCGGGGTGACGCGCATGCCGTTGAGTGCCCGGGAGGCCGTGGCCAGCGAGACGTCGGCGGCTCTGGCCACGTCTTCCAAGGTCACGTGCGCCCGTGGCTGCATCGAGTTCCCCCTGCGGAAGTTCTTGACCGGATTATTTCGGCGTGGTTACCGTAGCAGCCTGAAAGCGCTTACTGAAAGCGCATTCAGGGCCGGTTCCCCGTCCTCACCGGGGTCGTCCGGCCCTGCCGACGGCACGCGCCTACCCAGCGGCTGAGTACCCGGAAACCGCCGGCCAGCCAGGGAGAACGGAGGGTCATGGCCGCGCAGAGCACCATCGAGCAACGGGAGCGCACCGCTCCCGCCGGCGCCACCACGTCGGCCGCCCGCCGAGCGGGCGGGACCGGCGCCGGCCTGCTCCGGTTCGCCCGGAACACCTGGCGCCCGGCCGCGGTCCTCGTGGCCATCCTCCTCGTCTGGTGGGTGGTCACCGCCGCGGACCTGGTGAAGCCCTACCTGGTTCCCTCCCCCGGCACGACGCTGGACGTCGTCCTCGCCCAGCCGGGCTACTTCGCGCACCACACCTGGATCACCACGTACGAGACGGTGCTGGGCTTCGCCATCGCCATCGCGGTCGGCGTGCTCTCCGCCGTGGTCATGGTCTACTCCCCCACCGTCGAGAAGAGCCTCTACCCGCTGCTGCTGTTCGCCCAGGTCATCCCGAAGATCGCGATCGCGCCGCTGTTCATCGTGTGGCTCGGCTTCGGGCTCTCGCCCAAGGTCGTCGTCGCGGTCCTCATGGCCTTCTTCCCGATCGTCATCTCCACGGTCACCGGCATGAAGTCGATCGACCCGGAGATGCTGCAACTGTCGGCGACCATGGGCGCGGGGCAGGCCCAGACGTTCCGGAAGATCCGGTTCCCCGCCGCCCTGCCGCACCTGTTCGCCGGCCTGAAGGTCGCCGCCACCATGGCCGTCACCGGCGCCGTCGTCGGTGAGTTCGTCGGCGCCAACGAGGGCCTCGGCTACGTGATCCTGCAGGCCAACGGCAACCTCGACACCCCGACCCTCTTCGCCGGGCTGATCATCATGTCGCTGCTCGGCGTGGTCCTCTTCGTCGTCGTCGAACTGCTGGAGTACCTGGTGCTGCCGTGGCACGCCAGCCGCCGTACCGACGCCGCCACCACCACCCTGTGAACAGGAGAACCCTCGGATGAAGTTGCGTACTTTCGCCGTCGCGCTCGTGCCGGCGCTCCTCTTGGCCGCCACCGCCTGCGGCTCGTCCTCCGACAAGCAGGAGAAGAACGCCCAGGGCCTGGACAAGGTCACCCTGACCCTCAACTGGTACCCGTACGGCGAGCACGCGCCGTTCTACCTGGGCAAGAAGCAGGGCATCTTCGCCAAGCACGGCATCGACCTGACCATCCAGGCCGGGCAGGGCTCGCAGAAAACCGTCCAGGCCACCGCCGCCGGGCAGACCGACTTCGGCTGGGCCGACACCCCGGCGCTGCTCTCGGGCGTGGGCCAGGGGATGGACGTCAAGAGCGTCGGCGTCTTCCTGCAGACCACCCCGTCGTCGGTGCAGTTCTTCAGCGACAAGAGCATCGCCTCCCCCGCCGACCTCAAGGGCAAGACCATCGCCTCCACGGCCGGTGACGCGCTGAGCAAGACCTTCCCGGCGTTCCTCAAGGCCAACGGTCTCGCCGCGGGCGACGTGACCCTGCAGAACACCGACCCGGCCGGCAAGATGGCCGCCGTCATGTCGGGCAAGACCGACGCGCTGCTCGGCTTCGCCACCGACCAGGGCCCCACCATGCAGGAGAAGGCCGGCAAGCCCGTCTCCTACCTGAAGTTCGCCGAGCACGGCCTGAGCTTCTACAGCAACGGCCTGATCGCCTCGAACGACACCATCAAGAACAAGCAGGACCTGGTCAAGCGGATGGTCGCGGCCAGCAGCGAGGCGTGGACCGCCGCCGAGAAGGACGCCGCCGGCGCGGTCGCGGCCATGCAGGGCGCGTCCCAGCAGCTGCCGTCGGCCAAGGTGCTCACCGACCAGTTCAACGCCACGCTGCAGCTGCTGCACACCGACGCCACCAAGGGCCAGGCCCCCGGCGTCAACGACGAGTCCGACTGGCAGAAGACCATCACCGTCTTCGCCGACGCCGGCGTGATCACCAAGGCGGAGTCCCCGTCGGCCTACTGGGACGCGAGCTTCGCACCGAAGGGATGAGACCGATGACGGTCGGCAACACCACCACGCAGCGCTCCGCGGACGCCACGGCGACCGGCGCCACGGTCGAGATCGACGAGGTCGCGGTCCGGTTCCACACCAAGAAGAAGGACGTCACGGCGCTGCGCGACGTCTCGCTGCGGATCGAGCCGGGCGAGTTCGTCGCCATCGTCGGCGCGTCCGGCTGCGGCAAGTCCACGCTGCTCAAGCTGGTGTCCGGCCTGCTGCGGCCGTCGTCGGGCCAGGTCCGCCTGCACGGCGAGGACGTGCGGGGACCCCGGCGCGACATCGGGTACGTCTTCCAGCGCGCCGCCCTGCTGGAGTGGCGCACGGCCCGGCGCAACATCCTGCTCCAGGCCGAGATGCGGGGCATGCCCAAGGCGCAGGCCCGGCAGCGCGCCGACGAGCTGATCGCCATGACGGGGCTGACCGGCTTCGAGGACGCGTACCCGAACGAGCTCTCCGGTGGCATGCAGCAGCGCGTGGCCCTGTGCCGCGCGCTGCTGCACCGCCCCCCGGTGCTGCTCATGGACGAGCCGTTCGGGGCGCTCGACGCCCTCACCCGCGAGCAGATGAACGTCGAACTGCGGCGGATCTGGCGGGAGACCGGCACCACCGTCCTGCTGGTCACCCACTCCATCGCCGAGGCGGTCTACCTGGCCAACCGGGTGATCGTCATGACCCCTCGACCCGGCACCGTCGCCGAGGTCATCGACGTCGACCTGCCCGTCGAGCGGGACTACGGCCAGACGATGTCGGCGCCGGAGTTCGCCCGCGCCACGGGACGCATCCGGGACCTGCTCGGTGCGACGACGACCGCCGAATAACCACTGGAAGGACACACACGTGGAGCGCACGTCAATCGGGATCATCCTCAACGGGGTGACCGGCCGGATGGGGTACCGGCAGCACCTGGTCCGGTCCCTGCTCGCCATCCGCGAGCAGGGCGGCCTGCCCGCCCGCGACGGCAGCCGCATCTGGCCCGAGCTGACCCTGGTCGGCCGCAACGAGGCCAAGCTCGCCGAGATCGCCGCCCGGCACGGGCTGACGTCGTACACGACCGACCTGGACGCCGCGCTCGCCGACGACTCCCACCAGATCTACTTCGACGCGCAGGTCACCGCGCAGCGGGAGAAGGCCATCCGGGCGGCCATCGAGGCCGGCAAGCACATCTACACCGAGAAGCCGCTCGCCGAGGGGCTGACCGGGTCGCTGGAACTGGCCCGGCTCGCCGCCGCCAAGGGCGTCAAGAACGGCGTCGTGCAGGACAAGCTGTTCCTGCCCGGCCTGCGCAAGCTCAAGCGGCTGGTCGACAGCGGCTTCTTCGGCCGGATCCTGTCCGTGCGCGGCGAGTTCGGCTACTGGGTGTTCGAGGGTGACTGGCAGGACGCCCAGCGGCCGAGCTGGAACTACCGGGCCGAGGACGGCGGCGGCATCACCGTGGACATGTTCCCGCACTGGCACTACGTCCTGGAGCAGATCTTCGCCCCGGTCACCGCGGTGACCGCGCACATCGCCACGCACATCCCCGAGCGGGTCGACGAGACCGGCCAGACCTACCGGGCCACCGCCGACGACGCCGCGTACGGCATCTTCGAGCTGGCCGGCGGCATCACCGCGCAGATCAACTCCTCCTGGGCGGTCCGGGTCTACCGCGACGAACTGGTCGAGTTCCAGGTCGACGGCACGCACGGCAGCGCCGTGGCCGGGCTGCGCGAGTGCCGCATCCAGCACCGCGGCGCCACCCCCATGCCGGTGTGGAACCCGGACCTCCCGGTCACCGAGAACTTCCGCGCCCAGTGGCAGACCGTCCCCGACAACGACGACTTCGACAACGGGTTCAAGGTCCAGTGGGAGGCGTTCCTGCGGCACGTCGTCGACGGCGAGCCGTTCCCGTGGGACTTCCTGGCCGGCGCCCGCGGCGTCCAGCTCGCCGAGGCCGGGCTGCGCTCGGCCAAGGAGGGACGACGGGTCGAGATCGAGGAGATCGGGCTGTGACCGTCCGCATCGCCCTCCCCCGCCCGGACGGCGGCGCCGCGGAGCTGACCCTGCGCGAGCCGGCCGGCTGGCAGCGGCCGGCCACCCCGCCGGTCAGCCGGATCGCGTACGCCGCGGCGCACGTGGTCGCCGATCCGCACGCGGACAACGCGCCCGGCCGGCCCGCCCGGCTGGACTGGGACGCCACCCTGGCCGTCCGGCGCAACCTCTGGTCCTGGGGGCTCGGCGTCGCCGAGGCCATGGACACCGCCCAGCGCGGCATGGGGCTGGACTGGGCGGCCACGCGGGAGCTGATCCGGCGCAGCGCCGCGGACGCCGCCGCCTGCGGCGGGCGCATCGTGGCCGGGGCGGCCACCGACCAGCTCACCGGCCTGCCCGACACCCTCGACGAGGTCGTCAGCGCGTACGCCGAGCAGGTCGCCTTCGTGCAGGAGTGCGGCGCTGTCCCCGTGGTGATGGCCAGCCGGCAGCTCGCCGCGCTGGCCACCGGGCCCGACGACTACCTGAGCGTCTACGAGCAGGTGCTGCGGGAGACGTCGACGCCGGTGGTGCTGCACTGGCTCGGCGACATGTTCGACCCGGCCCTCGCCGGCTACTGGGGGTCGACGGATCTCGACGAGGCGACCAAGACGTTCGTGGCGCTGGTGCAGGCGCACGCCGACCGGATCGACGGCGTGAAGGTGTCGCTGCTCGACGCCGAGCGGGAGGTGCGGCTGCGCGAGCTGCTGCCGCCCAGCGTCAAGGTCTACACCGGCGACGACTACCACTACCCGGAGCTGATCGCCGGTGACGGCCGCCGGTTCAGCCACGCGCTGCTCGGCGCGTTCGCGGCCATCGCGCCGGCCGCGTCGGCGGCGCTGCAACGCCTCGACGCCGGTGACACGGCGGGCTTCCGGGAGATCCTGGACCCCACCGTGCCGCTGTCCCGGCACGTCTTCGCCCCGCCGACGCAGTACTACAAGACCGGCATCGCCTTCCTGTCCTGGCTCAACGGCTTCCAGCCCGGCTTCACCATGGTGGGTGGCCTGCACAGCGGGCGCAGCGTGCCGCACCTCGTGGAGGTGTTCCGGCTCGCCGACGCCGCCGGGCTGTTGCTCGACCCGGACCTGGCCGTCGCCCGGATGCGCCGCTATTTGTCGGTGGCGGGGGTGTCGGCGTGAGCGCGAGGAGTGAGCCGGTCCTGCGAGCCCCGCAGTCGCGAACGGAAGGAAACACCGTGAGGGCCGTCGACCCCCGCCTGGCGAAGTTGTCGCTGAATCAGCGCACCACCGAGTCGTGGTCGGTGCGGGAGGCCGTCGAGGGCTGCGTCCGCGCCGGCATCCCGGCCATCGGGTTGTGGCGGGAGCCGGTCGCCGAGATCGGGGTGGCTGCCGCCGCGAAGCTCGTCGCCGACGCGGGACTGCGGGTGTCGTCGCTGTGCCGGGGCGGCTTCCTCACCGCCGGCGGCGAGGCCGGCCGGGCCGCGCTGGAGGACAACCGGCGCGCCATCGACGAGGCCGCCGGCCTGGGCACGGACTGCCTGGTCATGGTCGTCGGCGGCCTGCCGCCCGGCTCCCGCGACCTGATCGGCGCCCGGCAGCGGGTGGCCGACGCCCTGGCCGAGCTGGCCCCGTACGCGGGCGAGCGGGGCGTGCGCCTGGCCCTGGAGCCGTTGCACCCGATGTACTGCGCGGACCGCGCGGTGCTGTCCACCCTGGGGCAGGCCATCGACCTGGCCGAACCGTTCCCGGTGGCGCAGGTGGGCGTCGTCGTGGACACCTTCCACATCTGGTGGGACCCGGACGTCTGGCGGCAGATCGCCCGGGCCGGCGACCGCATCGCCAGCTTCCAGGTCTGCGACTTCCTCACCCCGCTCCCGGCCGACGTGCTGCTCGGCCGGGGCATGATGGGCGACGGGCACATCGACTTCCCGCCGTTCCGGCGGGCCGTCGAGGAGGCCGGCTACACCGGCGACACCGAGGTGGAGATCTTCAACGCCGAGGTGTGGGCGACCGATCCCGACGAGGTCCTCGCCACCATGAAGGACCGCTACCTCCAGCTCGTGCTCGCCGACTGATGCGCGTCGTCGTCGCGCCCGACTCGTTCAAGGGCTCGGTCACCGCCGGCGACGCGGCCAGGGCCCTGGCCCGCGGCTGGCTGGCCCACCGGCCCGGCGACGACGTACGGCTGCTCCCCCTGGCCGACGGCGGCGAAGGCACGGTCGACGCCTTCGCCGCGGCGCTGCCGGACGCCGAGCGCCGGACGACGGTCGTGCCGGGGCCGGACGGCCGGCCGGTCGACGCGGCGTGGCTGCTGCTGCCGGACCGGACCGCCGTGCTGGAGCTGGCCCAGTCCAGCGGGCTGCCGCTGCTGGAATGCCCGGACCCGCTCGGCGCGCACACCTACGGGCTGGGCGTGGTGGCGCGGGCCGCCCTCGACGCCGGGGCCACCCGCCTCGTCATCGGACTCGGCGGCTCCGCGTCCACCGACGGCGGCACCGGCGCGCTGCGCGCCCTCGGGCTGCGGCTGCACGACGACCAGGGCCGGGAATTGCCGCTCGGTGGCGCGGCGCTGGCCGAGCTGGCCCGCCTCGACACCACCGGCCTGGTGCCCCCGCCGCCCGGCGGCGTGCACCTGCTGGTCGACGTGACCGCGCCGCTGACCGGCCCGGCCGGGGCCGCCGCCACCTACGGACCGCAGAAGGGCGCCGGCCCGGAGGCCGTGGCGCTGCTGGACGCGGCGCTGGGCCGGTTCGCCGGGCTGGCCGACGGTGCGCCGGACCAGCCCGGCGCCGGCGCGGCCGGCGGCACGGCGTACGGTCTCTCGGCGCTGTGGGACGCGCGGATCACGCCGGGCGCGGCGACGATCGCCACGCTGGTCGGATTGGGCGAAGCGCTCGCCGGCGCGGACCTGGTGCTCACCGGAGAGGGACGCTTCGACGACACCTCGCTGACCGGCAAGGTGGTCGGCTCGCTGCTCGACGCGGCCGCGTCCGCCGGCGTACCCGTGGCGGTGGCCGCGGGGCAGGTCGCCGGACGGGTTCCCGGGTCGGTGGCGGCGGCGGTGTCCCTGGTGGAACTCGCCGGCTCGATCGACGCGGCTATGGACGACCCGACGACGTGGCTGGCCGAGGCCGGCGAGGCGCTGTCCCGGCGGCTGACCCCCTGACAGGGCCTCGCTCCTCGTCGCATCCGCGCGTCGCGGTGCTCGCCGGCTCCGGGGCGGAGGTGTCAGGAGTAGCGGAATTCAGCCGGCGACACTGTTGTGGTGCCGCAGGTCGGTGGGGTTCCCGTGCATTCCACCCAATGGTCCGTCCCGGCCATGACCCGGTAACCGTGCGGACTTTTGAAACCCGTCGTCCGGAAGGGCCGGCCGTGGTTGGTCACGTCGACGTTCTGCGACTCGCCGCCCACGACGAGGTCGAGATCGATGACCCATTCCACCGTGCCCCGGGTGGTGGCGGTCAACTCGAAGACCTCGGTCTCTCCCTTTTCGAGGGTGAACCCGAAGAGCGGCAGCCGGCCGTCCACCTTGGCGGCGTACTCGGCTGACGGTTCCGCCGCATCCAGATCCATGGCGACCTGCCGCGGCGTGACGGTGCCCTGCCCGCCGCCGCAGGTCAGTGAGGCGCCGCCCGGGTCAGGGGTCGCCGAACGCCTGATGACGCGGGCGCGCATCCCCTCGATGAGCACGCCCTTGTCGGATGCGCCCTGCACCACCAGCCGCACCCTGGTGGCCTCCTGATCCACCCCGCCGTTGCCGTGCGCCCAATCCACGATCGAGGGGCAGTCGAGCGGAGGACGTGTGGCGGGACGTGCGTCCGTGGGCATGACGAACGAGAACACGTCGTTGCCCCAGGCGGGCACGGTGGCGGGGTTGCTCACCACGTTGACCGCGATGGGCCGCTCGTCCTGCGGGTCGAGCATCTTCGGCACATAGATGCCCGCGGCGGCACCGATGACAGCCAGGACGGTGCCGCCGACCACGAACCACCATCCCTTGCTGATGGACTGCAGCACCCGCCGCCGCGGGCTCAGTTCCTGCCGCGGGGCAGGATCTTCACGCGGACGCCGTCGGGTATCGACCAGACCTGCCCGCCCTCGCCTCCGTCGAGCAGCAGCCATTTCCCGTCCTCCGTGAAGTGCGGCTCCACACCGAAATACCGCAATTGATAGTCCCCGTTGAGCGGCGGCCGCTCAGGCAGCGTCCAGACCCGCTGCTCGCGCCGGCCGGCCACCTCCCACAGCGACAGCTTGTTGTCCGGGATAACCAGGGCCACCAGGCTTCCGGCACGGTTCACCGCGCCCGTGTCGGCTCCGCAGCCGCACGGCACCCAGGTGAGCTTCTGGCTTTCCACCGCCCAGTGCAGGAATCCGTCGCTGCCGGCGGCCACGACCTGCTTTCCGTGATCGAAAACGGCGAGCGATCCGGAGTACCAGTACTTGCCCGGATCGTTGGACACTTCGATCTTCGGCGGCACCGGTGAGGTGATCCATTTCCCAGTCGCCACATCGACCACCACGAGGCGTCCGTTGCGAACCTTCTGGTAGTCCTCCCGGCCGACCAGGTAGGCGCTGTCCGTTGAGAAGCGAATGCTCTCCACGGGCGGGGTGAACAGGGCCTTCGGCTGCCTGGTCGTCAAGTCATAAAGGATCACGGTATCCGGGTCGGCTACGGCGAGATAGTGTCCGTCCGGCGAGAAGTCCGCGCCGAGCATTCTCTCCACAGCGGTGCCGAATCGGCCGAACTCTTCGCCGTCCCGGGTGACCACAATCCATTCGTTGACATGCTTCGCTTCGAATCGCCCGTCCTGGCTCACATAACGATCGAGCTGACGCCAGGACAGGTCGAAGGCCTCGGCCGGCAACGTGATCGACGTCGGTGCCGCCTTGGTGGTGACGATCGGGTCGGAGCCGTCGGAGGTCGCCTGCTTGGGAGTTGGCTGGCATGCCGCCAGGCAGGCCAGCACCGCGACCCCCGCAACCAGTCTCACCGGCGCTCTCCCCCGAAATCGCCACACACCTTCGCAGTACTTTATAGACCCTTGTCAAGGTCGGGATCGTCAGTCGGTCCAGGTGCGGAGGCTCCGGGCCAGGGTGGGGATCATCACCGCGGCGGGGACGAGGTGCAGCCCGAGGAGGGCGGTGATAGTGGCGGTGTCAGCCCCGGAGAGGAGGGGCGGGACCAACGAGAGCGCGGTCAGCGACACTGCCGTCCACACGAATCGCTGGGCCGGGCGAGCGCTCCAGCGGAGAAGAGCGACGGCGATGACGATGCCGACGACCGAGAAGAAGCCGGTCACGACGGCGAACCCGGGCAACGGGATCGTCTCGCCACCGTCGGGGATCTCGAAGTCGACGCCGACGGCCCGGGCGAGCGCGGCGGCGAGGGTGGTGGCCACCATCGCCGCGAGCGTGGTGATGAGGCCGGTGACGGCGAGCCCGCGGAATCGGTGGGTGTGGCTGGTCCGGGCCGGTGCCGGGTCTGCGACGACCCCGGGTTCAATCCTGCTGTTCATGTCGTTCCTCCATTGATCGGGAGTGGGGGTGAGGATGCGCACCGTCGCCGTGCGACGACCGGGGTTGCGCAGGGCGCGGACGCCGGTGCCGCCGAGCCAGAAACCGGAGTCGCGTCCGAGGACCGGCCCGGGCTCGCCGTCGCGCAGTTCCAGCTGCACCCGCCCGCGGGTGACGAGGCCGAACGCGTCGTACCACTGGGCCGCGACCACCGCGACACGCGCGCCGCCGCGCAGCGTGAGCGTCCGCACCGGGGCTACTCCGTGCCGTCCGCCGGCAGTCGCTCCGGCAGCCCGAGCCGCGGGAACTGGTCGTCGTGGAAGATGGTGATCTCGGTGATCGCCCCGCCGGTGACGCGCAGGACGTCGATCGTCAGCGGCAGGTACGCGTTCTCCCGCTCCCGCCAGTGGTAGAAGGCGACGGCGGGCTGCCGGTTCACGGACGTGGCGACGCCGCGCAGGCCCGTCATGCGGTCGAAGCCGTCCTCGATCCAGTCGTTCACCACCGCGTCGCGGCCGACGTGCAGGCCCGGCGTGGGCGGCATCGAGCAGCGGACGTCGTCCCGCAGCATCGCGGCGAGCGCCGGGATGTCCGTGGCCACGCTGGCCGCGGTGAAGCGGCGCACCAGCTCGCGCGTCCCGGCGTCCTCCTCGCTCCCGGTCCAGTCCTGCCGCTCGGCGGGCAGGTGCTCCCGCATGCCGGCGCGGGCCCGCTGCAGCGCGCTGTTCACGGAGTTGACCGAGTCCCCGAGCAGCTCCGCGACGTCCCTCGCCGGCCAGCCGAGCACGTCCCGCAGGATCAGCACGGCCCGCGGGCGCGGCGCGAGGTGCTGGACCGCGACCAGGTACGCCAGCTCGATCGTCTCCCGCGCGACGGCGACGGCCTCCGGCTCGTCCGCGTCGCCCGCGGGCAGCTCGTCGAGCAGCCGGTCCGGGTAGGGCTGCAGCCACCGCACCTCGCCGCCGGTCGCGGGCTCCGGTCGGCGCTTGGCGAGCAGGTCCAGGCAGGCGTTGGTGGCGATCCGGTACAGCCAGGCCCGGAACGTCGACCGCCCCTCGAAGGTCTCCCGCCGCCGCCAGGCCCGCAGGAACGTCTCCTGCACGGCGTCCTCCGCGTCCTCGAACGACCCGAGCATCCGGTAGCAGTGCAAGTGCAACTCCCGCCGGTGCCGCTCCGCCAACCCCGAGAACGCCGGCTCGCCGACCTCGCCCAGACCGCTCACGCCCAGCTCCTCCAGCCGCGTGTCCGCACTCATCACGTCATCCTTCCGTCTCGTCGTGTCCCGCCGTAGGTGTGACGGCTGCGGGCGCGACAACTCATCACCCGGGTCGGTCGGCAGGGTTGGTCCAGAGACGGATCAGGTGGCGGGGGCACACCGCGCGGTGCGGCGAGTAGAGGGGCGCACGGGCACGGCACGAGGTCGACAGGGCGGTCTTGATCTTGGAGATGAGACCCGGTTCACCTGGGGAGATGCGCGTCCGGCCGCCCGCCGAACGCCCAGTCGTGCACCTCGATGTCGGCGTACCGGTCCGGGGTCAGGACGGCGCGGGCCTCGTCCGGGTCCGAGGCCTCGACCAGCGCCGCCGTGCCCAGCCACGTGGCGCCGTCGTCGGAGAGCAGCGGCCCGTACGCGATGAGGTCGTGCCGGTCGTGCGGCGCGGCGAGGTCGGCGGCCTGACCCGCGCCGAGGCCGAGCACCAGGTGGCGGTTGCCGCCGGTCCGGCCCCCGGGGAAGTCCCACATGGTGCGCCCCAGCAGGTTGCGCCACCGGCGCAGGAGCACGTCCCGGTAGGCGCCCGCCTGGTAGTTGGGCTCGTCGAAGGCGAACGCCCGGGCGGCGGCGGGACCGGGCAGGTCGAGGATGTGCACGCTGCCGCTCGGGGTCGTGCCGTCGGCCGCGAAGGTCGGGCCGCGGGCGATCATCTTCGCCGCGTACCGGTCCATGTAGGCCCAGTGCTCCTCCAGCAAATTCCTGCGCAGGGCCGTCGAGCCGGGCCGGTCGCGGTGGTAACAGAAGAACTCCATGCCCAAATTGTGAACGGGGGCGGCGGGCTGCTCGCCGCCGACGACGCGGCCCGGGCCCTGGCCAACGGCTGGCTGGCCCACCGGCCCAGCGACGACGTACGACTGCTTCCCCTCGCGGACGGCGGCGAAGGCACCCAGGCGCGCTGTGCGCGCTCGGGCCAGGTCAGTGCCGAGAAGCTCGACGAGCCCACCGAAGCGTTCGCAGACGTCCGATCCGATGCCCGTGACGATGGGGATCGACGGCTCCCAGATCTGCAGGACATCCATGCCGCGTGTGGTTTTGGTTCACCCCTGGCGGCGATCCGCCCGCCCTCCATGGCCAGAGGTGCCGCTTGAGGACTTGTCTGTGGAGGCCGAAACCCGCACGCGCGCGACGAGATGGCGGACGACCTCGGGATCGCCGGTGATGACCGCGCCGGCCGCTACGAGCCCGGCCAGGTCCTCGCGGCCGAAGGCGGCGAGGAGGGCATCCGTCGTGGTGAGCAGGACGGCGACCGGCTCTTCGGGTGGCTCGACGCTCGGCCAACCTCGCAGTGGTCGCGCCTCGCCGCTGGCCGTGACGACGACCTCGGCGCGACGGCACCCACGGGCAGCGAACACCGTTGCTGCCACTGAAGATTGGTGCCGAGCGGTCGAATGTGCCTGCGCCCACCCGCTGCGTGGCTTTCTCCAGTTGCGGAGCGTCGACTCTCCGAGATGGTGCACCTGGTCATGGCCTATTGATCATCGCGATGATCGGGCCGTGGGGGCGCGAAGGCCTCGGCCGCTGCCTGGATTGTCGTTCTCATGATGTCGACGGGTAATTCGTAGTGCTGACGGCGTGGCCGGTGCGACGTCGTGTGGGCTCGGTGTTCTTCGGCCAACGCTCGTCGACGGCCCAGGCGACCGGTTGTTGGTAACCGATCGCCAGCGCCGTGCGGGCATCCGCCCTGGCCAGAAAGCCGGCATGGGTCGGTGAAGGCGTCGCGGAACGCCGGGTGGTACTCGTTGCAGCAGCGATTCGCAGCGCGGTGGGCTGCGTCAATCCAGGGAGCTACGGTGACGCAGGGGCGCGAGCTGCACCGTCCACGTCCGGGCTGTCCCGACGACCGCAATTGCCCGGCAGAGGAGGTCGCAGCCCATCTGCGGACTTCCTTCTGCGAAGCCGCGGTTGATGAAGCTGATCGCTCTCGGGTGGTCACCCGCTTCAAGAGCCTTCTCCAGCCCGGTGGCCAGAACCGCGGCGAGCGCGGCCTGAAAACTGTCTGCCCCTTTTTCGCGGAGGGTCTTGGTGGGCTCGCGCATTGGTGACGGAGAGACCGTGGGCGGCGCTAACACGAAAGTCATGTCCTTTTCCTGAGTGGTCGGTGCTGCTCGGTCGGGCCAGCCAGACGTTTCCCGAAGGGCGCCTGAAGGGGATGACCCACCACTGGACGCCAGCCATGCCTCCGGTCATGATCATTTGCCTCACGGCGTCGCTGGTCGT
Organism: Micromonospora sp. NPDC005305; assembly: GCF_040607315.1. Lineage (NCBI taxonomy): Bacteria > Bacillati > Actinomycetota > Actinomycetes > Micromonosporales > Micromonosporaceae > Micromonospora > Micromonospora sp. NPDC005305. Next base: position 69,608 of record NZ_JBEXGL010000014.1, on the reverse strand, counting down.
CGCCTTCAACGGACGCGGCGTTGTCCGTCAGCGCACTGAAGTGTTCGTGGCGATCGGATGGTCTGCCTACACTCCGCCCTTACACCTCGACGTTGTCCTGGGGACACTGCCGATACCTGGGCAGCACGCCCGGTGGGCGCTGGCCCGCCAACGATGTTGACGAACTGATCCACCGCCTACTCTACGCCCACTACCCGCAGCGGTGCCGCTGCAGCTCAGGGAGGTGACTCCAGCGATGAGCGTGGCTCCCTCTCGGCGAGGATCGACACGACCTCTGGCATCCCTGATCCGCTAGCTTCTTACGACATGGCAACTACGGTGCTACGCGTCCGGCTCATCGGTGGTGACCGCATGGACCTCACGTACGACGAACCGGGAGTCTCCGACGAGGACGATCTCGTGGAACACGTGATCTCGACACTGGCGCAGGACTCGGGAGTGCTGCGCACCAAACACGGTGACCGGCTCGTCGTGCTCTACGGCCGGGGCGTCGCGGCGATCGAAGTTGCGCCTCGCGGTGCCGTGCTGTGACCGGCCGCGCGCATGAGTGGCGTAGATCGACGGATTCTGTGTTATGGTCGCCCGGTTGCAGTTTTGATTCCGTAGACGTTTCGGCGCCTGATGGGTTCACCAAAACCCATCCAGGCGCTTTTTTCGTTTCGTGTCGTTCCCGGCGCGGCTGATCAACGCGGCAGCGCGAGTCCGCACCATGCGGTCTTCAACAGCCTGCGAAGGAGCAGACATGGCTACAGGCACCGTGAAGTGGTTCAACGGCGACAAGGGCTTCGGCTTCATCAGCCAGGACGGCGGCGGCGCCGACGTCTTCGCCCATTTCTCGGCGATCTCCGCGAGCGGCTTCCGCAACCTCGAGGAGAACCAGCGGGTGGAGTTCGACATCACCCAGGGCCCGAAGGGCCCGCAGGCGTCGGACATCCGCCCGCTCTGATCCACGCTCTACCGAACGGCGGCCTGACTGGTTCAGCAGGCCGCCGTTCGGCATTTCATCCCTCATCTTGTTCAGGTTCGTTTTTGCGATGTCCCGTGGCCTGCGGCCCGTGCCTTCTCTGCGACGCGCCGTTCGAGGAAGGCACAGCATGACCGTGATCACCACGTCACCGCGCACGCCAGACGGCCACCCGGCGACGGTCCCCGGCGGGTTCAGCCGCGACCCGCACCCGGTCGCCGGCGCTCCGCGTTTCCGCGGCCCGACCCCTGCTCCGACCTGCGGTTCCATGGCACAGTTTCTTTCACCGCCCACCGCGGAGGAAGAGAAGCCCGCGCCTCGTGCATCCGACTGCGGCGAGGTGGCGATGCATCGACTGCGCCACCCGTTCACCGTCGCAGCCGGCACGACGCCACACCGAGCGACGGTAAGTATGGCCGCCCAGGCAGTGTGAGCTCAGACAACAACTTGCCGGCGATACCTGTCACCTGCCACCACTGGTCGTGGCCCTACCCGACCTTCTGACCGGCCGACTGCCGGCCCGCTGATGTACTGTCTTGCCAGTTCAGCGGGCCTTGGCAGGTCAAAGGAGAGGGCGGGACACCTTACCCGCGCCGCCTCGAACTACGTGACCGGAGGAGTCGAGCTGGGGATGGCAGCAGAGCGACCGATGCCCACCCAGGACGACGTGCTCGGGTACTTCCGGACGCTGTCGAACTGGGGACGGTGGGGCGACGACGACGAGCTCGGGACTCTGAACCACATCACCGACGACGTCCGGCTGGCGGCGGCGCGGGCAGTGCGCCACGGCAGGAGCGTGTCGTGCGCCTGGGAGGTTGCCGTACCGAAGGACATGGAGCGGTCGACGACGACGTGCCCGTGCGCCGCCGACATGCCGGGGGCCGAGAACATGCCGGTGGCCGCCTTCCATGCCGACCGGCGCTGGGGCTTCTCGTCCGAGCGGCTCGGCATCACGTTCCACGGCAACACCATCACCCACCTCGACTCGCCGTGCCACCTCTTCTGGGACGGCACGATGTACAACGGGCGGTCGCACTCGTTGGTCGACGCCGCAACAGGATCGGCCTGGGCCGCCGTCACGGCGGCGGCGAACGGGATCGTCACGCGTGGCGTCCTGCTGGACATCGCGAGGGTCCGCGGCGTGCCGTGGTTGGAACCGGGGCAGGGTGTGTTTCCCGACGATCTCGAGGAGGCCGAACGTCGCCAGGGTGTGCGGGTGCGACCCGGCGATGCGGTGCTCCTGCGCACCGGCTACGGCCGCTCCCGGCACGAGACCGGTGAGGCCAGCGGTTTCACGCAGGCCGGCTGGCACGCGTCCTGCCTGCCGTGGCTGCATGAGCGGGAGGTCGCGCTGATCGGCGCTGACACCCCCCAGGACGTTCAGCCGTCGGGGTACGAGGACGTGTTGATGCCGGTCCACGCCGTGAGCCTCGTCGCGATGGGTCTGTGGATGCTCGACAACTGCGACCTGGAGGTGTGTGCGACGGCCGCTGCCGAGCTCGGCCAGTGGGACTTCCAGCTCGCCGTCGCGCCGGTCCGGTTCGCCGGTACGTCCGGCAGCCCGGTCAACCCGATCGCCACATTCTGACCGCGGCGGACGGCTTCGGCCCGCCACCGCGATCACGCCGGCCGTCTCGGCCGCCCAGCCACCGAAGCGCCGGAGGGGACGGCGGCACCCGGCCGCCGTCCCCTCCGCTCCTCGACTCAGGCCGGGGAGCCCGTCACGGTGAACTGACGGGTACGGCCGATGTTGTCGAAGGAGCCGAAGCCGACCCGACCGGAGGTGAAGGTGGTGTCCTTCGCGGTCAGCAGCGGGTCCTTGTGCCCATCGACGTAGACGGCGATCTCACCGGTGGCGGGCAGGTGCACGACCCGCACCTTGTGCCAGTCGGCGTCGGTGATCGCCGGGTTGGCGCCCCGCGAGCGCCCGTTCCACTGGTGGTCGATCCGCTCCCGGTCGGCATTGTTGACCTTGAAGATGCCGTTGTGCGGGTAGATCGTGTTGTCAGTGGACAGGTGCGCGTAGTAGTACTGCGTGTCCGACTGCCAGCCGAAGACGATGATCACGTCCCGGTTGGTGACCTCCACCGGCTCGTCGAGGCGCACCCGGGCGTCGATCTGGACCGAGGACCAGGCCGGGCCCTTGTCGAGGATGGCGTACTCGAACGGGCGGCGCGGGCCGGGGCGGCTCACGCCGGCCTCGGCGAGGATCACCTGGTCGCCCTCGAACCGCCACTTCGACGGGGTCACCGGCGTCCAGTTCTGCGCGCCCGCGGTGTTGACGACCTTGGTGTGGCCCACCTTGCCCTCCGCCACGGTCTTCGTGTCGACGACCTTCCAGATCTTCCCGTTGGCCTTGGCCACGATGTAGAGCTCACCGGCGGTGTCGGTGCCGAAGCGCAGGTCGACCCGGTTCGGGTCGCCGGGCGCGCCCGGGCTGGACAGGTCCTGCATGCGTACCAGGTCCCCGGCGGTGGTGTACAGCGCGAGCCGGTGGATCGGGGCGAGCCCGGCGCCGCGGCGCATCTCGTTCGCCTCGGTGTAGAGCACCCGGCCGTCGACCAGGTCGCCGAAGACGTACTTGCCCTTCAGGGCCGGCACGGACTTCCCGCGGTAGACGAAGCCACCGGCCACGGCGACGCCGACGTCAGAGGTGCAGTTCCAGTTCGCCGCCGGGTCGTGGTCGTACGCGGCGACCGGGTAGGTGTAGCCGTACTTGGCGTCGTCGGCGGGCAGCGGGTAGAGCTTGTCGCAGGGGTTGGTCGCGGTCTTGTCGAAGACCCAGTTGCCCTCGCGCTCGCTCCAGCCGAAGTTGTCCCCGGCCCGGACCTCGTAGATGGACTCGATGGCGTGCTCGCCGATGTGGCCCAGGTACATCCGGCCGGTGGCCCGGTCCCAGCTGAACCGGTGCGGGTCGCGGAAGCCGACCGCGTAGATCTCACCGAGCGCGCCGGCCCGCCCGACGAACGGGTTGTCGGCCGGGATTCCGTACCGGCCGTTGGGCGCGTTGGTGCCGCGCGGGTCGATGCGCAGCAGCTTGCCGTGCGGCATGCCCATGTTCTGCGGGTCGCCGTTGCGGGCGCCCTGGCCGCCGTCGCCGACGGCGAGGTAGAGCATCCCGTAGTCGCGGTCGCGCGGCTTCGCGGTCGGGTTGAAGTTGATCTCCTGGACGCCGTGGATCTGGCCGCCGAAGCCGATCCGCAGCACCTCGCGGTGGGTGCCGGCGAACGTGTCGGCGGCCGGGTCGCTGGCCGTCCACTCGGTGATCACGGCCTGGTAGATGGTGTTCGGCTGGGCGTAGTCCGGCGTCCGGGTGGCCAGCGACGCCTGCTCGGTGTGGATCGTGTAGAAGCGGCCGTTGCGCCCGAACTCGGGGTGGAAGGCGACGTACCCGAAGCCCTGGCCGAGGCCGCGTCCGGAGAAGAACTGCGGCGCGAAGGTGGCCGCCAGGTCCAGGTAGACGTGCGGCGTGCCGTTCTCCACAAAGTAGAGGTTGCCGTTGAGGTCCGGCACGGCCCGGCGGCCGGAGCCGTCGGGCAGCTCGCTGATCGTGTTGATCCGGGCCTTGCGCACCAGCCGCGCGTCGACCGGCGCCGGGTTCGGAGTGGACTGCGGGAAGCTCGCGTACTCCTGGAGCACCAGCCCCAGCCGCGACTGGATCTGCGACTCGGGGATCGGGTCGTAGACGGCGCCGTCGGCCCGCGCGGGGGCGGCGACCAGGGTGGACATGACGAGGGTGGCGGCAGTGACCCCGGCGGTGAGCGCGGCTCTGCGGAGCCTGCCGGTGCTGCCAGCGCGAATGAACACGCGGTTCTCCTTCTCGGTGGGACGATCCGAGGAACGGTCAGCGGGCCATGTAGCGGTACTGCTTGGCGATGTCGCTCGCCGGGATCACGCTGTCGAGGAACATGAGGCCGTCCATGCGGCAGTCGCACGGGTTGCGTTCCAGGTTGTTCTGCGGGAAGCTCCCGCCGATCTTGATGCCGCGCGCGTCGGTGGCGCTGGTGACGTGCGGGCCGGGCCCGTTGAGCTGCCACGGGTCGCCGGCGGTGGTGTAGAAGCCGTCGACCGGCTCGCCGTTGCGGTAGAGCGCCATGGTGCCGCTGGTGAAGTCGTAGGTGGCCGCGAGGTGCACCCACTCCCCCTTCGGCAGCAGGGTCCGCCAGTCCTCGTTGGCGGCGAAGGTCTGCGAGGCGCCGCCGTCGACGCGGCGGCCGAGGGCGACCAGGTGCAGCTCGCCGCCCACGTCGATGAGTTCCAGCAGGGCGCGCACGCCGTGCCCGTCGGAGTCGCCGGTCAGCACGCCGGCCAGGCCGATGGCGTTGAACCGGTCGGTCGGGTTGGCGGTGGTGGAGTTCAGCGACGGGCCGTCCATCTCCCGCTTGAACCAGCCCATCACCGTGGTGCCCTCGGCGCCGCTGAACGCGCGCAGCGTGCGGACGCCGCTGGAGGACCAGATGCCTGCCTTCCAGTCGTCGTTGCCGGCGGCCTGCGGGTTGACCTGCCGGGTCTGCAGCGCGTCGCCGCTGCCCTTGTACGCCCGGTCGGGCACCCGCATGGCCGCGCCGCCGTTGACCAGCTCGATCTCGGTGCCGGACCGGCCCAGGTCCCGCTCGAGCGCCGGGTCGCCGACCACCGGGTGGTCGAAGTCGTAGAAGGCGACCAGGTGCTGCCGGAGGGCGGGGTGGACGTCGTGCGGTCCGGGCCGGTCGGCCTGGGCCGGGCTCGCCGCCGCGGTCAGCGCCAGCGCCAGCAGGGCGGTGGCCGCGACGGCGGCGCGTGAGTGTCTTCTCATGGGGAGGTGCTCCCTTCGTCGGTGCGGTGGTGGCGGTGACGAAAGCGCTTACGTACCGGGCGTGGATCGGTGCCCGGATGTGGAGTCGGAGTGTGTCGGGACAGGACGGTCCGCCGTGGGGCCGGCCGGACGGTCGAGGCGGCGGCGCGCTTACGAAAGCGCTTACGTAAGCGCTTTCGTACCCTATGCTGTGCCCTACGCCACACGCAAGAGCACGGCGCGGATCAATGCCTGCCAGGAGTTCCCATGCCCCGACCCGGACCACGGTTGCGCCTCGTCGACGTGGCGGAACGCGCCGGCGTCTCGCTGGCGACCGCCTCCCGCGCCCTCGCCGGCCGGGAGGGTGTCAGCGAGGAGGTGGCCCGGCACGTCCGCCAGGTCTCCCTGGAACTCGGGTACGTGGCCAACCCGTACGCCCGCACCCTCGCCGGCGGCGCCAGCACCACCGTCGGCCTGATCGTGCACCAGATCGACGACCCGTACTTCTCCGAGATCGCCGGCGGCGTGCTCCAGGTCGCCGCCGAGGAGGGCCTGCTGGTCCAGATCGCCCACTCCGGACGCGACCCGGAGAACGAGCTGCGCCAATTGCGGCACCTCATCGCCCAGCAGGTGGGGATCATCCTCATCGCCGGCTCCGGCTACGACGACCCGCGCGTGGAGGCCGAGGCGCGCGCCGAACTCGCCGGCTTCCAACGGTCCGGCGGGCGGGTCGCCGTCATCGGACGGCACGCCCTGGGCGTCGACGCCGTGGTGCCGGACAACGAGGCCGGGGGCCGCGACATCGGCGCCCACCTGCTGGGGCTGGGCCACCGGCGGATCGCCGTCGCCGCCGGCACCCCCGGCCTGACCACCGTGGCCGACCGGCTCGCCGGGGTGACCGCCGCGCTCGCCGCGCACGGGCACTCCCCCGACGACCTCGCCGTCGTCCACTCCGACTTCACCCGCGACGGCGGCCGGGTGGCCACCGAACGGATCCTGCACTACCACCCGGACAGCACAGCGATCATCGCGCTCAACGACGCGATGGCCATCGGCGTGCTGTCCGTGCTGCGGTCGCGGCGCATCCCGGTGCCCGAGCGCGTGTCGGTGGTCGGCTTCGACGACGTCTCCGTCGCCGCCGACCTGGCGCCCAGCCTCACCACCGTCCGGCTGCCCATGACCGAGATGGGGCGGATGGCGCTGACCCTCGCGCTGAAGCCCCGGTCGACCCGGCCGCGCCGACGGTCCACCGGTCACACGCTGATCGTCCGCGACTCCACCGGCCCGGCGCCCGCGACCGGCGGCTGACCGGACCGGTGCTGCGACACTGGTGGCTCGAACGGAAGCAGCGGAGGAGCGCGGCCATGCGGGCAACCACCGTCGTCAACCTGAAGGGCCATCGCGACGACCCGGCGTACGCCGACGTGGTCTACGTCGGGCGAGCCATGTCCCGCGGCGGCTGGCGGCTGCCGCAGTCCCCGCTGTCCAGCCCGTACCGGCCCGGCCCGGACGGCACCCGCGACGAGGTGATCGAGAAGTACCGGGCGTACCTGCTCGGCCGGCCCGACCTGCTCGCGCTGCTGCCCGACCTACGCGGGCGCCGCCTCGGCTGCTGGTGCGTGCCGGAGCGCTGCCACGCCGAGGTGATCGCCGAACTCGCCGACGCGCCGCCGCAGTCGAGGCCCGGGCCATGATCCCGAGCCTCATCCTCCTCGGCCTGCTGCTCGGGCGCTGGTGGTGGCTGCCGCTGCCGGTCGCCACCGCCGGTTGGCCCGCCCTGCTGGTCGCCACCGGGGCGATGGACATCGGGCCGGGGCTGATCGCCGCGTCCGGGCTGGCGCTGCTGAACACCGGCGTGGGCGTGGCAGTCCACCAGGGCGTTCTCCACCTCGTCCGGCGGTTGCGCCCGACGACGGACGGCCCGACACGCGGTCGGTGAACGGCCGCCGACGGTGGTCGGCGACCTGTTCGGTCAACCGAGCTTCTTGCGCAGCGTCTCGAAGGCCAGATCCGGCCGCAGGGGCCGGCCGAACCGCTCGTCGCCGTACGGGAACGGGCTCAGCTCGCCGGTGCGGACGTAGCCGCGCCGCTCGTACCAGGCGATCAGGTCCTCCCGCTGCGTGATCACGGTCATCCGCATCTCGCCGCTGTGCCACTGCTCCCGGGCGTGCCGCTCGGCCTCCGCCAGCAGGTCCCGGCCCAGCCCGCCGCCCTGCCGCCCCGGGGCCACCGCGAACATACCGAAGTAGACGTGGTCGTCGCGGCGCTCCACCTGGCAGCAGGCCACGATCTCCGTGCCGTCCTCTACCACCAGGACCGTCCCGCCCGGGCTCGACACGGCCTCGGCCACCATGGCCGGGTCGGTGCGCTGCCCCGCGAGCAGGTCGGCCTCGGTGGTCCAGCCGGCCCGGCTCCGCTCCCCCCGGTACGCCGACTCGACCAGATCGACGAGGGCGGCCACGTCGGCGGGACGGGCGGTGCGGACGGTGCGCGGGCTGGTCATCGGCGGTCTCCACGGTCACGACGGGTCACCGGGCCAGGGTACGCAGCCCGGCCGACGAGCGACGATCGGCGGGGCGGCCGGCAGCCCGTGCGGCGTGGTTGACTGCCGGCATGGAGCTGCGCGTCGGTGAGCTCGACCTGCCCGCGACCCTGGACGTCCCGGCCGGGCCGCCGCGCGGCGGCCTGGTGGTGCTGCACGGCTCGCACGCCGACCGGCGGTCGTACTTCCTGTACGAGCACCTGGCCCGGCTGCTGCCACCGGCCGGGATCGCGGTGCTGCGCTACGACCGACGGCCCCGGGTGAACGGGCACGACGTGCCGCTGACGGCGCAGGCCGACGACGCGACGGCGGCCCTCGACGTGCTGCGCCGACAGGTCGGGGACGTGCCCGTCGGACTGTGGGGGTTCAGCCAGGGCGCGTGGGCGGCGACGCTGACCGCCACCCGGCGCCCGGTGGACTTCCTCGTCCTGCTCGGGTGCAGCGGGGTCAGCCCCGCCGTGCAGATGCGCTACGGCACCGCCGAGCAGTTGCGCCGACACGGGTACGGCCCGGCCGACCTCGCCGAACTGGACCGGCTGCGCGGCGTCGCGGAGGGCTTCCTGCGCGGCGACGTGCCCCGGGCGACCGCCCAGGCGGAGCTGGACGTGGCCGTGCGGCGGCCCTGGTTCCCGCTGGTGTACCTGCCCCGCGAGCTGCCCGACGCTCCGGGCACCTGGGTCGACATGGACTTCGACCCGGAGCCGGTCTTCGCGAAGCTGTCCGGCCCGGTGCTGCTCTGCTACGGCGAGACCGACGGGTGGACGCCGATCGAGCAGAGCCTGGCCGTGTGGCGGCGGGCCGCACGCGACGCGGAGCTGACCGTGGCCCGCCTGGCCGGCTGCGACCACGCGCCCACCAATGACGGACGCAACGACCTGACCGGCGTCAGCCCGGAGTACGAGCGCGTCCTGCTGGACTGGCTCGGGCGCCGGCTGCCGGAGCGCCGGGCCGTACGGTGACGGCCCGGCGCCCGCCGGGTCAGCCGTGCTTCTGCTGGCAGGGCACGCAGAAGCGGGCGTGCGGCAGCGCCTCCAGGCGCTCCACCGGGATCGGCGCGGCGCACCGCTCGCAGCGGCCGTAGCCGCCGTCGGCCATCCGGCGCAGCGCGTCGCCGATCTGCCCGAGGCTCTGCCGGGTGGCGACGATCAGCGCCGCCCGGGTGTGCGCCTCGCCGGGGTCGCCGGTGTCCGCCGTGAGCTCGGTCAACCGGGCCGTCTGCGCCGCGAAGTCGTCGGTCAGCGTGGCCCGCAACCGGGTGAGCCGGTCGTCGTGCAGGTCGGTGCCCATCTGGATCCCCTTCCAGGAAAAGAAAAAGGGCCGAAGCCGGATGGCTTCGCCCTGGGTGGCCGTACGCGGATCAACGGGATCCGGGTGGGCCACGGTCGGTGGGGACCGGGCTCGGCAGGCCGTGGATGGGCGCGACGGAGCGGCTGCCCGCCGGACGGGCGGGCACGGCCTCGGGACGCCGGCCGCGGGCAGCAGCGAACGCCGCCGTGGTGACGGCGGTCGTGGACAGCAGCCCGGCCGGGTACATCCGCCCACCATAGGCCAGCCCACGCGGTTCGCCAACGACTTTGCCCAACCGCCGCTCCCCCGACGCGCACGTTCCCGGAGGCAGCCGTTCGGCCGGTCCCGGCCGCCGATCATGACCGGTCGCCGGACCGGGTGGACGAACGGGATGTCCGGCCACCGACAGGCCCGTTCCCGGGGACCCGCGACCTGCGGTATTCGAAAGATGACCCTCCGCCCCACACCCCGGACAGAGCGGAGCGCCGACGTGTGGATCACCACGGGAACAGCGCCGGAGGCCGTACCCCCGCACCGGGCCGGCTGGCGGCTGCGGCTGCTCGGCGGCTTCGCGCTCGACCGCGACGGCGAGCCGGTCGCCCTGCCGGCGACCGCGCAGCGGCTGGTGGCCTTCCTGGCCGTGCGCGGCGCCTCGGACCGGGCCCGCACCGCCTGGTCGATGTGGGCGAGCAAGCCCGAGGAACGGGCCTCGGCCGACCTGCGCACGGCGCTGTGGCGGCTGCGCAAGGCCGCACCCGGCCTGCTCGCCGACTCCACCGGCGCGCTCGCGCTGGCCACCGGGGTGGCGGTGGACACCCGCTGTCTCGCGGGGCGCGGCCCGGTCGACCCGGCGTTCCTGCGCCGGCACGCCGCCGACGGCTGCCCCGACCTGCTCCCCGGCTGGTACGACGACTGGGTGCTCATGCACCGGGAACTGCTGCGCCACCGGGCCCTGCGGGCGCTGGAGGACGCCGCCGGGACCGCGATCCGGGCCGGTGACCCGGCCGCCGGGCTGGGCTGGGCGCTGGAGGCGGTCGCCGCCGACGCGTTGCGGGAGAGCGGCCACCGGCTGGTGCTCACCGCGATGCTGGCCGACGGGAACGTCAGCGACGCGCTGCGCCACGCCGACCTGGTGGTCCGGCTGCTCGCCGAGCAGCTGGGGGTCCGGCCCTCGCCTCAGCTCATGGCGTTGATCGAGGAGGCGCGCTCGCGGTCGGCGGTGGCCGCCGGCCGGGCGCGCGGATAGGCGTCGAGCAGCTCGCCCAGGCGCGGATCGGGTTCCATGTCCAGCTCCCGGGCCAGCAGCCGGCGGTAGCTGTCCAGGCCACGGCGGCCCTCCACCCAGTTCCCCTCGGCCAGGTGCGCCTCCAGCAGCACCCGCTGGGCACTCTCCCGCAGCGGCTCCGCCCCGGCGGCGGTCAGCGCCACCTCGACGGCCTCGGCGCAGCGGCCCGTGGTGACCAGGTGCCGGCTCATCGCCTCCATCCCGTGCAGCACCCGCTGGCGGACCCGCTCCCGTTCGGTGAGAACCCAGTCGTCGTACCAGCCGGGGAGCAGGTCGAACAGGACCCCGCCGGTGGGCAGCGCGGACAGGTCGGCGCCGGCCGGGCGGCCCGCGATCAACCGGGCGGCCCAGGCCGTGACGAGGTCGATGTCGACCAGCACGCCGGGCCGGAACGCGAGGTGGTGCCGGTCCACCCCGATCAGCCCGACGTGCGCCTGGTTGAGCCGCCACAGCGCCGAGCGCAGGTTGCCGGCCGCGCGCGCGTCCGGGGCGTCCGGCCACAGGGTGGCGGCGGCATGACCCCGGTCGAGGCGGCGGCGGTGCAGGGCGACGTAGACGAGCAGGCGCTTGCTGCCTTCGGGCACGTCGTACCAGCGGGAACCGTGGCTGACCCGGACGTCGCCGAGCAGCCGCAACACCGGACCGGACCCGGCCGGCTGGTCGGCCACGAGGGCGTCGACGAAGTCGGCGGTCATCCGGGACCTCCCCTGCGGCGCGGGCCTGACCCCGGCAGGGTAGAACGCGCTGCGTCACCCCGGCGTCACATCGCGGCGGCCCTCACGGGGTGACGTCCCGGCCGACCAGGATGTCCAGCCGGGCCGGTTCGGCGGTGTCGTTGGTGAAGGTCAGGCTCGCCGGGTCCGCGCCGAGCAGCCGGGCCGCCCCGGTGCCGAGGAAGGCGTGCGCGCCGTCGAGCGCGATCGCCGTGCCGTCGATCTCGTACGACAGGTCGGCGCTGGGCGTGGCCGGCACGATCAGCACCATGCCCACCCGCTCGGTGCCGGCGGGCACCAGGTCCACCTGCTGGCTCTCCCCGGCCGCGATCTCGACCGAGACCTTGTCGTACGCCTCGACGTCGACGACGCCGGTGGCCGCGATCTGCGGCCCGTGGGCCACACGCACCTGGAGGCTCCAGTTGATCTTCTCGGTCATGGTCCTTCCCTCGGTCGGGCGGTGGGTGTCACCGCGCTCGGTGACCGGTGAGGATCTCCACCAGTCGGCTGCGCACCACCTCGACGACCGCGTCCGGCGAGGTCACCGCCCGGCTCTCCGGCCGGCCGCCGGCCAGGTCGACGCAGCTTGTCACCAGGGCGCGGAAGCCCAGCTCGTCCGGCCGGTCCTCGAACCACACCCGGACGACCACCACCCCACCGCGGTCGGGGTCAGGGGCTGTCACGGGAGCGCCTCCGGAGCGGGAGTCTGGTGCGCGGGCCGGCCCAGCCTGCCGCCTGTCCGTCACCGGCCCGTGCCCGCCGCGTCACCGTGCCACCTGGCGACCGCGCCGGGCCCGCCACCGTTTCGCGGCTCGCACTTCAGCACTGATCACGACCGGCAGCCTGTCGTGTTAGAGGCGTCGCGGCGGCCACCCGGTTGTTCGGTCGCCGGGTCGGGGTTGTTCCGGTGGGCGGTGGGCCGAGCGGCGGGTGTCGATGGCTGCGATGCCGCCCAGGATCACGGTGGCGGTGATCGCGGCGGCTAGTGGCGGCGCGGCGGTCAGTGGTACGACTGCCAGCAGGAGGGCCAAGGCCCCTATCCAGCGGTGCGGGGACGCTCGGGAGAAGACGGCCCGTTCCAGAGCGCCCCGGCCGGTGAGGTAGCAGGCCGGCCCGCCGAGGATCATGATCAGCCACGTGGGGTAGCTGTGTTTGACGGGGTGGGTTTGGACGATTTCGTGGCCGATGGCGGTTGCCACGATGCCGAGGATCATCACGACGTGGGCGGACGCGGCGAAGCGACCCAGTCCGGCCGGGTCCTCGGCGTCGGCGACGGCGTCGCCGAGAAGTTGGCCGGCCTTGTGGAAGTAGATGCGCCATAGCAGGACGGTCGTGAGGAACGCCAGCAGCAGGCCGAAGCTTTGGTAGCCGCCGACACGGCCGAGCCCGGTGGCGTAGGTGACGCCGACAGCGAGGATCGTTTCGCCCAGGGCGATCAGCAGCAGTTGCTGGTACCGTTCCGCCAGATGGCGCGGCGCGGTGGCCCATGCCGTCGCTCGCCCCTTGCCCAGGCCTGGTACCGGCCATCCCCGCCACGCGGAGCCGAGATCAACTAGGACCGCCGCGAGCCACCAGGCGGCCTGCGTCCCACCCGAGGTCAACGCCCCGCCGATCCAGAACACCCCGGCCACCAGGAACCAGATCAAGGCCCGAAAGTACAGTCGGGCCAGCGCGTGCCGGCCCAGCGCGTAACCGAAGACCATCGCGCGGCTGACCTGAGCGAGGACGTACGCCACCGCGAAGGTCATTCCCGCACCGCCGAACGCGTGGGGCACCGTCGCTCCCATGACCAGCAGCGCGAACGCCGTCACCACGATCGTCCACTGGGTGTGGGCGGCCCGCGGGTCGAACCGGGCGGTGATGTACGAAGTGATGATCCACAGCCACATCAGCGGCATGAACAGCAACAAGATGCGTCCGATCGCGGTCCACTGCGCCGCCAGGTCGCCGCCGCCCACCGATGGCGCCGCGAACGCCACCAACCGATTGAGCGCGAACACCATCACCAGGTCGAAGAACAACTCCACGTAGGTCGCCTGCTGCACGCTCTCCTTGCCGCGCAGCAGCCTTACCGCGTGTCCCCGTCCCCATCGCCGATCGGCCATCACTCGCCCATCCCAGCGGATCTGCACTCCACGCGACGCGTCTTGGAGAAAACCCGACGCACCGCACCACCTGGAGCATTACGCACGGGCCCATGGACGGCCTACAGACGATCACGCGGTGCCGCGCCGCGGCTACCCCGCACCGCCAGCGTCATCTTGGACGGCGGCGGCCGTACTAGGGACGGTCGTGCAGGAACCAGGCGTCGCTGCGGGCAACGGCCATGGCGAGCTGCCACTGCTCGTGCTGGAGGCTGCCGCCGACGGCGAGGAGCTGACCGGCCAGCTCCCAGGCCGGCATGCCCGGCTGCGGTTGCCGGGACACGACGAACTGCAGCGTGGTGCTGAAGGCGGCCACCAGTTCGGCCCCCCAGTGCCGGTGCCACTGCCGCATCGCCGCGGCCCACGCCTCCGGCCCGCCGGGAAAGCTCGCGCCGAAATAGCCGATCCAGGCGGGCGCGAGCCACGGGGACGTCGTGGGCAGCAACACCAGTTGCGCCTCGCGCACCGGGTGCCAGGTGCGGGTGCCGACGAGCGACTCATACCAGCGGCGCGCGTTCTCCGCGAGGGCCGGGTCCGCCAGCAGGGTCTCGTAGGTCCACCGGTCCAGGGCCGCCTCGCTCGTGGGCACCGTCAGCAGTCCGTCGGCCAGCGGCAGCCGCTCGGCACCAAGGAAGGTCCGCACGTAGCTCTCGACCTGCCACGGCTCCATCGGATGCTCGTCCCGGTGCCGCCGGTACACCGTCCACGGGTCGACCTCCCGCGCCGCCCGCTCCAGGTCGTCGATCTCGACCGCGGTGGGCTCGTGGTGCAGGTCGCCGGGCAGAGTGAACACCGGCCACCGGCCCGTGACCGGCGCGGCCGTCCGGGCCGCGCGCCAGGCCTCGAGCAGGCGGCCCGGATCCACATCGCCGACGAGGACGGCGCCGCCGATCCCTTCCTCCACGGGATGGTCCTGAAGGGCCGTTCCGTGGAACGCGCCCGCGATCGTCCGGAGGTCCCACAGTGGCGCTGTCACGGCGCGGACGGTAGCGGCAGCCACCGACATCGGGCCGACACGGCCGGGTGACGGCGCGGTGACGGGCGGGCGGCACAGTCGCGCCAGCGGCGTACGGCACGCCCGTGGAGTCGAGGAGTCGTCATGGCGGCAACGCTCAGCCATCCCGGGGTCTACATCCAGGAGATACCCGGCGGCAGTCGCACTATCACCGGCGTCGCCACGGCCGTGGCCGCGTTCGTCGGGCGGGCGCTGCGTGGGCCGGTCGACGTGCCGGTGGCCATCTCCTCGTACGCGGAGTTCGAACGCACCTTCGGCGGCCTGTGGCGGGACAGCGGCCTCGGCTACGCGGTGCGCGACTTCTACCTCAACGGCGGCAACCAGGCGGTGATCGTCCGGCTGGCCCGCGACGCCACCAGCGCGCAACTCGACCTCAACGGGGCGCTCACCCTCGACGCGCTCGGGCCGGGCGGCTGGGGCAACGCGCTGCACGCCGAGGTGACCCACGCGAGCGGCGAGGAGGCCGCTACGGTCGCCGACCAGCAGGGGGTGGACGCCGACGAGCTGTTCCACCTGACCGTGCGGGAGGGCCCGGCGGAGAACCCGGTGCTGGTCGAGACGTACCCGAACGTGACCCTGGTGGACGGGCCGCGCCGGGTGGACACCGTGCTGGCCGCCTCCCGGCTGGTCCGGGTCGGCGCGGCACCGGCGTTGCCCGGCACCGGCCGCCCCGACGCGGGCGGCTACGACGTGGACACCACCGACCCGGCGGCCACCGGCACCGACGGCACCCACCTGACCGCCGCCGAGTTCACCGACGGCGGCGCGCTGGAGGCCACCAAGCAGGGCATCTACGCGCTGCGCGACGCCGACCTGTTCACCCTGCTCTGCCTGCCGCCGTCGGTGCCCGACCAGGCCCTCGACGACGCCGTGTGGGCCGACGCGCTGGACTTCTGCGTACGCCAGCGGGCCTTCCTGCTGGTCGACCCGCCGCCCACCGAGACCTCCGACACCGTCCGGGCCTGGCTCGGCGCGCGCGGGCTGACCGCCAACGGCCGCAACGGCGCGCTCTACTTCCCCCGGGTGCGCCGGCCCGACCCGCTGCGCGACGGCGCGGTCCGCGAGTTCGCGCCCTGCGGCGCGGTCGCCGGGGTGATGGCCCGCACCGACGCGGCGCGCGGCGTGTGGAAGGCGCCCGCCGGGGTGGAGGCGGCCCTCGCCGGGGTGACCGGGCCGGCGCTCGCGCTCACCGACGGCGAGAACGGCAACCTCAACCCCTACGCGGTGAACTGCCTGCGCACCTTCCGGGCCACCGGCACCCTGGTCTGGGGCGCGCGGACGCTGCGCGGGGCGGACGTGCTCGCCGACGAGTACCGCTACGTGCCGGTGCGGCGGCTGGCGCTCTTCCTGGAGGAGACGCTGGTGCGGGCCACCCAGTGGGTGGTGTTCGAGCCCAACGACGAGCCGCTGTGGGCGCAGGTCCGCGCGTCGATCGGCGGGTTCCTCCAGGACCTGTTCCGGCAGGGCGCCTTCCAGGGCCGCACCCCGCGGGAGGCGTACTTCGTCAAGTGCGACAGCGAGACCACCACGCAGTACGACATCGACCGGGGGGTGCTGAACATCCTGGTCGGCTTCGCGGCCGTCAAGCCGGCCGAGTTCGTGGTGATCGGCATCCAGCAGCGGACCGCGGCCGCGGCGACCTAGGAGGAGCGGGCATGGCCGAGTTCACGGTCAACGCGCAGCGCTTCGACCCGTACAAGAACTTCAAGTTCCGGGCGAAGTGGGACGGGCGATACGTCGCCGGGATCAGCAAGATCGGCACGCTGAAGCGGAGCACCGAGGTGGTCACCCACCGCCACGGCGGCGACCCCAGCAGCAGCCGCAAGTCCCCGGGCCGCACCGAGTACGACGCGATCATGCTGGAGCGCGGCGTCACCCACGACCCGGACTTCGAGCAGTGGGCCAACAAGGTGTGGAACTACGGCTCCGGGCTGGGCGCGGAGACCTCCCTGGCGGACTTCCGCAAGGACATCATCATCGAGATGTACAACGAGGCCGGGCAGCTGGTCATCGCGTACAAGGTCTACCGGTGCTGGGTGTCCGAGTGGGTGGCGCTGCCAGAACTGGACGCCAACGCCAACGCCGTGGCCATCCAGAGCATCAAGCTGGAGAACGAGGGCTGGGAACGCGACTACACGGTGGCCGAGCCCGCCGAACCGTCCTTCGTCGAACCCTGACCGCCATGACCACGCTCGATGACCCCGGCCGGCTCCTCGCCGTCTGGGAGGCCGCCGCGACCGCCCCGCCGGCCGCCCGCGGCCCGGTGCTGCTGCACGCCGCCGGGCTTCTGCCCGACCTCGACGCCGCCCTGGACCTGCCGGTCGGGACGGTCGCCGCGCTCGCCGCCCGGCTGAGCGTCGACAGCTTCGGCGACCCGGTCGACGCCGTGCTCACCTGCGGCTGCGGCGAGGTCCTCGACGTGGCGCTGCCCCTGGACCCGGTCGCGGGGCTCCCGACCGGTGACGCCGGTGCGGTCGCCGGCGGCACCCTGCGGGTCCGCGCCCCCACCGCCCGGGACCTGCTGGCCGCCGGGCGGTCCGGGGACCCGCTCGGCACGCTGCTGGCCCGTTGCGTCCGCGACGCCGGCGGCCGGCCCGTCGCACCCGGCGACCTGACCGCCGAACAGCGGCGGGCCGTCGACGCCGCCGCCGAGGAACTGGCCGGCGCCGCCGCCGTGGTGCTTCGGACCCGCTGCCCCGGCTGCGGGGACCCCGTGGTCGCCGCGCTGGACGTAGCCGAGCTGCTGTGGGAGCGGGTCGCCGGCCGTGCCCCCGCCGTGCTGGCCGAGGTGGCCACCCTCGCCGCCGCGTACGGGTGGGCCGAGGCCGACATCCTCGCCCTGCCGGCCGGGCGGCGGCGCGCGTACCTGGCCCTCGCGGCGGAGCGGGCGGCGTGAGCGGCGCCGAGGGGTTCTTCGCCCGGATGGCGCAGCGGGCCACCGGCCGGGAACCGCTGGTGCGGCTCCGCGCCCCGCAACCCTTCGAGGTCGCGTTGCCCGACCCGCCGGCCGACGTGCCGGTCGAGGTGCCCGCGTCGACCACGCCGACGCCGGCGCCGTCCCGCGGGATCCCGGACCGGCCGGCCGCGCCGCCCGGCCCCGCTGCCCTCCGCACGACACCGGTACCGGGGACGCCGGCCGCCCCGGACCGGTCGCCGACCGACCGGGAACCGCCGGCCAGGCCGCCCGAGGCCACCCCAGCCGCCCCGGACCGGGCCGCCGCGCGGACCGCGCCCGTCGGCCCGGCGGGCCCCGAGCCGGATGCCGCCGTCCCGACCACCACCGCTCCCCCGGCGGTCATCCGACCGCCCGACGCCGAGCCGCCACCCGACCCCACCGGGCCGGCCGCCGTCGTCCCGCCCGCGCCGCCGGCCCCGTCGCCCGTCGCCCGCCGGCCCGCCCCCACTCCGGTACGCGCCGCCGCGCCCGACCTGGCCCGGCTGCTCCGCGAACGCCTCGGCCCCGCGCTGATCGCCCGCCGCGCCGTGGAACCCGGGGAGCGCCTCGTCTTCGTCGACCGGCCGGCCCGGGCCGGCGCGCCGCCCCGGCCCGGCACCGCCGAGGTGCGCCCCGGCCCGATCCGTCCCGCCCCCACCCCGCCCGGGACGGCCGAGGACGCCCCGCCGGCCGGCGACGTGCACCTGCACATCGACCGGGTGGTGGTCACCCGGGCGCCCGCGCCGCCACCGCCCGCGCCGCCCACTCCGCCGCCGTCCACGGTGGACCACACGGCGTACCTCGCCCGCCGCCGGGAGGGCCGATGAGCAACGGCCTGGCCATCGCCGCGGTCACCTCGACCCTGCGGTACGTCCTCGAACGGGCCCTCGACGCCACCCACCCCGGGCCGGTCGGCGGCGCCACCGTCACCACCCTGCGCCCCAACCAGCTCTCCGACACCACGCTGGTCTCCACGCCCGGCATCAACATCTACCTGTACGACGTACGCCCCAACCACGCCTGGAACCTCACCGACCTGCCCACCCGCAGCCGCGACGGCGGCTTCACCCGCCGGCCGGTCGCCGCGCTCGACCTGTACTACCTGCTCACCTGCTACGGGGAGGCCGAGTCCCTCGACGCGCAGCGGCTGCTCGGCCGGGCCGTGCTGGCCCTCGCGGTCACCCCGACGCTCACCCGCGACCTGGTCACCGCCGCCATCGACCTGTACGCCGACGACGTGCCGACCGCGTTCCTCTCCGAGTCCGACCTGGCCGAGCAGGTGGAGCGGGTCAAGGTCGCCCCGTACACGCTGTCGGTGGAGGAGATATCCAAGCTGTGGGCCACCTTCGCCACCCCGCACCAGCTCTCCCAGACGTACGTGGCCACGGCCGCGCTGGTCGAGGCCGACGTCACCCCGCGCCGGGCCCTGCCGGTGCGGCAGCGCACCGTCACCGTGCTGGCCGGCGGCCCCGCCGTGCTGACCGCCCTGGTCACCGACCCGCCCGGCGGGACCGCCGCCACCGGCGACCGGGTCGAGCTGCGCGGCGCCGGGCTGCGCGGCCGGCCCGGGCAGACCACCCGCGTCCACGTGGGACCGGCCGTCCTCAACCCGGAGCCGGGCGGCACCGACACCACCCTGGCCGTCACCCTCGACGGCACCGTGCCGGCCGGGCTGCACGGTGTGCGGGTCGCGCACGTCACGCCGGCCGCCGGCGGCGCGCCCGCCCGGGTCACCGCCGGCTCCAACGCGCTGCCGCTGCTGGTGCGCCCCACCGCGTCGGTGGTGGACGGCCCGCCCGACATCGTGCTCGGCGTCGACCCGCCGCTGATGCCCCGGCAGCGGGCCACGGTCCTGCTCACCCGGCTCACCCCCGGCCCGGCCGGCGAGCCGGACGCGCTGGCCATCCGGCTCGCCCCGCTCGCCACGGACGCCGCCCCGCAGGACCGGCTCGCCCTCGCCGCCGGGGACGTGCCCACCGGCGACTGGCTGGTCCGGGTGCAGGTCGACGGCGTGGACAGCCTGCCCGACCTGGTCGGAGAGGTTTACGGCGCGCCCGCCCTGACCGTGCCGTGACCGCCGCCGACCGCCGGGCCCGCCCGGCCGGCCCGCCCGCCGTGCCGTGGGACGAGGCGAACCGGCTGGCGCTGGTCGCCGAGCTGGACGTGCTGCGGGTGCGGCTCGTCGCGTACCCGGGGGAACCCGACGGGGCGGACCTCGCCGCGGCCGAGGGGCGGCTGGCGGCGGCCCGCGCGCTGCTCGACCGGCCCACGGCGCTCGACGGGCTGGCCGCCGCGCTGCGCCTCACCGGCTTCGAACGGGCCGTGCTGCTGCTGGCCACCGGCCCGGAGCTGGCCGGCGAGGTCGCCGACGAGCTCACCGCCGCGCACGGGCAGCCCCGCCCCACCTTCGGCCTCGCCCTGGCCGCGCTGCCCGGCCCGCACTGGAGCGCGGTCACCCCGGACGGGCCGCTGCGCCGCTGGGACCTGCTCCGCCTGCTCGACCCGGACACCCCCACCGGCAGCCCCCTGGTCACCGAGGAACGCGTGCTGCACCACCTCATGGGCGTCCGCTACCTGGAACCCGACCTCGCCGCCGTGGCCCGGCCCGTCCCGGCGCCCGCCGCGCTGCCGCCCGCGTTCGCCGCCGTCGCCGCCACCATCCGCACCGTCTGGGAACACGGCCGACCCGCCGTGCTCCAGGGACCCCAGCCGGCCAACCTGCCGGTGGTCGCGGCCGCCGCGGCCGACGCCGCCGGCCGCGAGCTGCGGCTGGTCGCCGTGGCCGACCTGCCCTCCGCGGTACGCGACCGCGACCGGCTGCTACGCCTCATCGGGCGGGAGAGCCTGCTCGCGCCGGCCGCCTGGGCGTTCGACGCCGACGGGGCCCGCCCCGAGGACGCCCGCGCCCTGATCCGCGCCCTCGGCACGCTGCCCGCCCCGGTCGCCGTCCTCGGCGCCGTGGACACCGTGCTGGCCGACGGCGTGCTGGTCGGCGTACCCCGGTTGCCCATCGCGGAACGGGCGGCGGCGCTGGACGCCGCGCTCCACCGGCACCTTGCCGACCGGGCGACGGGCGAGACGGCCGCAGTGGCCGGGGTGTTCGACCTGGCCCTGCCCGACCTGGAACTGGCCGCCGGGGACGCCGCCGCCGGCACACCGCTGTGGCAGGCGTGCCGGGCCCGCTCCCGCAGCCGCTACGGCGGGCAGGCCCGGGTGGTCCGGCCCCGCGCCGGCTGGGCCGACCTCGTGCTGCCCGACACGCACGTGACGCAGCTGCGGTCGCTGGTCGCCGCCGTGCACCACCGCACCCGGGTGCTGCACGACTGGGGGTTCGCCGACCGGAGCAGCCGCGGCCTCGGCACCGCCGCCCTCTTCGCCGGGCCCAGCGGCACCGGCAAGACCCTCGCCGCCGAGGTGATCGCCCAGGAGCTGGGCCTGGACCTGGTGGTGGTCGACCTCAGCCAGGTGGTCAGCAAGTTCATCGGCGAGACGGAGAAGAACCTCAGCCGGGTCTTCGACGCCGCCGAGGACGGCGCGGCCGTGCTGCTCTTCGACGAGGCGGACACCCTGTTCGGCAAGCGCACCGAGGTGCGCGACAGCCACGACCGGTACGCCAACCTCGAGGTCGGCTACATGCTGCAGCGGATGGAGTCGTTCACCGGGCTGGCCATCCTCACCACCAACGCCCGATCCGTGCTGGACCAGGCGTTCCTGCGCCGGCTGCGGATCGTGGTGACCTTCCCCTACCCGGACCGGGCCGCCCGGGAGACCCTGTGGCGGCGGGCGTTCCCGGCCGGTGTGCCGGCCGACGTCGACCCGGAGCGGATGGCCGCCGTGGACCTGCCCGGCGGGGGGATCGCCGCGGCGGCGCTGACCGCGGCGTACCTGGGGGCGGACGGGGACCGCATCACCGGGGAGCAGGTGGCCACGGCGACCCGGTGGGAGCTGGCCAAGAACGGCCGCTCCCTGGGCGGTCGTTGACTCTTGGTCCGCGGGTTCGAGTCCATGGCGGCCCACTTTGATCCTTCGTGCGAACGCCATGGAGCCACGCCCCGGGCGCCGAGCTGATGGCGGTCACCTGGCCGCCTCCCACGTCGTTGTCTCGCTGTCCCTGCATCGGACCCATTTGAGGCTCCAGTCCCGGGCCGGCCGAACTGACGAGGAGCCCATGGCGTACCGTGGCACCCCCATGATCGCCTTGTACAGAAGTTTCTGTCCGGAAGGAGGAGACGGCCAAGGTGGTGGCGCGCCGACACTCCGTGTCGCTCGGCGTGCCCGTCAGAGCTTCCCTGCTGACTTCTCCAACCGACTCCACGTCCCACACGGAGGGCCTTTGCCGAACGCCTACGCCCGAAATGTGATGGCCAACCGGCCATGGCAGGTCCAGCACCGTCGCGGCTATCTCTGGCCAGGGGCCTGCCAGCCGCCGAGGGGACGTGTCAGATGACGTTCTTCGAATACCTGGAAAGCCGCCGCGACCTGCTGATCGCCCAGGCCATTGAGCACGCCACGATCGTGTTGATGGCGATAGCGCTGGCGACGCTCATCGGCATGTCCATCGCCGTCCTCACCTACCGCCACCGGCGCGCCCGGGGAATCGCCGTCGCGGTCGCCGCCGCTGTGCTGACCATTCCTTCCTTCGCGCTGCTCGGCCTGCTGATCACGCCGCTGGGCTTGGGGTACCTCCCCGCGTTGGTCGCGCTGACCCTGTATGCGCTGTTGCCGATCATCCGTAACACGGTGGTGGGACTGACCGAGATCGACCCCGCGCTGACCGAGGCCGCCCGCGGGATCGGGATGAGCCGGATACGGTCGCTGTGCACGGTCGAGATACCGCTGGCCTGGCCGGTTATCCTGGCCGGTATCCGGGTCTCCACCCAGATGACCATGGGCATCGCGGCGATCGCCGCGTACGTCGGCGGGCCGGGCCTGGGCAACCAGATCTTCTCGGGCCTGGCCAACCTCGGCGGCGTGAATTCGCTGAACCAGGCTCTGATCGGCACGCTCGGCGTGGTCGTCCTCGCCCTCGTCGTGGACATCTGCCTGGGCTTGCTTGGCGTGCTGACCAGGGCCGGCCGGGGCACCCGGCGGCCCCGATCAAGGTCAACCGCGCCGTCCCTCGCCGAGCAACCAGATTCCGTTCTGGCGCTCGCCGGCCCGCCGGCCCTCGCGGCCCCGTCCACCGCCCAGGGAGGTCAACGATGACCGCTGACGTGATGATCGACCTGCAACAGGTCAGCAAGCTCTACCGGGGACAGAAGACCCCTGCGGTCGAGGACGTTTCGATGACCATCCGGCGGGGCGAGATTGTCGTGCTGGTCGGCCCTTCCGGCTGCGGCAAGACCACCACCATGAAGATGATCAATAGGTTGATCGAGCCCACCTCCGGGCGGATCATGGTGGACGGATCCGACGTCACCTCGCTCAACCCGACCGAGCTGCGTCGGCGCATCGGCTACGTCATCCAGCAGGTGGGGCTCTTTCCGCACATGAACGTGGCGACCAATGTCGGGTTGGTGCCGAAGATGCTCGGTTGGGATCGCAAGCGGATTGACGCCCGGGTCGACGAGCTGCTGCACCTGGTCGGGCTGGAACCCGGCCAGTACCGGCACCGCCTGCCACGTCAACTCTCCGGCGGCCAGCAACAGCGCGTCGGGGTTGTCCGGGCGCTGGCTGCCGACCCTCCGGTGATGCTGATGGACGAGCCGTTCGGCGCTACCGATCCGTTGACCCGGGACCGGCTGCAGAACGAGTTCCTCCGGCTGCAGGAGAAGCTGCAGAAGACGATTGTCTTCGTCACCCACGACTTCGACGAGGCGGTCAAGATGGGCAGCCGCATCGCGGTGCTCGGTGACCGGTCGAGCATCCGGCAGTTCGACACCCCGGAGCGGCTCCTGAGTAACCCTGCGGACAAGACGGTGGCCCAGTTCATCGGTGCCGGCGCCTCACTCAAGCAGCTCAACCTGCGCCGGGTCGACGAGGTCGACTGGGACGAGGCCGAGTTGGTCCGGCTGGACGACTCGCCGACGTCGGCGCTGCGCCGGCTGGACGAGACCGGCGAGTGGGCCGTACTGAGCATCGACAGCGAGCGGCGCCCCGTGCACTGGATCACCGCCCGGGACCTGGATCCGCATCAGGACAATCTGCACGGGATGGGCGGGCCGGCCACCGTGGTGGAACCTCGTGCCACGCTGCATGATGCGCTCGACGCGATGCTCACCAGCAGCAGCGGTGCTGCGGTGGTGGTCGACGACGCCGGCCGGTACCGCGGCACGGTGACCATCGACCGGCTGATGCGAGCGATCGGTGAGATGCGCGAGACCGAGCGGCGCCGCGATCGGCCGGTGGCGGAGGCGCCTGAGACAGTGGACGGGCCGAAAGCCGCAGCGGTGCCCGTGCAGGGCCGTGGCGCCGGGTCGACGACGGATCGGGAGACGCCGTGAGCGTCGGCACGCTCGGCTCCGGTCAGCTCGCGGACGCCGCCCCACCCTCGCGGTGGCGGGGCCTGTTGCGCCGACACGCGACCATGCCGCTGGTGCTCGCGGCGGCGCTGCTCACCACATACCTCTGGGTGAGCTCGCTTGCCCTGGACGACATCGAGCGACGCTCGCTCAACGCCGGGCAGCTGTTCCGGGTGACCGGCCAGCACGTCTCGATCTCCGCGATGACCACCCTGCTGGTGGTGGTGATCGCGGTCAGCGCCGGCGTTTTGCTCACCCGCCCGGCGCTGCGCTGGCTGGCGCCGTTCGTCACCGCTCTGGCCAACGTCGGTCAGGCGATGCCGGCCATCGGGCTGCTGGTACTGCTCAGCATCTGGTTGGGCATCGGCACCGGCACTGCGCTGATCGGGCTGGTGGCCTATGCGGTGTTGCCCGTGCTGCGTAACACGATCGTCGGGATCAACGAGGTCGACCGGCATCTGATCGAGGCGGGTCGGGGCATCGGCATGTCCCCGCTCGCGGTGCTGCTGCGGGTCGAGCTGCCGCTGGCGGTGCCGGTGATTCTCGCCGGCGTGCGCACCGCGCTCGTTCTCGCGGTCGGGGTCGCCACGCTCGCCACCTTCATCGACGCGGGCGGACTCGGCGGACTGATCGTGACCGGGATCAAGCTTCAGCGTGATCCCGTCCTGATCACCGGCGCGGTACTCACCGCCGCTCTCGCCCTGACGCTGGACTGGCTCGGCGGTGTGATCGCCGATCTGCTGCGCCCGCCCGGGCTCCATTGATCCATAGGTTCACGTCCCCTTTCCCCAACCGGCGCCCCGTGCGCCATGGAGGTCGTCAATGCGTACGCGCACACCCCTTTTCCGGGCGGCTGCTGGCGCCGCACTCATCGCCATGGCATTGACCGGTTGCTCAGTCACCACCGAGGACTCCGGTGGAAAGGTGGCGGTCGGGGCGGGGTCGATCAAGCAGGATGATGCGCTCGCCGGCCAGACGATCGTGGTCGGCTCCAAGGACTTCACCGAGAACATCGTCTTCGGCCACATCACCATGCTGGCGCTGAAGGCGGCGGGCGCGAACGTGACCGACAAGACCAACATCAAGGGGTCGGTCAACGTCCGCAAGGGTCTGCTCGCTGGTGAAGTCGACGTGTACTGGGAGTACACCGGCACCACCTGGATCACCTACCTGAACCACACCGACCCGATCGCGGACTCGAAGCAGCAGTACGACGCGGTGGTCAAAGAGGACAAGGAGAAGAACCAGGTCGTTTGGGGTGCCATCGCGCCGGCCAACAACACCTACGCGATGGCGGTGCGTGCGGAGAAGGCCAAGGAGTGGAACCTCCGCACCCTGTCCGACCTCGCCGCGTTCGCCAAGAGCAACCCGGCCGACGCGACCTTCTGCCTGGAGAGCGAGTTCGCCGGACGGAACGACGGGTGGCCCGGCATGACCAAGATGTACGGCATGAACCTGCCGAAGTCCAACATTAGGAGCGTCGACACCGGAGTCGTCTACACCGAGACGAAGAAGGGCGAGTCCTGCAACTTCGGTGAGGTGTTCACCACCGATGGCCGGATCAGCAACCTCAACCTGGTGGTGCTGGAGGACGACAAGAAGTTCTTCCCGATCTACAACCCGGCGCTGACGGTCAACGGCGCAACTGCCGCCAAGTATCCGAGCCTGACCAAGATCCTTGAACCAATCACCGCCAAGCTCGACGACGACACCATCCGCAAGCTCAACGAGCGCGTCGACGTCAAGGGCGAGCCGGTGGCGCAGGTCGCCGCGGACTGGTTGAAGGAAGAGGGCTTCATCGCCTGACTTCCCGCGCGAACGTGAGCGGCTCCCCGGGCCCGGGGAGCCGCTCACGTTCGTACCTGTCCAGGTCGATGGTGAGCCGCAATTTCAGCTGCGCGCCGCATCACGCCGCAGCTCAAGTCCATGGCGGCGTTCGATGCGGCTTCGATGAATCTGTTTGGGTATCACCTCGGGCCGGTGCCTTGGTCAGAGGTAGCGGAAGCGCCGCACCGGCGTAGTTGAGTTCGTTCGCGTGGTGATGCCTCCGGCCCACCAACCGAGCCATTGTGCGAGCCGGTGGGTCTTCTGACGTGCCCCCGTCCGTCTCGGGCGGGAGCGCTGTCGTGTCAGTGGGGAGCTTGAACCCGGGTACGACTCCCTGGTTGGTGAGTTGGACTTCGGCGATGAGGGCTTCGATGGCGGCCTTGCGTTCGGTGGCGGTGCCGCTGGCCATGATGGTGGTGAGTTGCTCGCGGATGCGGGCGCGGGCGGCGGGGGTTCGGGCTGGGCGGTCAGGTCGGCGGAGTGCGGTGTGCCGTGCCTCGAGTTGTGTCACCGCGCCTGCCAGGATGGGCGGGTGGAGTTCGAGACCTACCGGGGTGAGCTGATCGCCTACTGCTACCGGATGGTGGGCTCGTTCCACGAGGCCGAGGATCTGGTGCAGGAGACGATGTTGCGGGCGTGGAAGGCCCGCGACCGGTATGACGACGCCCGCGCGTCGGTACGGACGTGGCTGTACCGCATCGCCACCAACGTGTGCCTGACCGCGCTGCAGGGACGTGCGCGGCGGCCGTTGCCGTCGGGCCTGGGCGCGCCGAGCCGCGACACTGCAGCGCCGCTCGCGCCGGCGCTGGACGTCCCTTGGCTGCAGCCGTTTCCCGACGCGCGGGTTGACGTCGAGGTCCGGGCGGGAATCCGGCTCGCGCTGGTGGCGGCGATGCAGGCCCTGTCGGCCCGTCAGCGGGCCGTGCTGCTGCTGCGCGATGTGCTGGAGTTCAGCGCCGCCGAGGTCGCCACGCAGATGGGGAGCACGGTCCCTGCGATCAACAGCGCGCTGCAACGCGCCCGCTCCGCTCTCGCCGAGGTCGGCGACGTGGACGAGGTCACCGAGCCGGACGATCCGCAGGTGCGCGCGGTGATCGACCGCTACGTCCGAGCGTTCGAAGCGGCAGATGTTCCCGCGCTCGTGCGGCTTCTGACCGACGACGCCGTCCTGGAGATGCCGCCGGTGCCGTTGTGGTATCGGGGCAGCCGCGACTACGGCCGGTTCATGGACCGTGTCTTCCAGATGCGTGGGACGGGCTGGGCCATGACACCACTCACCGCCAACGGGCAACCCGCGCTCGCCGCGTACGCGCCGCAACCCGGCGGCGGGCACCAGTTGCACACGCTGCAGGTCCTCACCGTCGCCGGCGGTCTGGTCACGCGCAACGTCGTGTTCGCCGACCCGGCCGCGCTCACGGCGTTCGACCTGCCCACGCAGATTTTTCCCGACGAGTTTCGCCCGCCACGATGAGTCCGGTCGGTGCCGCCGGTATGTACCGGTGAGCGTCGACCGAAGGGACAGCTGTCGTGAGCGTCATCGTCATTCAGTTCATCACCCTGGACGGGATCGTGTCCGACCCCGACGGGTCCGGAGACACGCCGACCGGCGGCTGGGCATTCCGGTACGGCCCCGAAACCGTCGCCGGAGACAAGTTCCGCCTCGGCAGCGCGCTGGACTACGGAGTCATGCTGCTGGGCCGCACCACCTGGCAGCTGTTCTCCCGAATCTGGCCAGGACGCTCCGACCCGTTCTCCGCGCGGATGAACGCCGTGCCCAAACTGGTCGCCTCTCGTACATTGACCGACACCTCGGCGTGGGCGAACTCCCGGATTATCGACGGCGACCTCGCCGACGTTGTCAAGCACGAACAGCGGGACGTCATCGTCACCGGCAGCCTCAGCGTGGTGCACGCGCTGAGGACCGAGGATCTGATCGATGAGTACCGGCTGCTCACCTTCCCTGCCGTCCTCGGCACCGGCGAGCGGCTCTTCCCTGCCGGCAGCCCGCCGGCGGACCTGGGAACCGTCTCGGTCGAGCGCGTCGGTGCGGCCGTCCTCACCCGATACGGCAGGGCCACACGCGGCCACCGACGGTGATCCAGTGCGGACAGCTGCCGAAGCCTGGGCGGCGCTCAGGCGTGCTGCCGCTCGTCACGCTGCCGGACGAGCTCCTCGACGGCGCTCGGCAGAGTCGTCTCGAAGTCGTTCAGCTTGGCCCATTGGGCGTCACGACGATCCGGACCATGCCGTCGTAGAGCAAGCGGATACCCGCCTCCCACTCGACCCGTTGCTCGGGCGTCATCTCGTAGGCGCCGGTCGTCTTCAGATACTCGCCCGGAATGCCGTCGACGACGTCCAGCTCGGCCCGCCCCCGTTCGGTTGCACGTCGTTCCTCCTGTCGTTTGTTGTCCGTGGCGGACCGTCAGCTGAGCTGCTCGGCCAGGGCGACGATGATCCCCTCCGGGCCACGGACGTAACAGAGCCGATAGCTGTCCTCGTACTGGGCCACCTCGCCGACGAGGTCCACGCCGCGCGCCCGCAGGCCCGCGACGGCAGCGTCGATGTCGTCGACGGCGAACATGATGCGACGGATGCCCATCGCGTTCGCCGGTGCGTTTTCCGCCTCGGCGCTGATCGCCGTCTGGTTGCGGAACTTCATCAGCTCGAGCCGGCCGTGGCCGTCCGGCGTCCGCACCATGGCGACGTCGACGCGCACGTCGGCGAGCCCGACGACGGCGTCCACCCAAGGTCCCTCGATAGGCGCCTCACCCTCCAGCTCCATACCGAGTTCGACGAAGAACGCAGTTGCCGCCGCAAGGTCGTCGACAACGATGCCCACGTTTTCCATCCGTTTGATCATGGTGGTGCTGTTCTCCTTACATCAGTTGTTCCGAGATCAGTGGCTGGTGGTGGCCAAGCGGACGGCGACAGTGGCCAGGACCAGCCCGGTGACCTGCTCGATGCGCGCCTTCACCCGCGGGCGGCGTAGCCAGCGGCCGAGCCGCTCGACGGCGGAGACGTACAGCCCGAACCAGGCCAGGTAGAGCGTTGCGAAGACCGCGGACAGCAGCAGCGCCTCGGCCCGCGGTGAGCCGCTGTCGGCGCTGAGGAACTGGGGCAGGAAGGTGACGAAGAACAGTGCCACCTTCGGGTTGAGCGCGTTGGACAGGACTCCCTGCCGCAGGTACGCCAACCGGCGTACGGGCGCCACGCCGGCCGGTTCGGCCACCGACGGGCCAGGCGAACGCGTCACCGACGACCACAGCATCTGCGCCGCGAGCCACAGCAGGTACACCGCCCCGACGATCTTCAGGATGGTGAACGCCGTCGCCGAGGCGAGCAGCAGCGCCGACAGCCCGAGTGCGGCGGCTCCGGCGTGCACGGACAGTCCGAGGACGCCACCGACCACGGTCAGCACCCCGCCAGACCGGCCACCGACCAGTGCGTTGCGGGTGATCAGGGCCTGGTCCGGGCCCGGCAGCATGATCAGCACCAGCGCCGCGATCGCGAACGTCATCATCGTCCTCTCCCTTCACCTCTGAGAACGACCATGCCGCCCGCCAATTGATAAATCCAATGCCAATCTATGCGAACTTGCATGCCTAGAATCTATGAATGGTGACTCTGGTGCAGCTTCGCGTCATCGATGCCGTCCGGCGGCACGGGTCGGTCACCGCCGCCGCCAAGGAGCTGCGCTACACCCAGCCGTCGATCAGCCATCACCTGTCCAGGCTGGAGGCCCAGCTCGGCGCCCGGCTGGTCCAACGGGTCGGCCGCGGTGTCCGGATCACCCCTGCCGGCCGCCTGCTGGCCGACCGGGCGGCCGAGATCATCGGACGGGTCGACTCGGCGACGGCGGAGCTGGCCGCACTGGTGGGGCTGAACACGGGACGGGTCAGGCTGGCCGGCTTCAACTCCGTCATGAGCTCGCTGGTCCCGCAGGCGGCGTCCCTCCTCGCCCAGCAGCACCCGGGCCTCGACCTCGGCCTGACCGACGCGCATCCGGAGGACGCGCTGACGCAGCTACGAGCCGGTCACGTCGACGTGGCCGTGATCTTCCGGTACGACGACACCACCCCCGAGGACGACGGTGTCCGCCTGATCCACCTGCTCGACGACCCGCTCTATCTGCTCACCACCGGCGGCGGAACCACCGTCGCCGAGCACGCGCGCACACCCTGGATCGCCGGCTGCGAACGCTGCCGCAGCCACCTCGTCGAGATGTGCGACAAGGCCGGCTTCTCCCCGAATCTCGCCTGCACCACCGACGACATGGTCGTCATGCAGAGCCTCGTCGCCGCCGGCATGGGCGTCACCACGATCCCGGGCCTGGCCCTGCGCGCCCACCGCCATCCGGCCGTCACCGCTACCCGGCTCCCCGTCCCACCCCGCCGGGTCTTCGCGGCCACCTACGGCGAACCACCCGATCCACCCGCGACCGCCGCCCTCCTCGCCGCCCTCACCGACGCCGTCGCCACCCACTGAACCGCCCCTTGCCCGGATGGTCGCGCTGGAACCAGTCAACCGCTCAACAGCCACGGCCAGCGAGAACGGCTGATTTCCGAGCCTCGCGCGTGTGTCCGCATCAAGGCCGCTGGGGACCTGGGTCGGCCGGTTTGCCAGTTCGGCCGTTGCTCGACGTGTTACGACTGGCTCACCGCGTCGAGGGGTCTGGTGGTCATGGGCAGAGGCAGGATTGCCGAGCCGGCGCCCGCGCAGCCCCGTGAGGCTCGCGTGACGTTCCTTGAGCTGTTCTTCGATCTGGTGTTCGTGTTCGCGTTGACGCGGATCGTCGCCCGCGCGTTCGAGGACCTGGTGGTCGAGCCCGGTGGCAGCGCGTGGCACCGGGCGCTGCCCGGCGCCGGAAAGACTCTCCTGCTGCTGCTGGCCCTGTACGCGCTGTGGCAGGGCACCGCTTGGACGACCAGCCGCTACGACCCGGAATCCATCACGATCCAGGCGGTGGTCGGCGTAGCGCTCGGCTCCGGCCTGGTGATGGGGGTGGCCGCCACGCGGGCGTTCAGCGGCTACGCCGAAGCCTTCGCCTTCGCCTACGTCGTCGGCCAGCTCACCCGGCCGTTGGTGCTCCAGTTCGCCCTGCGCGATCGACAGCGCCGGCAGCTGAAGTGGCGGACGCTTGCCACCTACGGCTTCACCAGCGTGCTGTGGATCACCGGGGCGATCGTCGACGGTCGGTCGCTCATTCCGCTGTGGGTGCTCGCGCTCGGCACCGAGTACGCGGCCAGACGCTGGGGTTGGCCCGTGCCCGGACTGGGTCATTCCACCTCCACCGGGTGAAAAATCGCCGGGGAACACCTCGCCGAGCGGTACCAGCAGTTCTTCCTCATTGCCCTGGGCGAGACGATCCTGGTCATCGGCGTGACCTACAGCACCGGACCCTTCGACCGCGACCACACCCTCGCCTTCGCCGTCGCCGCGATCACCTCGGTGCTGCTCTGGCGCATCTACTACCAGCGCGCAGGGCGGATCCTTCCCGAGGCCATCGCCCGCTCGGACAAGCCCTCGGTCATCGGCCGGTCCGCCGCCGACACCCACCTCATCATGATCATCGGGGTGGTGACTACCGCCCTCGGCTACGAGATCACCATCGAACACCCCTTCGGCCGCGCTCCGGCGACCTGGATTGCGCCCATCCTGCTCGGCCCGGCTCTGTTCATCGCCGGCCGAGCCCGCTTCGAGTACGAGGTCTTCGGCCGGGTCTCCCCCGCCCGACTGATCACCCTGGCCGCATTGACACTGCCCTATCCGGCGCTGGCGTTCGCGCCGCCCTTCGCCGCGACGGCGGTCGCCGCCGCGGTGCTGCTCGCCGTCGCCGTGACCGATGCCCGCCGCGCCCGCGGGCGACCACCGGAGCCCGCCACACCGCCCTTCTGACCCGGTTCGCACGACCCGTCAGTCGCCGCGGCGACCGCGCCGGCGACGCTGACCGCGGCTTACCTGCGGCGGACGGGGAGCGGATCGCGGGTGAGCAGGTGGCTGTGGAGACCCGGTGGGAGCTGGCCAGGAACGGGCGCTCGCTCGGCGGTCGCTGACCACGGTGAGTTCAGCTCAGGCAGAAGAGCGTCTGCTGCCCGGTCGCCACGAGCGATTTCTGCCCGCTCTGCACGCCGAACACCTCCAGCCGGCACACGGTCAGCGTCCCGCCGGACTTGAGCACGGTTCCGATTGCCTCGATGTAATCGCCGACGGCGGGCGCCAGGAGATTGATCTTGTATTCGACCGTGAGGACGTCGGCGTCGGCGGGGAACAACGTGAGCGCCGCATAGCCGCCCGCGCTGTCCGCGATGGCGCTCGTGGCGCCCGCGTGGATTTGACTTCCTCCACCGCCATGAATGGCGGGGACTCCCTCCGCGCCGCGCGCGGAACGCGCAACGCCCGGGCGGGTTCCTGCTTCACCGCGATCCGCCGGAGGTTGCCCCGGTCTTACGTCCGCTCCACAGGCGTTTTTCGTCTCCACATGCCCTGCGGCGACAATGTCACGCTGTGTCCGTCGTGACGCTTCGGAGCTTCCGGAACTACCCTTCGCCCCGCACGCGGTGACCGTACCACCGCCTGCCGACGTTACGTCAACGGCACGGCTCGGGCCTTGGCGGCCCTCCCCGCGCGGGCCTTCACCCCCGCCCTGAAGGGCGGAGCACTGGCCCGCATGCCGGTAGCCGTGCTGCTGGGTCACCTCGGGCCGGCTGGCGAGCACGATGTGCACCCGTCCGGGCGCGATGTGCGCCAGGCGGGCACCGAGGTGGCGCATCAGCCCCTGGCGTTCGAAGCTTGCCGTGATGCGCTCCCGCACCTCGGGGCTCGCCTCGTCCTCCATCTCTCCTCCGGTCTCAGATCGCCGTCCCCGGTGGAGACTTCAGCAGTGCCGCCGCCTCCGACAGGTACCCGCCGCGCCCCGCACGCAGAGCGGCGGCGGCCATGCGGATCAGGTCGATGTTGACGCCGGCCGCGCCGCTCGGGTCATGCACCCTCAGCCGCACGTCCAGGCTCACCGCCGTTCCACCCCAGCCCTGCGCCTCGACGTTGAGGTGCGCGATCTTCTGAGACCCCAGGTGCGGAAGGTAGCCGAGGGGAGCCATCTGCACCTTGTCGGACCCCACCGCGTTCAACTTCGACTGCTTCTTGGTGTTGGGGTTCTCGACCAGGTTACGGAAGTCCTCGGTGCCGCCCAGATTGACCTGGTAGGAGCTGACCAGGGTGAGGCCGCGCTCCTCGAGCAGGCGCAGCAGCGCGTGATGCACCACGGAGGTGCCGAACTGGCTGGCCAGGTCATCGCCGAGCAGCGGCAGGCCGGCGGCCTCGAACCGCTCGAGCAAGGACGCTTCCCGGGCCACCGCGTCCGACGTGGTGTTCACGAACGCCACCCCTGCCAGCAGAGCCGCCTCGGCGTAGGCGCGAGCGGTCTCCGGCCGGCCACTCGGCGCGGAGTAGAGCAGCACCTCGGCGCCCTTCAGCGCATGTGCCACCCGTTCGATCTCCGTCGCATCGACGAGACCACGCTGCACCGTCACGCCCGACGGCAGCAGGTCCGCGTCGAGCCGGGGGAAGTTGTTGGGCGGCAGGAAGATCGCCTCGTGCAGGTCCCGGCCCACCTTGGCCTCGGAGATGGCGAACGCCGCGACGACGTCGATGTCCCCGACGCCCAGCCCCGCCAACTCGGAGCGGTGGATGCCCACCAGGCTGCCGGTGTGGCGATAGAAGTTGATCCCCTGCACCAGCGCTGACGTGTTGTTGCCCACGCCGACGACTGCGACCTTCGCGCTTTCGATCATGGCCCGAGGCTACCCTCGGGTCAGAAGTCCACGATCTTCAGCAGGACGATCGCGTCCGGGTCGTTGCTGAGGATCCGCCGCGCGTGCTCCCGGGCCCGGTCGCCGGGCGCCCGGTCGTACTCGATGTGGATCCGCCGGCCGTTCAACGTCGCCTGCACGTCCGGGCGGTTGGTGCCGAGGCGCAAGCTGTCGCTGACGTCGACCTGGGTCTGGTTGATCCGGAAGTCGCTGGCGCCCGCGGCCTCCAGCAGTTCGATGTCGTGCCGTACGTCGATGTTCTGCACGCTGCTGCGCCCCACCCCACGGCTGGTGAACTGCCCGGACGCGTCACGGATCGGGATGGCGGCGGGCGCGGGGCGGGTCAATCCCGGCCCGGTGGCGGGCAGGACGCCCTCGAAGTCGGCCCGGGTCACCGGGGTGGCGTCGCCGAGGATCGCCTCGGGCACCCCGACCTCCCGGGCGACGGCCTGGCTCTCCGCCACCGAGAACTCCGGACGCGGCCGGCCCGGGCCCTGGTGTCCGGGCCCGAAGTGCTCGCCCGCCGCCGCCTCGTCAAACAGGTCAGCCACACCGCGTCCGCTGCGGTTGGTCAGCTCCTCCTCCAGAGCCGCCGCGGCTCGCGCCGCGCCTTCTGCATCCGTCTCGGCCATCCGGGCGATCCGGCGGAACCGGGCCCGCACGGCGGGGTCGGCGTCCAGCACACTCTGGAAGTTCTCGGTAATGCGCGACAGCGAGTCGCGGGTCGACCGGAATCCGGTGGTGTAGTCACCGAGGTCGTTGCGGCTGGCAATCAGCTCGATGTGGAAGCGGCCGGGCCCGACGGGGGTGGCCGCGAACGTCTCGATCCAGCGGTACCGGGTCTTGAGCGCCATCAGCTCGGCGAGCAGGACGGGGATCGGGGCGTCCACCACATCGTTCGCCTCCTTGATGATGCGGGCCTCGGCCATCGCCTCGGGCAGCTGCGCCGCCTTGGCCGCGTCGTCGGCCAGGGTCGGGGTGCCCGGTTCGTCGGCCGCGCGGACCGCCCCCTCCCCCAGCTCGTCGGCCTCCCGGGTGGCCGCGCCCTCGGCCCCTTCCCGGCCGGCCCGGGCCGTGCCGGCCTCGGTGGCCTCCCGGGCGGCCCCGGCCTCGACCGCCTCCCGGCCGGTGCGGGACACGCCTGCCTCGGCGCCCTGGGCGGCCCGGCTCGCGGCGAGGGCCGCCTCGTCGCCCAGGCCGAGCATCCGCCCGGCCAGCCCCTCGACCCGTTCGAGGAGCCCGGCGGCGAAACGGAACCGGCTGAGGAAGCCGCGCGCCGCGCCGATGCCGCGCAGGAGCGGTCCGCGCAGCGGGCGCAGCGCCCGGCCGAGGACTCCGAGCAGCTCGCCGCCGAGGTCGAGGAAGCGCAACAGGTAGATCAGCAGGGGGCGCATTATCGGCCCGGCTGCCTCGAGGGCGGCGTAGCCGCCGGCGCTGAAGTAGATGATGGCGGCCTGGAGCAGCAGGAACCCGGCCACGAAGCCGATCTTCCGGCCCAGCTCGAAGTCGGGCAGCATGATGAATTCGAGCAGCGCGTCGGCGGCCCGCGCGCCGAGCGACTGGGCGCCGGCCACCATCGCCGCCCAGGCGTCGCCGAGCAGCTGCGCGAGCCCGCCCACCGTGGCGCCCTCGCTCTGCACCTCGCCGCGCATGTCGGTTTCGAGGGTGGCGGGGTCGAGATTGGCCTCCACGGCGCCGGCCGCGGCCTGCGCGAGGGCGCCGGCCGGCAGCGCCGCCACGATCTGCGCGTCGGTCGGCTCCCCGGGCACCGCCGCCAGCTCGACGGCCGCGCCGGCCGCACCACCACCGCCGGCCGCCGTCGGGCCCGCGGCGGTGACGGCCGGAACCGCGCTGGCCGTCGGACCGGCGGTACCAGCGGTCGCCCCGGTGGCGCCGGCACTGGCCGAGTTGAACCCCGAGGCCACTGTCGAGGCCGCCCCCACGCTGACGGCGGGCGCCGTCGTGGCCAGGGTGGACGCCGCCGGTCCGGCGGTGGCGGGAGCAGGGGCCGCCGGAGCGCTGACCGCGGCAGGCGAGGCCGCAGGGATTGTCGGCCCGGCGGGACGGGCGGCCGGCGGGCCCCGGACCAGGGGCAGACCCGGGGCGTACGACTGGACGACCCGGGCCACCGCGCGGGCGGCGGCCACCAGGAGCTGGGCCAGCATGAACAGCAGCCGGAACGGGTCGATGATGCCGTCGACCACGCCCTGCACGATGCCCCACGCCATGCCGGCCACGAAGGACAGTCCTCCGCCGGCGGCCAGGTTGGCGATCTTGTTGCTGGCGTCGATGCGCTGCTGGTCGCCGATCCGCTCGCCGTACCGGAGCTGGGTGAGGAAGCCGACCACGCCCTCGCGCAGCAGCGCGCCGAGCGGGCCGAGGCCGGTGAGCAGGGTGGGCAGCGCGCCGATCGCCACGATGAGCAGGTCGAGCACGAAGTTGATCACCGGTGGCTTGAGGTCGTCCGGGCAGAGCAGCCAGATCACCGCCCCGATGACGACCGGCAGCATGAGCGGGTTGGCCACCACCACGGCCAGCCGGACCAGGAAGTCGAGGATGGGCTGGAAGATGGCGACCAGCGCGTCGAAGACGGCGTGCAGG
The DNA here is from genome assembly GCF_040607315.1 of Micromonospora sp. NPDC005305. Taxonomy (NCBI): domain Bacteria; kingdom Bacillati; phylum Actinomycetota; class Actinomycetes; order Micromonosporales; family Micromonosporaceae; genus Micromonospora; species Micromonospora sp. NPDC005305. Next base: position 33,252 of record NZ_JBEXGL010000014.1, on the reverse strand, counting down.
GCCTCGGTGAGCCCGCTGAACCCGCCGCGCGCCCAGGCGGCCATCCGGGTGAACTGGTTGGCCACGCCGGCGGGCAGCGTGGACACCGCGGTGAGGCAGGTGCTCGCGCCGAACGCGCCGAGCACGCCGCCCATCGCGGTGCCGATCTGCCCGGCCACGTCGGCGAGCCAGGCCGCCGCGGCGGCCAGGGTGCCCGCCGCGCCGGTGACCGCGCTGATCACCGTGGGCAGGATGCGCTCCTGGAGCACCTGCCGGGCGGCGACGAGGATCTCGCGGGTGTTCCAGTTCTCCCAGAGCCAGGTCAGGCCGTCCCACAGCGGCGGGAGCACCTGCGTGAGCACCACCACGGGGCCGAGCGGGGAGAGCAGGACCAGGATGCCGCCGACCACCATGAGCGGGGTACGGATCGGCTCGATGGTGGCCCGCAGGTTCTCCCAGGCCGAGTTCGCGAGGTTGCCGAGCCAGCTGCGGGCGCCCTTGGTGCTGTCCCAGGCCAGGCCGAACTGGGTGCTGAGCCAGTCCCAGGCGTACGACGCGCCGGCCCGGATCGGCGCGGTGAGGTCCCAGAGCCAGCCGCCGAGGCGGGTGAACGACTCCCAGACCGCGCCCCCGGCCGCGCCGAGCAGGTCCAGCGCGGGGACCGCGAGGTGGTCCCAGAGCCCGGTGAAGACCTCGTTGACGGTGTCCGCGACAGTCCGCAGGTTCCGAATGATCGGGCCGTCCCACTCCTGCAGGGCGGCCACCACCGGGCGCAGCAGGGCGCCGACGGCCGACCGGGCAGCGCCGCCGAGGCGGGCCTGGACGTCCCGGACGCCCTGGGCGAGCCCCGTGAAGGTCGACTCGATCGCGGACATCGGATCGAAGTCGGCGAGGCCGGCGAGCAGCCGGCCGAGCAGCGCGTTGACGCCGGTGCAGAGCAGCTCACGCAGCCGGACCAGCGCGCCGCCGCGGAGGAACTCCAGCAGGCCGGGCGCGAGCCGGTCGACGACCGCGGAGGCCGCCTCCAGGGCGGTCCCGGCGATCTCCCCGCCCACGTCGAGGGCGGTGTCGAGCGCGCCACGGCCCAGGGCGGCGGCGTCGCTCGCAGTGTCGGAGACGAACCGGCCCACGGGGGTGTCGGCGAGCGCGAAGCACTGCACGCCGAGCGGCGCGGACCGGGCCGGGGCGGCCGGTGGGCCGCGACCGGGATGCTCGGTCGCCGCGCCGGCCGGGACGGGCGCGGGGCAGGCCTGCTGGCGGACGTGGGCCAGCTCGTGGGCGAGCACCAGGTCCCGGCTCGGCCCGGCTCCGGCGCCGAGGACCACGTGGTTGCCGTACGTGAAGGCGTGCGCCCGCCGCTCCCCGGCGGCGAGCTTCGCGGCGAGGCCGTCGTGCAGGCGTACCCCGGTCAGGTCCATGCCGAGCGCCGGCTCGTAGCGGGCACGTTCGGCGCCGCTCAGCGGCCGACCGGCGCCCAGCCGGGGATCCGGCACGGTGGCGAGCCGGGCGGCCGGCCGGGCCGAACGGGCCGGGGCGGGCGGCGGCGCGGGCCGGGCGGCGACGAGACGAGCGGCGGTGGCGTGGGCGTCGTGTTCGGCGGCCGGGTCGGGCGGGGCGTGCACCGGAATGCGGGCGACGCTGTGGGTGCTGCGGGCGGGCCGGCTCGACCGCTCGGCCGGCCGATCCCCCGCCGGGCGGGCGCGCTCGGGCTCGTCCCGGTCGGCCGACCGGGACGGCGGGGCCGCCTCCGCGACCCTCACACGCCCACGTTCCGTTGCAGGAGATTGCGCTCATGCAGTCCTGCCTTTCGGCGGGACGGTCCCGGTCTTACCGACTCAGTAGTGCCGGGTTGACGTTTCTCAGCCACCTGCCCGCTAGGGCGGGTCTTACAGTCGGCTCCACGTCCTGCCACCGGGCCACTCCCGGCGGTGACAACCTCACATGCGAGCGCAGCGAGGTTATGTGCGGCGTTGAGGTCCCGATCCAAGACCAGGCCGCAGGATGTGCAGTTGTAGGTACGCTCGGACAGGGACAGTTTGGCTTTCACCGTGCCGCAGGCCGAGCATCTCTTGGAGGACGGATACCAACGGTCGGCCACGACGAGCCGGCCGCCGTTCCAGGCTGTCTTGTAGTTCAGTTGTCGGAGCAGCTCGCCGAACCCCGCGTCGGCGATGTGCCGCGCGAGCCGGCGGTTGCGCAGCATGCCGGCCACGTTGAGGCCCTCGACGACGACAGTGCCGTACTCGGAGGCGAGGCGGGTGGTGAGCTTGTGCAGGCCGTCGCGGCGTAAGTTCGCCACGCGGGCGTTCGCCCGCATCAGCCGCAACCGTGTGTTTTCCCATCGATTCGAAGGCCGTTGTCCAGTGCGCCGGTCAGGGCCGACGCGGCGAGACATCCGCCGCGCAAGGCTGCGCAGGCGCCGCGTTGCGTGGTCGAGGTGGCGGGGGTTCGGCTCCACACCGCCAGTGGATAGCACTGCGAGGCACCGCACTCCCACGTCCACGCCGACTATTGCCTGTGGGCGGGTAGGGGTTCGATCGACACGGTCGACCTCGACGCAGAACGCGACATGCCAGCGCCCGCCACCCTTGCGCACGGTGGCGGACAGGATCCGCGCCGAGCCAACCTCAAGCCGCCGGGCTAGCTTGCGGGTCGATTCGTGGGTCTTCAGTCGTCCCAACCGCGGCAAAGTCACATGCTTGCGGTCTGGCTCCAGGCGGATCGCACCTGTTGTAAATCGCACGCTCGGCGTGGTGCGGCGACGGGACTTGAATCGCGGAAAACCGACCGGCCGTCCCGCGCGCCTGCCGGTCCGCGAGTCGGACCAGTTCTTCAAGCCTCGCGCCAGCGCGTCCAGACCTGTGTTGAATGCCTCCTTGGAACACTGCGCCCACCAAGGCACGACGTCCGCTTTCGCCGTGTTCCACGCCTTTCGCAGCGCCGGCAGCGTCCATCCGATCGCAGGTGTCAGCTCGACGTCAGGTATCCCATAGCTGCGCTCGGCAGCTCGCTGGTTCATCACAGCTCTTACGTGCGCAAGCGCCCAGTTGTGCGCGACCCGCGCTGCGCCCGCATGCGCCAGCAGCATCCGCTCATGCGACGGCGTAACGTCTAGCGCAAACCGGTACGCCTGAATCGTCCTCACGCCGCTTACTCCCGCCGTCACACGTCTCTGCGCCGCCGGTGCCGCCTCGGAGTAGTCGCCATCGAGGCGAACAGACCTGTCGTAGGCTTCGACCAGGCTTGATGTTATACCCCCGGCGGCCATCAGTTCTCGTCCCGCCACAATCCGGTGCCGTCGACCAGCACCGGGCCGGTGGTGCAGACATTGTCGCGCGCCACCCACAGCGCGGGCGAGCCCGACGGGCCGGGAACCACCCGGATCCCGAGCGCCGTGCCGTCGAAGGTGTTCGCCGCGGCGACCGCGTGCGGGCCGAGCCGGCCGGCGCAGAGCAGCCCTTGTGCCGGGTACCCGGGTTTGCCGTCGGCCAGGTCGACCACGTTGGACGACACGTCGAGGCGGTGGCAGTCCCCGACGTACATCCCCTGGTGCAGGAAGGCGGTGGCGGCCCGCGCCGGCGGCGCGATCGTGTTGCCGGTGATCCACGCCCGGCGTACCGTCTCGCGCTCCTCGTCGGGGTCACCGAGGGCGACGCTGATGCCGGTGAGCGCGCCCGTCACGGTGTTGTCGCGGACCCGCACGTCGGCGGCGGTGGTCCCGGCCACGGTGATGCCGGCGGTAGCCGTGGCCACGGTGGCGAACTCCTCGGCGACCCGGCGCAGCCAGGCGGCGAACCGTGTCCGCTCGTCGAAGAACCGGGAGTCCGGGTTGTGCCGGACCAGGTCGTCGCGGACCACGTCCTGGAGTTCCTCGACGGTCTTGACCTCCTGGTCGCCGAGGTACGCGGTCCAGCCCTTCGGGTCGTCGATCTCGGAGCCGAACCGCAGGTTGCGGGTCTCCACCTGCGACGACCAGCCGCGCCGTAGGCCGAGCCCGTCCTCCCCGGCGAGCAGCGGGTGCACGGCCCGCCGGGCGATCCGCCGGGCGAAGCGGGGGTCGCCCAGCCAGTCGAGGAACCGCTTCTCCGGGTCGGCGCCCGGGTCGGCGGTGGCCAGCACGTCGCAGCCGGTCACGTCGGTGCGCCGGCTGTGCAGCACCAGTACGCCGGTCTGCGCGTGCCCCGCCTCGACCCGGCAGTCGCGGACCACGGCGCGCTCCACCGGCCGGCCACCCTCGGTGTCGTCGCCCCGGACGGTGATGCCGCTGGCCACGGCGGCCGGGGCGTCGCCCATCTCGGCGTGGACCCGTTCGACGAGGACCAGGCCGGTGCGCTGGATGTCGAGGGCGCCGTTGCGCTGGTCGCTCTCGACGGGCACGGCCGCCACGGACAGGTCGCGGACCTGCACCTCGCCGCAGTCGGTGAAGCGCAGCGCCGACTCGGCGGCGGAGACGATCCGGGTGGCGGAGCCGACCCCGGTGACCAGTACGCAGGACACCCCGGACAGCAGGGCCGGCTCGTCCAGCGTCCACTCTCCCGCGGTCAGGCAGAGCGCCAGCGCCGTGACCCCGGACAGGTCGGCGAACAGCCGCACCAGGTCGGTCTCGGGGCGGACCACCAGGCAGACGGTGCCGCCCTCGTCGCGGCGGCCGGTGACCCGGACCTCGGCGTCGACCGGGGCGTCGGCGTCGTCGAGCCGGACCGCGGTGAGCACGCGGGTGGCCGGGCCGGTGCTGGGCAGCAGCCAGCGCACGTCGATCTGGCCGCGCGGGTCGGTCTCCAGGATCACCTGGGCCGGGTCGGCGGCGGTGGGTACGCCGGCGGACAGATGCCCGTCGACGGCCGTGAACCGGACCCGGGCGCGGTGCACCGGCCGGCCGCCGTTGCGGACCACCACCCGCACCGGCTCGGGCAGCGGCTGGCCGGGCGGGGCCTGCTGCCCGTCGCCGCCGAACAGGTCGAGGGTGACCAGGTCGGTCAGCGGCGGGGTGAGCCGGCGGCAGTCCTCGTCGAGCGCCCAACGGCCGGCGCCGCCGACGGTGGTGCGGCGGAGGATGCCGAGCACGGCGACGTGGTGCACCGGCCCCAGCGGCGGGCGGGCGAGGGCGTTGCCGAGGTCGTCGGTGGGCCAGTCGATGGTGCCGGAGAGGGCGCTGACGCCGTAGACGAGGCGGACCGTGCGGGCCGGGATGAGCCAGTGGTCGCCGACCCGGAAGTCGCCGGCGCCGAAGCGGACCTCGATGCCTGCGTCGTCCAGTTCGTCGGGGCTGGCGTTGGCGACCTGGGCCGGGCCGTCCCAGCGGCGGACGATCGGGGTGCGGCCGAGCGCGGCGAGGCCGGCCGGGGCGCCGGCCGCCCATGTCACCGGCAGCGCGGTCCCGTCCGGGGCCCCGGCGGTGGCCAGGTGGCCGGGCCGGCCGTGCAGCTCCCGGTCGGGGCTGGTCACCTCGATCAGGTCACCCTCGCGGAAGGACAGCTCCTCGTCCCGGCCGACCCGGTCCAGGCTCAGCTCGGCGTCCATCCCGGCGGCCGCGGCGGCCGCCGAGGGTGGGCCGATGGCGGTCAGCCGGGCCACCACGCTGCCGTTCTCGCGCGAGAAGACGTAGCGGGCGGTGCCGTCGCCGGCCACGTCGTGCACCTGGACCCGGTAGAGCTGGTTCTCCAGCCGCCGGTAGCCCCCGGAGCCGCTGAGGCGGCACGGGTCGGCGGTGGGGTCCACCTCGCGCAGCGCGGCGGTCATGGTCGGGGCGGTCCGGTCCCCCCACACCGGGTCGACCACGTCGGCGCAGGCCGTGCCGGCGGCCACCTTGACCAACCGGACCTGCCAGACGGTCCGGGCCCGGGTGGTGGTGTCCGGGCCGCCGAGGGCGGCCTCCCGCAGCCGGGGCGCCTGGTCGGCGGTGACGTGCTGGTCGGCGACGTCGAGCAGGACGGCGTACCGGCCGTCGGCGGCCGGCTCGGGCAGGCCGGGCAGGTCGCCGACCTTGGGCAGGTAGGGCTGGTCGGCGAGCTTGTGCCCGGCCCCACCGCCGGCCGGCGCGGCGGCGTCGACCAGCACCCCGTCGACGTAGTAGCGGCCGGGGGTGATCCGCAGGTCGGCCCAGGCGGTCGCGGTGGGGCTGGCGCCTGCGGTGTCCACCACGGCGAAGCCGGCCCCGTCGAGCGGCCCGCCGGCCGCGCCGACGATGTCGCGGGTCCGCTCCTCGTCGTGCCAGGCCGTGATCTTCGTCTGCTCGTTCCACTCGGCGTCGAGCAGCATCCGTCCCTGCTGCAACAGCACCTGGCGGTAGCCGTCGCGCGGGTCGAACGTCCAGCGGGTGAAGTCTCCGTGCACGTCAACTCCCGAAGATCCCGAGCTCGATGCCCACCGGCCGGTAGGGGTCGAGCTGCCGCTGCGCCGCCCGGAGCCGCAACGGTCGCCTGAGGTGGTGGTGCACGCCCGGCTCGGCCCGGTCCTCGCCGCCCTCCCGGATGGGCAGCGGGCAGGACCCGGCGAGGGCCGGGTACGCGGGCGAGGCCGGGTCGGTGGCCGCGTACACCGGGAGGGGGCCGGGTTCGCCGTCGGCCGGCACGCAGCGGTAGCGCCGCGGGGTGCGCGAGCCGGGGGCGACGTAGCTGAACCGCAGGCAGCCGACCTGCCGGTGGGCCACCTCCACCGGCCCGTCGAGCACGCAGCTGCTGGCGTCGAGGCTGCGGACGCGGACCGCGCCGCGCACGGTGCTGCCCTCCAGGCAGGCGTGCACGCCCTCGCCGGCGAGCGCGGTGCCGCCGCCGGCGGTGGCGTCCAGCACGCAGGTGTCCACGGTGGCCATCGGCACGGTGGCGGCGAGCGTGACCGCGCCGGCCACCACCCGGCTGAGCCGGAGCTGCAGCCGGCTGTTGGGCCGGCCGGCGGCCGAGTCGACCCGTACCGCGCCGGTGACCGTGGCGTGCGCGACGGTGAGGTGCCCCAGCTGGCCGGGTGCGACGACCAGGTCGCCCTCGACGAGCAGCCCGTCGACGATGACGCTGCTGCCCGGCTCGCCGGTGATCCGCAGGCTGCCGCGCAGGTGCGGGCGCAGCCCGTCGGGGGCGTACCGGCCGGGGACGGGGGCGAGCACCTCGCCGTCCGGGAGCCGGCGGGTCGGCCAGCCGGCCGCCACCAGCACGAGGCGGGTGCCGGCGGGCACGGTGACCGCCACGTCCCCCGGGTAGCTGGCGCTGTCGGCGACCGAGACCACGTACGTGCCGCCGCGGGTGGTGCTGCCGGGGGCCGCCCAGGACGCCTCGGCAGCGGCCAGGCCGGCGGCGAGGGTGGGTACGCTGCCGGCGGGGGCGGGCGTGCCGGAGCACACCTGGGTCTGGCCGGCGGCGGGCGGGGCGTCCGGACCGCCGGCGGTGACCGGGGCGCCGGGGTCGGTGGCGAGCAGCGCCTCGTGAGCGGCGGTCCGGTCGTAGGTGCCGGCGCCGACGTCGGCGAGGCCGCCGTAGGCGTAGCGGACGAAGACCGCGTCGGGGGCGGCCGCCGCGTGGACCCGCAGCCGGCCGGTGACCGGGTCGACCATCACCTGCGGCGCCGCGCCGGGGGCCAGGTCCTCCAGGTGGCAGACCCGGATCCGGTCGGGGGTCAGGTCGGGCTGGTCGACGCCGCCGACCTGCAGCCGTATGCCGAGCGGCAGCGCGGTCGCCGCCAGGGCGCCGGCGCGGGCCTGCCCGAGCAGGTCGAGCAGCCGGCGTGGGCGCAGCGGCACGGGCAGGTCCACTTCGGTGGCGAGCCGCTCGACGGCCTCCTCGCGGCGGGGCGGGGCGTACAGGGGCACGGTCCGGCCGAGCGGGTCGAACGTCCAGTGGTCACCGGCGGCGCGGGCGGCGGACCAGCCGCCGTTCGGGCCGGCCGGCGGGTCGGCCTCGGGGGCGCCCACCTCGTACGCCTGGGTCGGGAACAGGTGCACGGCCACGTGGTCGATGCCGTAGCGGCCGCGGCGGGTGGGGATGCGGCGTACCTCGGCGGTGTGGGTGAGCGGGTCGAGGGCGCCGCGCGGCCCGGGTGGGCTGACCACGGCGGCGGCCTCGATCCGGGCGGCGCCGCGCAGCGAGACGGTGGCCGGCCGGTCGGGGCGGACGTGGTTGACGTGGGTGGCGCCGACGAGCAGCGGGTGGTGCTCGACGGCGCGGGCCGGCCAGCCGGTGACGTCCCGGGCGACCTGTTCCAGCACGGCCACGGTGCCCTTGCGGCGACGGTAGGCGACGGTGTTGGCGACCAGGGCCCGCCGGCTCACCGTGACGCCGAGGTCGGGGGGCAGTTCGGCGAGGCCGACGAGGTCGGCGAGGTACGGCACCAGCCACTCGGCGCAGGTCTCGACGAAGAACCCGTCGTGCAGCCGGTCGAGGTCGGCCTCCAGCAGGTCCAGCTCGCCGGCCACGGCGGCGAGCAGCGCGGTGAGCGGGCCGGTGCCGCCGTCGGCCTGGGCGTCGCGGGCCAGCAGGTGCACGGGAACCAGGTCGAGCAGGCGGTGCAGGGCGGGCTCGGTCATGACATCACCCCGATCGTCACCTCGGCGAGGGTGAGCACCTGGGCGGGGCGCAGGGTGCCGGCGAACCGGCCGGGCAGCGCGGCCAGCAGGTCGACGGCGGCGCCGCCGGGCGGCGCGGCGAGCCGGGGCAGGGTGCAGGCGCGTACCCCGGGCACGGCCCGGACGGTGACCAGGGCCCGGGAGGCCACCACGCCGGTGGCGAAGCCCAGCGCCGGCGGCGTGTACGCGGCCGCGAGGGCGGCCCGCACGGCGGCCTCCACGTCGGCGCGCGGGTACGCCGGGTCGTGCGCGAGATCGACGTGCAGTCCGAACGGGACGGTCTCGCCGGCGAGCACGGCGAGCCGGGTGCCGGGGTCCCGGGCGGCCACCAGGGCGGCGCGCAGCGCGGCGAGCAGTTCCGGCCCGGCCGGGGCAGCCCCGCCGCCGGCGGCGGCGCCGAGCGCGGAGACGACGACCACCTGCTCCCGGCCGTCCCAGACGTCGTCGGCGCGGGCCAGGGTGACCCCGGCGAAGCCGGCCGCGAAGTCCTCGTGGTCGGCCACCGAGACGGCCCGGTCCAGGGTGCGGATCCGCAGCGGGGCGTGCGCCCGCGCCGCGTCGAGCTGCTCCGGGTCGGCCCAGTCCCGGGCCGGGGCGGGGTTGCCGGCGGCGCGCACCCCGTACGGGCGGCGGGGCAGGATGCTGAGCTGGCCGGCCCGGACCGCCCCGGCGCCGCCGACCCCGACCCGGTAGGTGGCCACCACGTTCTCCACGCCGCCGGGCAGGCGGGCGCCGTGCCGGCCGTCGCCGGTGGTGACCGTGGCCAGGCCCTCGTCGTCGAGCCGCTCGGTGTGCACCCGGTCGCGCGGACCGGCGGTGTCCAGCGCGGGCACCGGGTCCCAGCGCACGCCGTCGACCCGGACCTCGAGGGTGCTGCGGGCGCCGGCGGGGCTGTCGTCGCGGAGGTGGGTGAGCGGGCCGCGCCGGGTGCGCATCCGCTGGAAGGCGAGGGTGGGGTCGCCGCTGCCGAGTGGCTGGACGACGGTCTCGCCGTGGCTGGCCGGCGCGACGTTGCCGCGCACCCGCAGGCCGCGCGGATCGTAGTGAAGGGTGAGGTCGCGGTCCAGGTCGACGGTCATGCTCCGGCCGTCGGCGGCGACCGCGCAGGCCAGCACCACCGCGGTCTCGGCCAGCGGCGGCGCGGTGGCCGCCGCGACGAGCGGGTCGGCGGGCGGGCCGCCGGGCGGGAACCCGGTGACCACCACCCGGCGGCCGGCGGGCAGCGGCGGGTCGGTGGCGACAAGGGTGAGCCGCCGGCCGCCGACCGGCTCCACGAGGGGCCGCTCGGCTGCCGGCAGCGGTCGGGACTCGCCGCGCACCAGGGTGTCCCGGCGGCCGAAGGTGTCCAGGTTCTCGGTGATGTCGACGCGCAGCCGGGTGGTCCGGCCGCTGATCCCGAACCGGGAGTCGCCGGCCGGGTCGGCCGCCTCGACGGCGTACAGCTCGCGGTAGTCGGGGCGTTCGAGCAGCAGCCAGGAGCCGGGCACGATCCGGGGGTGGTCGCCGTCGACCTCGACCACGTCGGCGGGGGCCGGGTCGCCGGGGGCCGGGTCGCCGGGCGGGAACGGGTTGTCGATGTCGTCCCACTCGCCGTTGGTGATGCCGGGCGGCGGGGGGTCGTTCCCGGCGAGCAGGCCGGCCATCGGGGCGTTCCAGCCGAACAGGTTGGTCCGGGTGGCGAAGGCGTGCACCTGCACGTCCTCCTCGGCGGTGAGCGGCGTCGACCGCCGCCAGCCGATCCGCTCAGCGAGGGCCAGCCGGGTCCAGCCGGCCAGGCCGGGCGGTCCTTCCTCGACGGCGGTGACGACGCGGAAGTCCCAGCGCTCGTCGTCGCGCCGCCGGTCGCCGGCGGCCCGGCTGTGCGCGGGGGTCCGCCCGTAGCGGCGGCGTTCCGCGCCGACCACGAGCACCCCGTCGCCGGCTCGCAGGCCGAGGGCGGTGCCGCGCAGCCAGATCTCGTCGGTGGCGAAGTCGATTTCCTGCGGCCCGGCCGTGGCGCCGGGGATCGCGTTCCACGCCGCGTACGCGCGCAGGTCGGCGCCGGTCTCGAAGGTCTGCGGCAGCTCGCCCTGCCCGGGCACCGACTGCACCGGGGTGCCGGCGGGCACGTCCACCTGCGACGGCGCGCCCGGCGCGTCCTCCACGTCGAAGGCGATGTCGACGGCGGCGGCGACGCCGGGGCGCGGCTGGTAGCCGATCATGCCGGCGAGGTGCCGCACCGAGGTCAGCTCGGTGGCCGTGCGCAGGTACGCCTCCTGCGCGATCCGCTCGGTGTAGAAGGAGACCACGTCGGTCATCACGGCCGCGGCGTCGAGCAGCGCCAGCATCGGGTCGTCGGCGTCCTGCCCGGCCGCCGCCCGCACGCCGGCCGGCAGGCCCGGGTCGGCTAGCGCGGCCCGCATCCGCGCGAGGGCGTGGCTGTGCGGGGAGACCCGCCAGGCCAGGGCGGGCTGACCGGGCGGGTTGGTCACCTCGGGCGCGGGCGGGTGCAGCGGGTCGCACCCGCACCCGCCGCCGCACCCGCAGCTCACGCGCCACCGCGCAGGTGGAAGGCGACCCGGCCGTACTCCGGGTTGCTCGGGTCGCTGTCGGCGCGCAGCACCTCGCGGGCGGCGGCGTCGATCCGGCCGCGGGCCACCTCCCCGGCGGGTGGCCGGCCGAGCCGGCGGAACCGCAGGCCGGTGGCGTCGTCGTCGGCCACCTCGACGTAGCCGACGCCGGGCACGGCCATGACGGCGGCGACCAGGTCGGAGACGTAGAGGGACTGGCCGAAGGTGAGCCGGTCGGGGTGGAAGAAGCCGAGCCGGCCGTCGGGCAGCACCCGGACGGACAGTTCGGCGCGCAGCCGGCGTTCCACGTCGGCGGCGAGGTGGCCGTCGGCGACGCAGATGCCGAGGACGATCTCCAGCGGGACGTGCGCGGGCGGCGCCAGCTCCACGTCGGTGCCGGCCAGCCGGCGTACGTCCAGCAGGGCGGCCACCTCGGCGGCGAGCGCGGGGTCGTCGGCCCGGCGGGCCACCGGGTCGAGGGTGACCTCCTGGGCGTACCAGGAACCGGTCCAGCGGCGGCGGGCCACCGCGCGCTGCACGCCCGGGTTCTCCTCGGCTGCGGCGGCGTGGTCGGCGCTGGTGACCGCGCGGAGCTGGGTGCGGAACGCGTACGGGGCCAGCTCCTTCACCTCGTCGACCGGCTCGGGGTCGACGCCGCCGGTGGCCGGCAGCGGATTGCTGACGCTCACCCCGGCCGGCACCGACCACGCGGCTGTGGGCAGCAGCAGGGTGAGCACGTCCGCGCCGACGTTGCCGGCGGTGCCGCCGCCAACCCGGGGCCAGGCGGTGAGCGTGACGCCGGGCGCCGGGCGCCGGCCGTTGATCCCGTCGCCGGTGCGCAGCCGCAGCACGCCGGTGGTTTCCGGTTCGGCCACCACGTGCGGGTCCAGCCGGCCGCTGGCCAGCAGGTCGGGCACCGGCGTCCAGGTGCGGCTGCCGTCGTCGAGCAGCACGGCGGGCAGCGCGCGGCGCGGGTCAGGCCGCAGCGCGGCGGCGGCGCTGCGCCCGTCCACGACCACGTCCGTCCAGGCCACCGGGTGCCGCCCGGTGGGCAGCCGGGGCTGGTACGGGCCGTCGGCGGGGGCCTGCGGCGGGAGCAGCCCGCGCGGGGGCAGCGCGGCGGCGTGCTCGGCGAGCGCGACGTTGGCGAGCGCGGCGGCGGCCGGGGCGGCCGTGCCGTCGGCGGCCCGGCGGGCCACGGGCAGCGGAACCGCCAGGGCGTCCTCGGCGGCCCAGTGCAGCTCGCGGACGACCGTGCCGGCGGGGGCGAGCGGGTCGGCGCGGGTGACCGGGTCGCGGTCGAGCCGGACGGCCTGCCGGCGCGCCTCGTCGCCGACCACGGCGCCGGTCTCGTCGACCGGCGCGAGGACGAGCACGTCACCGGCGCGCAACTGCGGGTCGGCGCCGGCCGGGTGGCGCAGCCAGCCGCTGGTCGCGCCGGCCGGCAGGCAGGCGTCGGGGTCGCCCCAGGCGTGCAGGTCGAGCTGGTTGCGGGCCGGGCGCAGCGCCACCGCGGCGACGGTCTCGAAGACGGTGGCGCCGGCGTCCACCGCCTCCGCCACGCCCGCGTCCGGCGGCAGCGGGTCCTCGGCCCCGGCGACCGGGGTACGCGCCGGCAGGGTCAGCGGCGCGGCCGTGCGGAACGCCAGCCAGGTCCGGGCGGCGGAGCCGTCGTGCATCCGGTAGTCGAGCAGCCGGGCGTGCCGGCGCACCGACGGGCGCAGCCGCGCGGTGGCCAGGTGCGCCTCGGCGGCGATCGCGTCCTGCCGGTAGGTGAGCCGGTCCCCCACGTACGCGAACAGCTCGGCGAGGGTGACCAGCGGGTCGGCCGCGTTGCGGTCGGTCCAGCCGGGCAGCAGCACGGCGAGCCGGTCGAGCAGCCGGGTGCGCAGGCCGGCGTAGTCGCGGGCCAGGTAGTCCAGGGCGGGCGTGGTGGCGGGCACCGGCGGACAGCCGTCGTCGGGCCGGCAGTCCAGCTCGTCGGGGCAGTCGACGGCGAAGGCGAACGGGCACGTGGACAGGGGCTCGTCGAAGCCGGCCGGGAGGCCCTCGCCGCCCGGGCCGGTGAGGGCGAGCAGGTAGCTGGACCAGTCCCCGCTGGAGGAGGTGCGCACCACCAGCACCCGGCCGCGCGCGGGCGCCGGCACCGCCCCGGTCACCAGGGTCCGGTCGGCCGCGGTCACTCCCGGCGGCGGTCCGGCCGCCACCACGCTCGCCGGGTACGCCCAGAGCACCCGCACCGGGTTGACCCGCGGGTCGACGCGCACCCCGCCGAGGACGCGGACCCGGCCGGCGTCGAGGTCGGCGGGGACCGGGCCGCGCATCAGGTGCACGAGGAGGGTGCGCTGGCGGGGTGCGCCGGGCACGTGGCCCGGAGTGCCGGGCCGATTCGACAGCACCTCGACGTGGTCGATCCCGTCGAGGGCGCTCTCCCCCTCGACGAGCGCCCGGCGGGCGTCCCGGTCGAGCAGCGGCGCGGTCACGGGGCGCCGCCCACGACGGTGAGGGTGCGCCGCTCGCCGACGGCCGCCCCGGCGACCAGCGGCACGTAGCTGACGGTCACCCGCAACTGGGCGTCAACCGCCTCGACCCGTACGTCGTCGATCTGCACGAGGTCGCCGAGCCAGCGTTGCAGGGCGCCGTGCACCAGCGCCCGGGTGGCGTGCGCCATCTCGTCGCCGGCCGGGGCGAAGACCAGCCGGTCGACGCCGCTGCCGAAGTCGGGCCGGTTGACCCGTTCGCCGGGGCGGGTGAACAGCACCGCCTCGACCAGGCCGCGCAGGTAGTCCTCGTCGCCGACCAGGGCGGTGCGGCCCCGGCCGCCGACGCGCAGCGGGAAGCCGACGTGCCGGCCGGGGATCACGTGGCCACCGCCCGGAACTGGCTGGCGGTAACCGCCAGGGGCACGCCGGTCGGCGCGCAGGTGGCCAGGCCGGAGGCCAGCACGAGGGGCTGGCCCATCGAGCGGACACGGACGCTGCCGACGCTCCACACGCTGGTCACGCAGGGGCCGCCGGAGACCGGCGGGAACGGGCAGGCCGCCACCGTCCACGGTGCGGCGAGCAGCACGGTGGCCTGCCCGCCGACGCGTACCCGGGGGTTGGGCACGGTGGGCATGGCCTGGCCTCCGTGCGCGCAGATCACCACGGCGCCCTGGTGGACGAGGGGTGCGGGCATCACATCACCTCCAGCGCGCCGTCGTTGACCGAGACCCGAACGCCGTCGAGGACGACCTTGGTGGCGCCGGTGGACAGTTCGATCCCGCCCGGGCCGAGCACCACCTTGAGCGGGATCAGCACGGCCGGCGGCCCGACCTCGATGGTCAGCCCGCCCACCATGGGCAGGTCGCTGACCGTGACGCTGACCGAGTCGGACTGGAACACCCGCTGCTGCGGCAGCCCGGGCGCGGGCGACTCGCCGACCTGCCAGTAGCAGCCCAGCAGGACCGGGTAGTCGGGGCTGCCGCCCTCGAACGCCACCCAGGCGGCGGCGCCCACCGGCGGCAGGTTGAAACCGCCGACGCCGTTGCCGGCGTAGGGCACGCACGGTTCGGCCCAGGCCAGCCGGCCGTCGCCGAGCACCTTCGGGACGGAGACCTGCACCCGCCCGCGCAGCATCGGGTCCAGGTTCTGCTCCACCTTTCCCCGGTAGACGCCGAAGAACTGCCGGGTCATCGCGGCTCCTCCCGGGTGGTCACAGTGGGCTCCGGGGCAGCGCGGGGGTGACCGAGCCGTGGCCGTCCCGGGAGAGGGTGAAGCCGACCCGGTAGCTGCCGTGGGCGAGGTCGTGCTCCACCTGGCGGACGTACCAGAGGCCGTCGTGGCTCCAGCCGGCGCCGCGCATGCCGACCAGGCCGCGGGGGCGCAGCACCGCCCCGTACCGGGCGCCGTCGGCGGTGCCCTCGGCGACCAGCGCGTCGGCGCCGCGGTCCACCTCGCTCTGCGCGCGGGCGAAGGCGGAGACCGCGTCGCTGCTGCCCTCGCGCAGCCGCCGCCGCCGCACGTCCCCGGCGTTGGCCAGCGCGAACGGCACGGCGGCCAGCGGCGGCCGGGTGCTGGCCACCGCGGCGACCGGCAGGGTGACCCCGGTCCGCCGGTCGTGCACCGCCCCGGTGACGGTGGCCGGCCGGGTCGCCTCGGTACGGAAGGAGACCTCCCGCACGTTGCTGTCCGAGCCCAGGTCGACGGCGAGCGCGGGCTGCGGCAGGCCGAGCCGCACCGGCGGTCCCCAGTAGAACGAGCTGATTCCGGGCACCGGGCCGGGGTCGACGTAGGTGACGTAGCCGTGCCGCTCGGCCAGTTCGGCCAGGTGTTCCAGGTCGGTGCCGTGCTGGGTGGGGATCCGGTCGATGGGCAGCGGCGGGTCGGTGACCGGGGCGGGCAGCGCCTTCGGCAGGATGCCGCGCGCCGCGTACGGCGCGAGGATCTTCAGCACGGTCAGGTAGTCGTCGAGGGCGGGATGCTCGACGTCGCGGTCCTCGCGGTCGAGCAGGTTGCCCACGTCCTCCCCGGTGACCGTGAAGGTGGCCCGCCCGGCGCCGGTGCCCGGGTCGAGCCGGGTCTCGGTGACGATCCCGTCGAAGAGCACCACCGGCACCACGCCGAAGGTGAGCACCAGCACCACCCGGGCGAACGGGACCAGCGGCCCGGTGGGCCCGAACGGGCTGTCCACGGCGGCGAGCGGCCCGGCCCGACCGGCGTCGAAGACCAGCGAGAAGGCGCTGCGCTCGGCGTCGCTCTCGGTGACCCGGGTGGAGCGCCACCGCTGGGCCAGGTCCACCGACAGCGGCAGCGGCACGGTCCGTCCCGCCAGGACGGTGAGCCGCAGCCCGGACCCGAGCAGCACGTCACACCCCCGGCAGCGGGATGACGATCAGCTCGCCCTCGGCGTCCGGGCCGGTCAGCGCATCCGGGTCGAGCGCCCCGTTGGCGTCGGCGATCCGCCACCAGGCGGTGGCGTCGCCGAGGTAACGGTGGCTGACCAGGTCGAGCCGGTCGGAGGCGGTCACCCGGTGGGTGGCGGCGGCCCGCACGTCGCGCAGCTCCGGCAGCGGCCGCCGCCGCAGGTAGCGCACCTCGCGGAGGCCGCCGGCGCCGTCGGGCACGGTCGTTCCGGCGACGGGTACGGAGTCGTAGCGCCCGGTCATCTCACGCTCCGGCCAGGTCGGTGACGGCGTCGACGGCACCGGAGACCGCGCCCACCACGGCGAGGACCTCCTTGGCGACCAGGTGCGCGAGGTAGAGCCCGTAGCCGACGTCGGTCAGCGACAGGTCGTCGTAGGTGAGCACCTGGGCGGAGACGTCCACGGTGGCCCGGATCGGGCTGAGCGCCGGGTTGAACGCCTGCTCGGTGACGCCGAGCTGGGTGATCCGCACCGGCACCACCCGGGCCGGCCCCCAGACCAGCACCGCCATGGGCAGCTCCACCGGCAGGATCTCGATGGTCCCGGCGGCCAGCAGCACCGAGTTGGCGATCACCCGGACGCTGCCCGGGTGCAGGAGCATCTCCAGCACCGACAGCTGGGGCAGGACGCCCACGGTGGCGGCGACCGGATCGCCGGTCTCCAACTGGTCGGCGGCGTCGACGTCGACCGTCATGGTGATCGTCTCGGTGGGCGCGCCCCAGGCCCGGTGCGCGTCGGCGGCACGCTGCCCGGACTCCCCGCCGGAGCGGGGTGCGATGGTGCGCTGCACCTGGTCCGGGTTGTACTGGAACACCACCACCCGGGACAGCGGCCCCAGCGGGTCCACGGCGATGATGGCGCCGCGGAGGGTACGCGGGCTGCCCGGGAAGCTGCTCACGCCGCCGAGGGTCCCGCGCGGCCGTCGCCCCGCCGTCACGCCCGCGTCACGCCGCAGCCACCCGCCGAGGGTTGTTCGGGCAGCACCCGGACCTCGGGTGTGTCGGGAGAGCCTGAGGGTATGCGGGTGCCGCTTGGTCGCGCGGGAGAGGAATGAGCGATGACGGAAGAGGCGGCAGACCTGCCAGGACGGGCCCGGGCCACGGCCAGTCCCACTGATCGTCTGGCGGCGGACGTGGCCGACGTGGTCCGCGAGGAGGTGCGGGAGGTTCGCCAACAACTCGCCGATGCCGCCCTGCCCGCAGGAGTCGGCCTCGCACTGTTGGCTACGGCCGGAGGCTGTCTTGTGCTGGGCGTCGGGGCGGCCTCGACGACTGCGCTGCGCATGCTGGAGTCGTTTCTGCCTCGGCGGCTGGCCGCGTCCGGGCTGACCGCCGGCTACCTCGTCGCTGCCGCAGTCCTCGGCCGGATGGGCCTGGAGCAGCTGCGAGCGGCGGGTGGCAGCTCAGCGCGACTGGCGGACGAGGTGCGTAACGCCGTCTCGGCCACTGCGGGCCGGGTGATGCCCGCCAGTTCCGCCGCCGCCCGGGACGCACTCGGACGGTGATCCGTACGAGGCCGTCATTATGCTCGCGGACGTGACGATTCAGCGGATGGACCACGTCGGCATCGTCGTCGACGACCTTGAGGCTGCGGTGGCGTTCTTCGTCGAACTCGGCATGGAGCTGGAGGGCAGGGCGCCGGTCGAGGGACGGTGGGTGGACCGTGTCGTGGGGCTCGACGATGTCCGGGTCGACATGGCCATGATGCGGACCCCCGACGGCCACAGCAAGCTTGAGCTGACGGAGTTCCGCTCGCCGGCGGCGGTCAGCGCGGAGCCGTCCGTCGCACCGCCGAACACGCTGGGCATCCGCAACATCATGTTCGCCGTCGACGACATCGACGACGTCGTCGCCCGCCTGCGGACCCACGGCGCCGAACTCGTCGGCGAGGTGGCGCGGTACGAGGACATCTACCGGCTCTGCTACGTCCGCGGGCCGGAGGGCATCATCGTCGCACTGGCCGAGCAGCTCAGCTGACGGCCACCGAAGGGCCGTCATGCAGCACGTTCAGCCGGACCAGGCTGCCATCGCGGTCGCACCGCTCCAGCAGCCCGCGCAGCACGGCCGCCCCATGATCGCCAGAGTACCGGGCAGGCTTCCCGCTCCCGCCGGTGTCAGTGGTCGGCGGGGGTCGGGCCGGAGTCGGCCACCCAGGTCGGATGGGCCGCGACGAACGCGGCGACCGTGTCGTCGCGTACCGCGTGCAGCAGTTGCACGCTGGTCGGGCTGAGGATCTCGGCGCTGCCGACCCCCGGAACGGTACGGCTGTTGAAGGTGCCGCCGTTGGTCTTGAGCGTGGTGATGACGTCGGGATGGACACCGCGCATGGCGAACCCCCAGTCGGCGAGCGGGTTGCCGCCGTCGTCCACAGTCATGGTCCGCCCGACCGCCGACAGCAGCCCGGGCAGTTTCGTCGGCGAGTCCAGTCCCTGGCTGACCACCTGGGCGAGCACGGCCTTGACGAACTGCTGCTGGTGGCGCTGCCGCCCGTAGTCGAAGTCGTGGTTGGCCAGCAGGTCCCGCTGCCGGACGAAGTCCAGCGCCTGGGCGGGATCGAGGCAGTGCTGTCCCTTCGTGTAGACGTTCGGGGTGACGCCGGGGATGCGGTGGTTGACCGTGCCGTCCGGGTTGATCACGTACGGCGCGGCGGGCTTGCCGGCGGCGTCGTGCCCGACGTGGATCGAGGTGGTGGTCTCGTCGACGTACATGCAGACGTGGCCGAGCACCTGGACGATCTTCTTGAAGCCCTCGAAATCGATGGTCCCGCCGGCGTCAGGGGTGATGCCGGTCAGGTCGCGGACGGTCAGCGCCAGCAGTTCGAAGCCGTGCGAGAGCGCCGCGGAGCCGGTCAGCCCCCTGCTGCCGAACGCGAAGGCAGCGTTGATCTTGTTCTGCCCGCCGCGGAACGGCGTGGCCCCGTTGTCGTAGGCGGGGATGGTGACCAGCGAGTCCCGGGGCAGCGAGACCAGGTACGCCTCGGTGTGGTCGGCCGGGATGTGCAGCAGGATGATCGAGTCCGCGCGGGTGAGCTGGCTCGGGTCCTGGTTGGCGCGGGTGTCGACGCCGACGAGCAGGATGTTCTTCGCCCCGGTGATCATCCGGTGCTGCTCGGCGGGCGCGGCGGCGGCACCCAGGAGGTTCTGCTGGGTGACCTCGCCGGTCGCCGCGTGCAGCAGGTAGGCGCTGCCGCCCAGCGCCACGCCGCTCAGCGTCATGAGGGTGGTGCCGGCCGCCACGCACCACCGGGCCCACCGCGGCCAGGGCCGCCGGCGCGGCGGAACCGGACCTGCCGGTCCAGCAGTGATGGGGTACGACACCGTGTGATCTCCCAGGTCAGAGGGGGTGACGAGCCGGTCCAGGGTATGCCGGGCCCGACCGGCCGGACAGGGCACGCGGCTGTGAACTGGCTGGGAGCGGGCGCCGGCCGGGGGCGTCGGGGTGGTGGGACAAAACGGGCGCATGGTGCAGCGGATGAGCGACGACCAGTGGCGGGCCTTCGTCACCTCCGGCACCCGGACCGGGAAGCTCGCCACCGTGCGAGCCCGTCTTCAACACCGGCCTCGGCAACCTGAAGGGGCGCTACCTTCTCCGCGATTCTCGGGCGCGCTGCCGAAACTTGGTCACGAATACCAAATGGGCGTGCAGGACTAGCTCCGTGCCTGCCGCTCCGAAGGCCCGCAATCCGTGTCATAGGTCGATGGCAAGCTGTCCACTGTGCGGCTGCGTTACAACTATCGCGTCTACCCGACGCCCGCCCAGCAGGAGGCGCTGGCTCGGGCGTTCGGGTGCGCGTGTGGTGTTCAACGACGGGCTGCGCGTACGGGAGGAAGCCCGGGGGGCCGGGCTGCCGTACGTCTCCGACGGCGAACTGTCCAAGCGATTGATCACCGAGGTCAAGCGCTGCCCAGAGAGGGCGTGGTTGGGTGAGGTGTCGGCGGTCGTGCTCCAGCAAGCCCTCGCGGATCTGAACGCCGCGTACAGCAACTTCTTCGCCTCGATCGCCGGCAAGCGCAAGGGTCGTAAGGTCGCTCCGCCCCGGTTTCGTTCACGCAAGGACAACCGGCAGGCCATCCGGTTCACCGCCAACGCCCGATTCAAGGTGCTGGACAACGATCGGCTGCGGTTGCCGAGAATTGGCGACCTGGTGGTGCGGTGGTCGCGGTCGCTGCCGGCAGAGCCCACCTCGGTCACGATCATCAAGGATGCCGCCGGGCGGTACTTTGCCTCGTTCGTGGTGGCCGCCCCCGACCAGCCGCTACCCCCGGCTGGCACCGAGGTGGGTATCGACCTGGGGCTGACCCACTTCGCGGTCTTGTCCAACGGCACGAAGGTCGCGGCGCCGAAGTTCCTGCGCCGCGCGGCGCGCAAGCTGCGCCGATTGCAGCAGAACCTGTCCCGCAAGCAACGGGGCAGCGCGAATCGCACCAAGGCCGTCGTGAAGGTGGCCCGCGCGCATGCGCGCGTGGCCGATTCCCGGCGGGACTGGCAGCACAAGCTCTCCACGACGATCATCCGCGACAACCAAGCGGTGTACGTCGAGGACCTGTGCGTCGTGGGCCTCGGCCGGACCCGACTGGCGAAGTCGGTGCACGACGCCGGCTGGTCGCAGTTCGTTGGCATGCTGGAGTACAAGGCCGTCCGCGCCGGACGGGCCTTCGCCAAGATCGACCGATTTACGCCTACCTCGCAGACCTGCTGGGCATGCGGCCGGCTGGACGGACCCAAGCCGTTGAAGGTCCGGTCGTGGACCTGCCCGTGCGGTGCAGTCCACGACCGGGATGTCAACGCGGCCAAGAACATCCTCGCGGCGGGACGCGCCGAGAGCCTAAACGCCTGTGGAGCGCAGGTAAGACCGGCACGCGTGCCGGCGCAGCGCCGTGAAGCAGGAATCCGCCCAGAGGCCGCGCGTTCCGCGCGCAGCGTGGAGGGAATATCCGCCCTCTAGGGCGGATAGATCGTCAAATGGGCGCCGACCGCGCCCGGCCGCTCAGCCGTCGAGGCGTTCGATGATCGTGGCGTTGGCGGTGCCGCCGGCCTCGCACATGGTCTGCAGGCCGTAGCGCCCGCCGGTGCGTTCGAGGACGTGCAGCAGGGTGGTGGCGAGCCGGGCGCCGCTGGCCCCGAGCCGGTGGCCGATGGCGATGGCGCCGCCGTCGACGTTCACCTTCGCCGGGTCCGCGCCGGTCTCGGCCAGCCAGGCCAGCACGACCGACGAGAACGCCTCGTTGACCTCGAACGCGTCGATGTCGCCGATGGCGAGGCCGGCCCGGGCGAGCACCTTGGCGGTGGCCGGGATGATGCCGGTGAGCATCATGATCGGGTCGTCGCCGACCACGGTGGCCGTGTGGATCCGGGCCCGGGGCCGCCAGCCCCGGCGGCGGGCGGTCTCGCCGGTGGTGAGCAGCAGCGCCGCCGCGCCGTCGTTGAGCGGGCTGGAGTTGCCGGCGGTGACCTTCCAGTCCAGCTCGCCGAAGCGGGCGGTCCAGGCGTCGGAGGCGAACGCCGGCGGCAGGTCGGCGAGGCGGGCCACCGTGGTCCCGGGCCGGATGGTCTCGTCCATGGCGAGGTCGACGCCGGGCAGCGGGGTGACCTGGCCGGCGAACCGCCCCTGCCGCCACGCCTCGGCGGCCCGGTGGTGGCTGGTGGCGGCGTACTCGTCGAGTCGGGTGCGGGACAGACCCCACTTGCGGGCGATCAGCTCGGCGGCGACGCCCTGCGGGACGAGCCCGCCCGGGTAGCGCGCGGCGACGGTGGGCCCCGCGAAGTCGGTGCGGACGCCGTCGACCACGGCGGCGCTGCCGATCGGCACCCGGCTCATCGACTCGACGCCGGAGGCGACCACGATGTCGTACGCCCCGGCGACCAGGCCCTGGGCGGCGAAGTTGAGGGCCTGTTGGCTGCTGCCGCACTGCCGGTCCACGGTCACGCCGGGCACCGACTCGGGGAAGCCGGCGGCGAGCGCGGCGAGCCGGGTGGTGTTGGTGCTCTGCTCGCCGACCTGGGCGACGGCGCCGCCGATGACGTCGTCGATCTCGACCGGGTCCAGCCCCGGCACCCGGGCGACCAGGCTGCGCAGCGCGTGCGCGTGCAGGTCCACCGGGTGCACGTCGAGGTACGCCCCGCCCCGCTTCGCCCGACCCACCGGGGTC
Organism: Micromonospora sp. NPDC005305; assembly: GCF_040607315.1. Classification (NCBI taxonomy): domain Bacteria; kingdom Bacillati; phylum Actinomycetota; class Actinomycetes; order Micromonosporales; family Micromonosporaceae; genus Micromonospora; species Micromonospora sp. NPDC005305. Next base: position 11,122 of record NZ_JBEXGL010000014.1, on the reverse strand, counting down.
CGTACCGCCTCGACGATGACCGCGTCGCGCATCGCTGCCTCCTGGGAACATTGTCGGACCGATCGGTCCGGGACTGAGTGGTCCGATACTGCGCCTCCGGTCGGCAACCGGTCAATCGTCGTCGGACCGATCGGTCCGTTATCCTCGCCACAGACGAGCGAAGGAGGACCGATGGCCCGCACCGCGGCGCCGGGCAGCCGGGAGCGGATCCTGCGCACGGCCGGCGAGCTGTTCTACCGCCACGGCGTCCGGGCCGTCGGGATGAACCAGGTCATCGACGCCGCCGGCTGCGGCAAGAACCTGCTCTACACGCACTTCCCGAGCAAGGACGACCTGGTGGCCGCCTATCTGCGGGCGTGCCGGCGCGAGCGCGAGCGGGCCGGCGCCGCGGCGGCCGAGCGGCTGCCCGACGACCCGGCGACGCGGCTGCGGGCGCTGGTCGCGGAGATCGCCGCCACCGCCACCGCCGTCGACTTCCGCGGCTGCGCGTTCCGCCTCTTCCTCGCGGAGTTTCCCGGCGACGCCGGGGAGCCCGGCCGGGTGGCCCGGGACTACCTGCGCGACACCCGCGCCGAGATCGACGCCCTGGTGGCCCGGCTGGACGTGGCCGACCCGGGCCGGCTCGCCGACCGGATCTGGCTGGTCGTGGAGGGCCTCTACGGCAGCGCCGGCCGCCCGGACGCCGCGGCCGCGGCGCAGACCGCCACCGGGCTGGTCGACGACCTGCTGGCCGCCGCGGGACGCTGACCCCTCACCCGGCCAGCCAGGCGCGCAGCTCCGCGCCGTGCTCGTCCAACCCGGGCGGCGGCAGGTCGTAGCGGGGTGGGGCGGCCGACAGCCCGATCGGGTGGCGCACCCCCGGCACGCCGCCGGCCGTGACGACCGGGTCGAGCCCGAGCCCGGCGGCCAGGGCCACCCCGTCGGCCACCGTGTTGATCGGGCTGCACGGCACGCCCGCCGCGCGCAGCTCGCGGAACCACTCGGCACTGGTCTTCCGGGCCAGGGCGGCCACCAGCATCGGCCGCAGCGCCTCGCGGTGCGCGGTCCGGTCCTGGTTGCGCCGGAACCGGGGGTCGTCGGGCAGCCCGGGCAGGCCGAGCACCTGACACAGCGTGCGGAACTGGCCGTCGTTGGCGGCGATCACCACGAGTTCGCCGTCGGCCGTGGGCAGCGGCTCGTACGGCACGATGCTCGGGTGGGCGTTGCCCATCCGGTGCGGCACCACGCCGGCGGCGACGTGCGCGCTGGCGTGGTTGACCAGCCCGGACAGGGCCGACGAGAGCAGGTCCACCTCGACGTGCTGCCCGGCGCCGGTGGCCGCCCGGTGGTGCAGCGCGGCCAGGATCCCGACCGCCGCGTGCAGCCCGGCGATCACGTCGAAGACCGCCACCCCGGCCTTGTACGGCGGGCCGTCCGCCGCCCCGGTCAGGCTCATGAGCCCGGACGCCGCCTGCACCATGAGGTCGTAGCCGGGCAGGTCCGCGCCGCCGGCCGCGCCGAACCCGCTGATCGAGGCGTACACCAGGCGCGGGTTGGCGGCCGTCACGGTGTCGTGGTCGAGGCCGAAGCGGCGCAGCGCGCCCGGCCGGAAGTTCTGGATCATGACGTCGGCCCGGGCGGCGAGGCGGCGGGCCAGCACCGCGTCGTCGGGATCGGCGAGGTCGAGCACCAGCGACCGCTTGTTGCGGTTGACGCCGAGGTAGTAGGTCGAGGCCCCGTCGCGCACCGGGGGCTGCCAGGTCCGGGTGTCGTCGCCGCCCGGCGCCTCCACCTTGACCACGTCGGCGCCCAGGTCGGCGAGGAGCATGGTCGCGTACGGCCCGGCCAGGATCCGGGAGAAGTCCGCCACGAGGATGCCGCTCAGCGGCCCCGACGAGCCCTCCCCCATGGCCGTTCCCTCCCTCCCCCGGGCACCGCCACGGTGCCGGGGACCGGAGGCCAACGATGGCACACGGCCTGGGCGACGACCGACCATCGGTGTGACCGGGCCGCGCTAGCCCAGTTCGACGAGTCTGGCGAGGTTCGCCAGGGCCATGCGCGTACCCATCTCGTTGTCCTCGGCCGGGACCGCGTCCGGGATGCCTTCATGGACGACGACGACTTCGGTGCCGCCGTCCACGTCGGTGAGCGTCGTGGTCATGGTCATCGCGCCGCCGAGCGCCGGATCGTCGGTCTCGAACTCGACGACCTCGACCACCTGCCGGTCGGGCACGATCTTGACGAAGTGGCCGTGGTAGCTGTCCGTGTGTGCCGTCGACTTGCCGGTATTGTCCGGCGCCTCGTAGGTGAGCGAGACGCGCAACGACCCGCCCTCGCGCGCGTCGAACTCGTGCACGTGGCCGCTCATCCCGGTCGGCACTCGCCACCTGGCGACCGCGGCCGGGTCCAGCAGTGCCCGATAGACGGCTGAGCGCGGCGCCTTGACGAGTTGGGATACCTGCGTCGAGTACATGGAGTGAATCTAGTGCCCGGCGGTGATGAGTTCACCGAGGCTGGAGCAGCCCGCGTTCTGCCATCCAGGCTCGCAGCGTCTCAGCGTCGTCTGTGGACATCAAGCGGCGGGGGATCACGGTGGCCGGCATCCGGCCGACGTACACGATCCAGAACTCAGGGGTGTCCCTGACCTGAGCGACCCCGTCCCAGGCGATGCCGCCGGACTCCGAGCCGCTGCGCATCATGATGTTGTCGTCGGTGATGTCGTAGGCGCCCTCGACAGCGTAGCGACTGGAGCGGCGCCGGGCGCGCCACCGCACCCACGGTGAGTACAGCATGGACAGCACGCCACCCAGGACCAGCGCCAAGCACAGCGGTGAGAGCCGGTCCCCCCGGGCGAACGCCTGCGAGAGGGCGAAACCGATTGCCCCTACCGCCGCCAGCACCCCGCCGATATAACCGTACTTGCGCAGTCGAACACTGCTGAGCGCAGCGGCCACGCGGCCTGGGTAGGCCGGATCGGCTGGGACGTCGAAACGGATGTGCACGTCAGAACGATAGTGCCCCCACCCGCTTGGGGGCAGCGCCTGACCCGCGCCCCGCTGGCCGGGTCGTCGGGGTCCGCCCGTTGTCGGCGGCAGGAGAGTGCGCCGCTGAATATTCGGCCGTGCTCAGCGGCCGTCGACCGCGGAGGCGATCTTGGTCGGGGCGTTCAGCGGTGCGCGCTGATCCTCGCCCAGTCCGTACCGTCGGGCGAGCCCGGCCTTGCGCACGGCCGCCGCATGGTCGACCACCGCCGCCACCGCAGCCCCCACGCGTTCCGCCTCAGCCCGCAGCGCAGAGATTGTCTCTCCCACGTCGTGGGCGCTCCGCCTGGTCACCAATCCGTCGTTCACGGCCGACCCCCGCTCACCGTATCGCTGGCGAATCCAGCTCATCTTGCCCGCGACCGGCGCCGGACCGGGGAGATTTGCCGTAAAACGGCCAGCCGGGACTCCCCGACGGCAAATCCCTGCCGTGACCGCACGTGGCGTGGGTTGGCGAAGACGTTGCCCGTGACACCGTCACCAGGCGATGAAGGTTCCGCTCGCCGGTTCTTCCTCTGCTTAGATCGTTCTGACGATCGAGGAAGGGAACGGTACGCCGTGATGACGGAGCTTCGGGAGCAGGAAGAACGCCTCCAGTTCGACCGCTTTGACCATGACGACGCCTGGGCCCTGGGAACTCGCCTGGTCGGGCTGGCCAGAGAGCGCGGCCACGCTGTCACCGTCGACATTCGCCTCGGCGACCACCAACTCTTCCACTACGCACTGCCCGGCACCTCCGCCGACAACGACGACTGGATCGAACGCAAGATCCGCGTCGTCCGCCGGTTCGGACACAGCTCCTACCTCGTGGGCCAGACCTACCGCGACCGGGGCACCACCTTCGAGGAACAATCCCACCTCGACGCGGCCCGGTACGCCGCGCACGGCGGCTGCTTCCCGATCATCCTCAGGGGCACCGGCCCGGTCGGCACCGTCACCGTCTCCGGCCTGCCCCAACTCGACGACCACCGCCTCGTCGTCGAGGCCCTCGGACTCTTCCTGGATTCCCAGGGCTCCGAGAAGGGGGCCGTCTCGTGAACGGCTCCGGCTGTCCGCCGCGTACTTCGTGCTCCGAGCGACGGGTCAGCCCGGGCCCGGGAACCAGGCGGCCGGTGCGGACGACTACCTGTACATGGCGTGTGAGCAGTGGCGGGAGATCCTGTCGGCGGAACTGGACGGCGAGGCGACCCGGTCGGAGAGCGCGGCGGCCGAGGCGCACCTGGCGGGCTGCGCCGGCTGCCGGGGCTGGTTCGAGTCGGCCGTCGCGGTGACCCGGCGGGCCCGGACCCAGGTCGCCCCGCCGGTGCCCGACCTGGTCGACGCGGTGCTCGCCGCGGCGCCGCCGGCCCGGCCCGGGCGGTGGGAGCGCGCGGCGCTCGGGCTGCGCGGGGTGCTCGGGCTGCTCGGCGCCGTGCAGCTCGTGCTCGGCCTGGCCCAGGTCGGCCGGGAGGCCGTGATCGACCACGCGCACGCCTCCGGCCAGCACCTGTGGCACGAGTCGGCCGCCTGGAACGTGGCCGTGGGCGCCGGCTTCCTCTACGTGGCGCTGCGGCGCTCCGCCCCGGCGGGGCTGCTGCCGATGCTCAGCGCCTTCGTCGCCACCCTCCTGCTGCTGTCGGTGAACGACCTGATCACCGGGCAGGTGGCGGTGCAGCGGCTGGTCAGCCACGCCTTCCTGCTGGTCGGCTGGCTGGTCATGGTGCTGCTCGCCCGGCCCCGGTGGCGTCCGGGCGGCACGCCGCCCCGGCAGCGGTCGTCCGGGTCGCGCTGGTCGCTGCGCACCGAGGAGCCGGCCGAGCCCGCCCGGCTGCGGGTGGTGCCGCCCACGCCGTACGCCGCGCAGGCCCGCGACCGGCGGGCCGCCTGACCGGCCGGACCGCGGTCAGACCACCCGGCTGCCCCGGGCCGGCCGGGCGTCGCCCTGCCAGGCCGCGACCAGGTCCTCGCGGGCCCGGGCGACCCGGGACCGGATGGTGCCGACCGGGCAGCCGCACACCTCCGCGGCCTCGGCGTAGGAGAGGCCGAGCACCTGGGTGGCGACGAACGCCTCCCGCCGCTCCGGGGCGAGCCCGGCGATCAGCCCGCGCAGGGTCACGGCCTCGTCCCCGCCCGGGGTGACCGCCCCGGCCGCCTCGGCGGCGGCCTGCCAGTCGGGCAGCGCGGCCACCCGGGGGCGCGCCGTCGCGGCCCGCACGTGGTCCACGGCGACCCGGCGGGCGATCGTGAACACCCAGGTACGGGCCGCCGACCGGCCGGCGAAACCGGGCAGGCCGCGCAGCGCGCGCAGGAACGTCTCCTGGGTCAGGTCGTCGGCCTCGGCGGGGCCGGCCAGGTGCGCGAGGAACCGCCACACCGGGCCCTGGAGGGCCCGGACGAACGCGGCGGCGGCCTGCTGGTCGCCCCGGCCGGCCCGGTGCGCCCACCGGGTCACCTGCTCGTCGTCGGCCTCGGGGCTCATCCGCGACCGGCCCGCCAGTCCACCACCGTCATGATCGACGGTACGGGCGCCGGCCTCGCTCGGTTCATCCCGCCGTCCCCCTCGTCACCCCGCCGCCGACCGGACGGTCGCACGTTGGTCGGCCGGCGGGGCCGGAAAGTTCCCGGACCGCCTCAGGAGTCGACGCTCACCTCGACCGGCCCGACCCGCAGGACGCCGTCGGTGAGCGGGGCGCAGCGGACGCCGCCCCGGCCGCGCAGCGCCTTCCAGGTGCCCGGCGCGACGGTGACGTCCAGCCAGGCGCAGGGCGGGGCGGCCCGGTGGATCCGCAGGCGGACCGGCCCGGCGCCGGAATCCAGGGTGAGCACCAGGCCGACCAGCTCGTCCACGGCGATGCCGTGGGTCAGCACGTTGCGCCGGACCTGGGTGAGGTCGGCGCCGGCGGGCAGCGACTCCTGCGCGATCAAGGTCACGCTCGCCTCCCGGTGCGCCGGCCGGCCGAAGTAGCGGTCGCCGACGATGCCCAGGCCGGCCCGGATCCGGACCTCCTCCACCAGTTCGCCCGGCGGCGCCGGGGCCGGGCCGTCGGCCGGTCGTCCCACGTAGCGGTGCACCGGCGAGGCCAGCAACTGGACGATCTGCGGCATGCGCCGATTCTCGCATGGACGTACCGCCACCAAAGCGGACGATAGCCGCCCTCACGTGTCCACCCTGCGTGGAGGCCGTTGTACCGGGTGTGACGACGAGACGGTCCACCCCGGCCGGGCGTCACCCGGAGCTGGGACGGCAGATTGCATGGGCGCGGCGCCAGAACGAACGCCGGCGGCGCGCGTACGAGGCGGCGGCCCGGACGTGGCGCCGACGCACCGAGCACCTGGAGCGGCTCCGGATCGAGGCGACCGGGTTCCACGGGTGCACCCTCCCCGGCACCGAGCTGCCGGTCGAGCTCGACGACGGCGAGGTGGTCTACCGGATCGTGCCGGTCGTCGAGCTGGTCGAGGCGGCGGCCCGGCACGTGCCCGGGCTCCCCGCGCCGGACCCGGCGCTGACCGCTGACCTGCTCGATCCGGCCGACGGCGCGCTCCCGGCGGGCATGCGGGTGGTCGACACCGGCGCCGCCGTGGTGACCGACCGGCGGGTCGCCTTCGCCGGGCCGGCCGGCCGGCGCGAGTGGGCCCACGGTGACCTGCTCGGCCTCGGGCACCACCCCGACCTGCCGGTCACCCTGCTGCACCCCGGTGACGGCCGGCGCCCGGCCGGGCTACGGGTGCCGGTCACCGGCGCGGCGAACTTCCGCTTCTACCTCACCCTCGCGTACGCCACCGCCACCGGGACCCGCGACGCGGTCGGCACCCAGCTCGACGCGCTGCTGGCCGCGCACCGCGCCGCCCGGCCGCGGCCGCCGCGACCGCTCGGTGTCGCGGACGCCCCGACGGAACGGCGACGTCCGGAACGCCTGGTCGCGGCCGGAGCCGTGGCGGTCGCGGTGCTCCTCGGGGTGGCGGCCGCGGGCACCTGGCCGGCGACGGCCGGGCCCGTACACCCGGCGGGTGCGACCACGAAGGGTCCCGCCGCGGTCCCCGACGACCTGGCACCGGACCCGGTCCTCCGCACGCCCGACCAGCCCGGCCCGACCCGGTCGCCCGCCGGCGAGCCCGCCCGACTCCCCCGGCCGGCCGACGGCGGCCGGCGGCCGGCGGTCGCCGGGCCCTCGGTCCGGGTCGGCACGGAGCCGATCGCGCTGCCGGCGCCGTCCCGCGCCACGACGCCCCCGGCGCCCGCGCCGTCGGCCCCTCCGCCGGTGGTCAGCCCGACCGGGAGCCCGCCCCCGGCCGTCGCCCCGACCGCGAGCCCCACCGCGACCCCGACCGGCTCGCCGTCCCCGAGCGAACCCGCCCTGGCGGGCATCTGCCTGGATCCGCTCCGGCTGCCGGTGCTGGACCCGCTGCTGTGCCGCCGGACCTGAACGGGGCGACCCGGCTCGTCAGGGGGTGTGCGGGGTGAGCAGGTAGTCCTCGGCCTCCGGGCTCCACCGCAGCGCCACGGCGCCGCTCGTGGCGGCCGCCTTGCAGAACTGGAGGAAGCTGCGGTAGCCGAGCTTCTTCTCGCTGAAGTCGGGCCGCGCCCGGCGGAGCTGGTCCTTCAGCCCGGACAACGCCACCGCGCCGCCCTCACCGGCCAGGTCCACCACCACGGACCGCAGCAGCGCGAAGGCCACCTCCCGGTCGCCCCGCTCGGGCAGCGACACCTCCGGGTCGCCCTTGGCGGGTCCCGCGGCCAGCTCGATGACGTTGTGCCCCGCCAGATGACGCAGCAGCTCCCCGAAGGTGCGGAAGCCGTAGTCGGACTCGCTGAACGTCGGGTCCTTGCGAAGCAGGGTGCGCTTCAGGCCGGAGGCGGTCACCTCGCCGCTGGAGCTGCCCTGCATGCCGGCCACGGTCTGGGCCACCAGGACGGCGAGCGTGTCGACGTCCCGCGCGGGCTCCTCCCCGGCCGGCGCGACCTCGGCCGGCACCTCGGCCCGCGGCTCTGCCGGCGGCGGCGTCCCGGGCTCGACCGTGCGGGCCGCCCGACCCCGGCGGCCGGCCGCGGGCGGCACGTCGACCCCTTCGAGGCGGTCGTAGAAGAGGAACTCGTCGCAGGCCGGCGGGAGCAGCGCCGAGGTGGAGTTCTCCACACCGACGCCGATCACCCGCTTGTTGAGCTCGCGGAGCTTGTGCACCAGCGGCGTGAAGTCGCTGTCCCCCGTGCAGATCACGAACGTGGAGATGTAGCCCCGCTCGAAGGCCAGCTCGACGGCGTCGACGGCCATCTTGATGTCCGCCGCGTTCTTCCGGGAGGCGCCCATCCGCTGCGGTATCTCGATGAGCTCGACGTGCGACCGGGTGAGCATCCGCCGGTCCTCGTCGAAGTACGACCAGTCCGCGTAGGCGCGGCGCACCACCACCCGGCCGCGCTCGGCGAGAGCGTCGGCGATCGGGCGGAAGTCGAACGCCCGGCCGCCATGATGGTCGCGTACACCCAGCGCCAGGTTCTCGTAGTCGAGGAACAGCGCAATCCGGTCTTCCTGATCCACGCCGGCCAGCCTAGCGGGGTTCCGGGTCCGACCCGCTCACCGCCGCCGCCCCTCGCGGTAGAGGGTGTCGCGGCGGGCCGCGTACTGGATCGCGTAGCTGCCGATCAGGAGCAGCAGGGCCAGCACGACCTCGACGCCCGCGACGGCGCCGTTGGCGACGGTGAGGCCCAGCAGCAGCAGGATCAGCCCCACCACGGCCAGCAGGCCGGCCAGGAGCAGGCGCTTCCGCCTCGCCGTCGACCGGTCCGGACCGCCAGCAGCCACCGCTCCCACCTCCTCCCGCCAGCCTAGGCGCTACGCCGGCACGTCCTGCCCCACTTCGTCGAAGGCCCTCCGCAGGACGCCGATGCCCACGCCGACGAGCCAGACGGCCGCGAGGAGCCGGAACGCCGGCTCAGGCCGGACGAGCGGCGGCACCAGGATCGAGAGGGCGGAGGCCGCCACCAGCGGTCCCACCACCCTTCCATAGGCGAACACCCAGCGCGGCCGCTGGTGGGAACGCCGCGCGACCGCCGAGGCCGCGGTGATCAGGAGGCCGGCGCCGAGCAGGTGCGCCGCACCGCCGAGCACCAGCGCGGCCCGGCCGAGACCGGAGACGGTCATGTCGCCGGCCCGCGCCGCGACCAGCAGCAGAACCAGCCCGCACACCACCGAGGCGAGCAGCGACCCCGCCGTGATCGCGGTCCCCCAACCCAGCACTGCACCGGCACGGGTTCCTTCCGCCCGCAGGGCGGCGCGCAGCGGCCACCCGAACCGGTACAGCGCGGCCGCCGCCAGGATCTGCAACGCCGACTGGACCAGCACCGCCACGGCGCTCGTGGCGTAGAAGTCACGCAGCTGCGCGACCGAGGCGTCGGGCAGGTAGAGGCTCGCTCCCACCTTCAGGGCGCTGCCGGCGACGATGCTGGCGACGAAGGCGACCACGAAGACGATGCCCCACCAGCCCCAGCCCCAGCGCCGACCCGGGGCATCCGCCGCCCGCGGCGGTGCGGCGCCGTCCGCCTCGCTGATCCGATTCGGTCCCATTCCGCCCTCCCTTATGGCCGGACACGGCCGGGCGAGCCGGTACACGCGTCCATCGGCCAGTCATGGTGTCAGCGCGCGGGCGGCGTGCCATCCGACGTGGAGCGGCCTTCGCGGTACGCCAGGCCGGGTACATCCGTACGCTCCCCGACGTATGCGGCCACCGGCGGCGAGGGTCCTAGTGCGGTGTCCACTAACGTTCACCGGGTGTGCGGTGGGTGTTGTGGATCCTCGCCTTTGGGGCGAGCGACTCCCCACCTGAAGGTGGTGGGGCGGGCCTCCGCGGGCCAACTGATCCTCGCGTCGCCCTGCTTGGGCGGCGGGGGTCACGTCGGGACCGACCGGCACCGGGGAGGTGTCGGCCGGCTCGACGGTGCGTGACCACCCCGGGCACCCGAGCGGGTGTGGGGGTGGTGGTTCCGCCGCCCGGGGTGCGGGTGGCGATGGTGGCGGCCGCGACGAGGTCGCGGTGCCCGGAAAACGTGCAGTGTGGGCAGGACAGGGTCCGGCCGCGGGGTTTCGGTACCCGCCGCCGGCAGGCCGGGCAGGTCGAGGAGCTGCCACGCTCGTCGACGAGGTGGACGGTGATGCCGGCCAGGACAGCTTTGTCGGTGAGGACCTGTAGGAGCCGGCCGATCTGCCACTGCCGCAGCCGCAGGTTGTGCCGCCGCCCGGCCGGTAGGTCGAGCACGCCGCGCGGGTCACCCACGTGCAGCACACCCACCCGGTGGCGTACCGCCCAGGACACGACCTGGCGGGCGGCCTCGTGTTGGGCCTGACGCACCCGCCGCCGGTGCCGGCCTCGATTAGCCGCGTCCGACGCCGGTACTGACGCCACCGCCGTGACCCCTTCTGCCCCGGTTTCGGCGCCCGCCGCGCGACGGCACGGCGCCGAGCTTTGGTGTCCGCGAGGTGCATGCGGTGTTCCGCGCGGATCGCCCGCCCCGACACCAACAACCCCGCACCGTCCGGACCCGCCACCGCGTACGGGTGGATGATCCCCAGATCCACCCCGGCCACCCTGGCCGGGTCCGGTCCCTCACCGGCCCGATACGTCGCCACCGGCACTTCAGCAGTGATATCGAGGAACAGCCGGCCGCCCTCACACAACAGCGTGACCGACCGGACCTGCTCGACCGGGTAGGGAAGAGTGCGCGCCAGCCGCACCCACAACGGCGCGGTGCCTCTCGCGGTCGGGATCCGCACCCGAGCACCGTCGAGGGTGAACGTGCGGTGATACCAGCGCACCGGCATCAACCCCCGCCGCCGGCGCGGGAACCCCGCCGACACGTCACCCGCCTTGCGGCGTTTCGCCGCCGCGAACCACGCGTCGGAGAACCGGCGCAACACCGACCGGGCACCCGTCGAATCCAACTCCCCGAACGTGCCCGGCCCCGACACCGACAGCTCCCGACACAACTCCTGATAACCCACCAGCGGCGCGTCACGGCGGCGACGCCGCCACCCGTCGACCTCCAACACACACGCCCACACGTCACCAGCCGAACGCAACAGGCCGAAACACCGCCGCCGCTGCCCCGACGTCACCCGCAACCCCACACGCGC
>NZ_JBEXGL010000013.1:0-152388 GCF_040607315.1 Micromonospora sp. NPDC005305 | reverse complement strand
AAATCAAGTCCTGCGGTTCGGCTGATCGACGTCTACGCCATCGCCAAGGGAAAGAACCGGGTCCTTACAGAGCATGGAATCGAGCCCGGCGGCCGGCCCGCAAGCCGCGTCGCCCGCCGAAGCTCGCCGACCCGCGCCGCCGGCTGCGGCTCGGCACGCTGCTCGTGCTGGCCCTCTTCACCAGCATCGGCATCCGGCTGGTCTACCTCCAGACCGCCAGCACCCCGGCGTACGCCGACGGCGGCCTCGCCAACCGGCTCGCCGTGGTCGAGCTGCCGGCCCCGCGCGGGGCGATCTACGACCGCACCGGCGCCCCGCTGGCGCACAGCGTCGAGGCGCGGTACGTCTTCGCCGACCCCACCCAGGTCAAGAACCCGGCCGCCACCGCCAGGCTGCTCTCGCCGCTGCTCGGCGTGCCCGCCTCCGAGCTGGCCGGGAAGATGAAGCCCCGCAAGCTGCCGGGCGGCGGTTGGTCGCAGTTCGAGTACCTGGCGCGCGGCGTCGACATCGACCGGGCCAAGCAGATCATGGCGTTGGACCTGGCCGGCATCGGCGTACACCGCGACGAGCGGCGCGAGGTGCCCGGCGGCGACCTGGCCGCCAACCTGCTCGGCTTCGTCAGCCAGGACATGAACGGCCTCGAAGGGCTGGAGGCGAAGTACGACGACGTCCTGGAGGGCAAACCCGGCAGGAAGCGGTACGAGGTGGGGCAGGGCGACCTGGCCGCGCCGATCCCGGGCGGCTACAGCCAGACCACGCCGGCCCAACCGGGCAGTTCGCTGGAGCTCACGGTCGACCGCGACATCCAGTTCAAGACGCAGCGGATCCTGTCCGACGCGATGGCCCAGACCCGGAACAGCGTCGGCGCCGCGGTGGTCATCGAGGTCGGCACCGGCGACGTGCTGGCCCAGGCGAGCTACCCCACCTACAACGCGGCCGACCCCACCAAGGTCAACTCGCCGGCCGACCGCGAGGACGCGGCCACCAGCTTCATCGTCGACCCGGGCTCGATCCACAAGGCGATCACCTACGGCGCCGCCCTCCAGGAGGGCGTGATCACCCCGGACACCACCTTCCCGGTGGCCAACAGCATCACCCTGGGCGGGGTCCCCTTCACGGACACCCACCCGGCCAACGGGCAAACCATGAGCATCCCGGGCATGCTCGCCTTCTCGTCCAACGTCGGCACCATCAAGATCGCCGACAAGCTCGGCCCGGATCGCCTGATCGACTACCAGAAGCGGTTCGGGCTGGGGCAGCCCACCGGCGAGGGCATGCCCGGGGAGGCCAGCGGCCGGCTGCTCCCGGCCAACCAGTGGAGCGGCTCGTCGTACGGGTCGGTGCCGATCGGGCACAGCGTGGACGCCACCCCACTGCAGATGGCCGCCGCGTACGCCGCGATCGCCAACGACGGCACGTACGTCCAGCCGCACCTGATCAAGAACGTGGTCGGCCCGGACGGGAAGAAGAAGCCCGGCGCCGCCCCGGTCACCCGCTCGGTGCTCAGCCCGGCGAACGCGGCCGCGCTGCGCCGGATGCTGGAGGCGGTCACCACGGTCGACGGCCCGGACGGGCGGGCCACCGGCCTGGCCGCCGCGGTGCCCGGCTACCGGGTCGCCGGCAAGACCGGCACCGGCCTGCGCTACGACAACGGCAAGCGCCAGCCCGGCGAGGTCGCCTCGTTCATCGGGATGGCCCCGGCGGAGAAGCCGAGGTACGTGGTGGCTGTCTTCGCCTGGAGCCCGGGCGGCGAGGGCGGGGCGGTGGCCGCGCCGGCCTTCCGGGACATGATGTCCTTCACTCTCCGGCACTACCGGGTGCCGCCCTCGGCCACCAACAAGTCCCCGAAGTTCGAGGTCTTTCCGCACTGAGCCGGGAGGGCGGGACATCATCGGTGAGTGGCGACGAACCACCGGGGCGGCTGTGCGGTCGGAACCGGACGACCGGGTAGGGTCTGACGCCGTGCCCGGCAATCCACGACCCGCCACCGTGAATCCCGTCCGGCTCGGTGACCTCGCCACCCGGCTGGCCGTCGCGCCGCCGGAGGGGGCCGCCGAGGTGGCCGTCACCGGGGTGACCCACGCCAGCCAGGAGGTCCGCCCCGGCGACCTGTACGCGGCCCTGCCCGGTGCCCGCCGGCACGGCGCGGAGTTCGCCGCCGCGGCGGCCGGGGCCGGCGCCGTGGCCCTGCTGACCGACCCGGCCGGCGTCGCGCTGGCCGCCGGAGCGGGCCTGCCCGTGCTGGTCGTCGACGACCCTCGGGCGGTGCTCGGCGAGGTCGCCGCCACCGTCTACGGCGACCCGACCGCCGGGCTGACCATGATCGGCGTGACCGGCACCGCCGGCAAGACCTCCACGAGCTACCTCATCGAGTCCGGGCTGCGCGCCGCCGGGCACACCACCGGCCTGATCGGCACGGTGGAGACCCGGCTCGGCGACCTGGTGATCGACAGCGTCCGGACCACCCCCGAGGCGACCGACCTGCACGCCATGCTCGCGGTGGCGCGCGAGCGCGGGGTGGACACCGTGGTCATGGAGGTCTCCAGCCACGCCCTGGCCATGGGCCGGGTCGGCGGGGTCCGGTTCGACGTCGGCGGCTACACCAACTTCGGCTCCGACCACCTGGACTTCCACGCCGACGAGGCGGACTACTTCGCCGCCAAGGCGAAGCTCTTCGACGGGCGCTGCCGCGTCGAGGTGCTCAACCACGACGACCCGGCGCTGCGGCCGCTGCTCAAGCCGGCGACGGTGACCTATTCGGCGGCCGGCGACCCGACCGCCACCTGGTGGGCCGACGGGATCGGCGGCGAGGGCTACGCGCAGCGCTTCACCGTGCACGGCCCCGACGGGCTGACCCTGCCCACCGGCGTGGCCCTGCCCGGCCGGCACAACGTGGCCAACGCGCTGCTGGCCGTCGCCACGCTGGTGGCCGCCGGGGTCGACCCGGCCACCGCGGCCCGCGGGGTGGCCACCTGCGGCGGGGTGCCCGGCCGGCTGGAACTGGTCAGCGGCGACGCCCCGGTGCGCGGGGTGGTCGACTACGCGCACAAGGCGAACGCCATCGAGGCGGTCCTCGTGGCGCTGCGCGACCTGACCGGCGGCCGGCTGATCTGCGTGCTCGGCGCCGGCGGCGACCGGGACCGGGGCAAGCGGCCGGTGATGGGTGCCACCGCCGCGCGGGGCGCCGACGTGGTGCTGGTGACCGACGACAACCCGCGCACCGAGGACCCGGCCGCGATCCGGGCCGAGGTGCTGGCCGGCGCGTACGCGGCGGGCACCGGCGCGCGGATCATCGAGGCGCCCGGCCGGCGGGCCGCCATCGAGGAGGCGGTCCGAATGGCCGAACCGGGGGACATCGTGGCGCTGCTGGGCAAGGGGCAGGAACGCGGCCAGGAGATCAACGGCGAGGTGCTGCCGTTCGACGACCGGGTGGAGCTGGCCGAGGCGCTGCGCGCCCGCTTCGGCGACCTGGTGGGGCAGCGATGATCCCGCTGACCCTGGCCGAGGTGGCCGCCGCGGTCGACGGCCGGCTCGTCGCCGCCGACCCGGACGCCCGGGTCACCGGCTCGGTGGAGTTCGACTCCCGCAAGGTCACCCCCGGCGGCCTCTTCGTCGCCTTCCCGGGCGAGAAGGTGGACGGGCACGACTACGCGGCCGGGGCGATCTCCTCCGGCGCGGTGGCCGTGCTCGGCACCCGCGAGGTGCCCGGCGTGCCGATGGTGCTGGTCGGCGACGCGCTCGACGCCATGGGGCGGCTGGCCCGCGCGGTGGTCGACCGGCTGCCCGGCCTGACCGTCATCGGGCTGACCGGTTCCTCCGGCAAGACCACCACCAAGGACCTGATCGCCCAGCTCGCCGTCCGGCTCGGCCCGACCGTGGCGCCGCCCGGCTCGTTCAACAACGAGCTGGGGCACCCGTACACGGCCTTGCAGGCCGGGCCGGAGACCCGCTACCTGGTCATGGAGAAGGGCGCCCGGGGGGTGGGGCACGTCCGCTACCTGTGCGAGGTGGTGCCGCCACGGATCTCGGTGGTGCTCAACGTCGGGGTGGCGCACATCGGCGAGTTCGGCTCGGTGGAGACCATCGCGCTGGCCAAGGGCGAGCTGGTCGAGGCGCTGCCCGCCGACGGGCTGGCCGTGCTCAACGCCGACGACCCGCGGGTCGACGCCATGGCGGCGCGCACGCAGGCCCGGGTGGTCCGCTACGGCGAGTCCGAGCGGGCCGACGTGCGGGCGGTCGACGTGACGCTGGACGGGCGGGGCCGTGCCTCGTACACCCTCGTCACGCTGGAGGGCAGCGCGCCGGTGCGGCTCGGGCTGACCGGCCGGCACCAGGTGTCCAACTCGCTGGCCGCCGCGGCGGTCGCCCGGGAGCTGGGCCTGCCGCTGGCCGAGCTGGCGGTGGCCCTGGGCGAGCTGGGTCTGGTCTCCACCCGCCGGATGGACGTGTTCGAGCGCCCCGACGGGGTGATCCTCATCGACGACTCGTACAACGCCAATCCGGCCTCCACCGGCGTGGCGCTGCGGGCGCTGGCGAGCATGCGGGGTACGGGGCGTACCGTCGCGGTGCTCGGTTACATGGCCGAGTTGGGCGACTTCGAACGGGAGGGGCACCAGCAGGTCGGCCGCCTGGCGGCCGAGCTGGGGGTCGACCGGCTGCTCGTGGTGGGCGAGCCGGCGGCGCCGATCCACGAAGGCGCGACAGCGGTAAGCAACTGGGGAGGAGAGTCGGTGCTGCTCACCGATCAGGCGGCGGCCGTCGAGGTGCTGCGGAGCGAGCTACGTCCGGGTGACGTGGTGCTGGTGAAGGGCTCCCGGTACCGGACCTGGGAGGTGGCCGACGCGCTGCGCGCGGACGCCGAGAATGGACCGGCCGCATGAGGGCGGTGATCGTCGCCATCGGGGTCGCCTTCCTCATCTCGCTCTTCTGCACCCCGATCGCGATCAAGGTCTTCACCCGGCTGAAGGCCGGCCAGCCGATCCGGGCCGAGGGCCCGGCCATGCACCAGGGCAAGAAGGGCACGCCCACCATGGGCGGCGTGGTCTTCATCCTGGCCACGGTGATCGCGTACGTCGCCGGCCACCTGGCCCTGACCACCCTGCCGGACGCGCAGATCGCCCAGGTCGAGCCGACCATCACGGCGCTGGTGCTGCTGGGGCTCATGGTGTTCTCCGGCGCGGTGGGCTTCATCGACGACTTCCTCAAGGTTCGCAAGCGGCACAGCGGCGGCCTCAACAAGCGCGGGAAGCTCGCCGGCCAGATCCTGGTCGGCGCGATCTTCGGCGTGGTGGCGCTCTACTTCCCGAGCAGCATGACCGACGTCCGCGGCAACGCGACCAACACGGAGACCGTCGGCAGCACCATGCTGAGCTTCATCCGGGACATCCCGGCCCTGGAGATCGGCAAGATCGGCGCGGTGATCGTCATCATCCTGGTGGTGATGGCGGCGACCAACGGGGTGAACCTCACCGACGGCCTCGACGGCCTGGCCACCGGCGCCTCGGTGATGGTCCTCGCCGCGTACGCGCTGATCGCGTTCTGGCAGTACCGGCACTGGTGCGCCGACCCGAACTACCCCGCCGGGGAGTACTGCTACACGGTCCGGGACCCGCTGGAGATCGCGCTGATCGCCGGGGCGGCGGCCGGAGCCTGCGTCGGCTTCCTGTGGTGGAACACGTCGCCGGCCCGGATCTTCATGGGCGACACCGGGGCGCTGGGCCTGGGCGGGCTGATCGCCGGCATGGCGATGTCCACCCGGACCATCCTGCTGCTGCCGATCATCGGCGGCCTCTTCGTGATCATCACGATGTCCGTGGTGATCCAGATCATCTCGTTCCGCACCACCGGCAAGCGGGTGTTCCGCATGTCACCGCTCCAGCACCACTTCGAGCTGGCCGGCTGGAGCGAGGTCAACATCGTGGTCCGGTTCTGGATCATCGCCGGCATCGGGGTGGCCATCGCGCTGGGCCTGTTCTACAGCGAGTTCCTCGCCGCGGTGAGCTGACCGCCTGCCGCTGCGTCACGGCGGGATCCCTCGGTGTTACCAGGGGTCCCGCCGTTTCGCGTTCCGACACGCCGACCGGGCGGTTGCGCCACGGACGGGCGGGTCGAGCCGCCATGATGGGCGGGTGGGGGAGGCGAGAGACACCGAGGGCGCGACCGACACGCAGGCCCGACGGCCGCCCGCGGCGACCCGTCCGGCCGACCCGCCCGGGCCGCCGCTCGGGCTGGACGCGGCCGGCGGGCTGGCCGCGCTGCGTGGCCTGCTGGCCCGGCCGCTGGCCTCCTACTACCTGCTGCTCTCCAGCGCCGGCCTGCTGCTGCTGATCGGGCTGACCATGGTCTTCTCGGCGACCAGCGTGAAGGACTACGCCGAGGAGGGGGACGCCACGGCGTCCCTGGTCAAGCAGACGATCTTCGCGGTGATCGGCGTGGTGGCGTTCTGGGCCTGCCAGCGACTGCCCGCGAAGACGTTCCGGGCCGGCAGCCGCCCGGCGCTCGGCCTCGCGGTCGTGCTGCTGCTCCTGCTCAACCTGCTGGTCGCGCTGGAGGCCCTGTTCCGGGTGAAGGCGATCGGCCCGCTCAAGGCCGAGCTGCTCTGGCTCTACCTCGGCCCGATCTCGGTGCAGCCGGTCGAGGTGGCCAAGTTCGCGCTGGTGCTGTGGGGCGCCCACGTGCTCGTCCGCAAGGGCGCCGCGCTCGGCTGGTGGCGGGAGCTGGCCACCCCGCTGTTCCCGGTCGTCGGCCTGCTGTTCGTGCTGGTCGGCTACAACGACCTGGGCAGCATGCTCTGCCTGCTGGCCCTGGTGGTCGGCCTGCTGTGGGCGGCCGGCGTCCGGAAGCGGGTCTTCGCCACCCTCTCCGCGATCGGCCTCGCCGGCATCGGCCTGCTGGTCGCCGCCGCGTCGCTCGGCGCGGGCTCCGGGTCCCGGGACGCCGAGAACTACCGGCTGGGCCGGCTCACCATGTGGCTCGACCCGCCCGATCCGAAGACCTGCTTCGACGAGCAGCTGCCGAACTGCTACCAGCTCGTCCAGGCCCGCTTCGCGCTGGAGAACGGCGGCTGGTTCGGCGTCGGTCTCGGCAAGAGCAGCGCCAAGTTCGGCTGGCTGCCCGAGGCGCACAACGACTTCATCTTCGCCGTGATCGCCGAGGAGCTGGGGGTGGTCGGCTGCACGGTGGTGCTGGTGCTCTTCGCCGTGCTGGCGTACACCGGGCTGCGGATCGCCCGCCGGGTGGAGGACCCGTTCCGCCGGCTCGCCGCCGCCGGGGTCACCGCCTGGCTGGTCGGCCAGGCCGTCATCAACATCGGCGGGGTCACCGGGCTGCTGCCGCTCACCGGCGTACCCCTGCCCTTCATCTCCGACGGTGGCAGCGCCCTCGTGGTGACCCTGGCCGCGGTCGGGATGCTCGCCTCCTTCGCCCGGGCCGAGCCGGACGCGGCGCGGGCCCTGCATGCCCGTCCGCCGGCCCGGTGGGTCCGACTAGTGTGGGCCCCGTTGCCGCCGCTTCCCGGCCGGCGCCGTCGACCGGCGCCGCCACCGGCGGACCGAGGGTCCGTGCCCCGGTCCCGCTCGCGTCGGCAGGACGACCAGGCCGCGGCCCGCGGCGTCCGGTCCGACCGGGCGCGCGCCGGCACGGCGAGCGAGAGGAGACGCTGATGGGTCCGCTGCGTTCGGTGGTGCTCTGCGGAGGCGGCACGGGTGGGCACATCTACCCGTTGCTCGCGTTCGCCGACTGCCTGCGCCGACACGACCCGAGCGTCCGGATCACCTGCCTCGGCACACCCAAGGGGCTGGAGAACGAGCTGATCCCGCCGGCCGGCTACGACCTGCGCCAGATTCCGGCCTACCAGCTGCCCCGCTCGGTCAACATGAGCCTGGTGCGCACCCCGGACCGGATGTGGAAGGCGGCCCGCGCCGCGGGCAAGGTGCTCGACGAGGTGCGGGCCGATGTCGTGATCGGCTTCGGCGGGTACGTGTCGGTCCCCGGCTACCTGGCCGCGTGGCGGCGCGAGCTGCCCATCGTCATCCACGAGGTGAACGTGCCGCCGGGCGTGGCCAACCGGCTCGGCATGAAGTTCACCAAGAACGTCGCGGTCGGCTTCCCACACCAGCCGGCGCAGGCCGAGTCGCTGCGCGACGCCCGGGTGGTCGGGGTGCCGCTGCGCCGGGGCATCGCGGGGCTGGACCGGGCCGCCGTGCGCGACGCCGCCCGCGCCCACTTCGGGCTCCGTCCCGACCTGCCGGTGCTCTTCGTGGCCGGCGGCTCGCAGGGCGCCCGCTCGATCAACCTGGCGGTCTCCGGGGCGGCCAAGGAACTGGCCCGCAACGGCGTGCAGGTGCTGCACGTCATCGGCGCCCGCAACGAGCCGGTCTCGGTCCCCAGCGACCTGCCGGTGCCCTACGTGACGCTGCCCTACCTGTCGGAGATGGAGCTGGGCTACGCCGCCGCCGACCTCATGCTGGGCCGCGGCGGCGCCATGACCTGCGCCGAGGTGGCCGCCATCGGCCTGCCCACCATCTACGTGCCGTACCCGCACAGCAACCAGGAGCAGAAGCGCAACGCGCTGCCCGTGGTGGAGGCCGGCGGCGGGCTGCTCGTCGACGACGCCGAGGTGACCCCGGCCTGGGTCGAGCGCACGGTGATCCCGCTGATCCGGGACCCGCAGCGGCTCGCCGCGATGGGCGGCGCCGCGGCCGCGTACGGCCGCCGCGACGGCGACGTGGCCCTGCTGAACTTCGTCTACGAGGCGGTGAGCCGCTGATGGCGGCCGCCGCGACCGGAAGGTACGCCTCATGAACACCGCGCAGTTCACCCCCGCCGGCACGATGACCGCGGAGGACCTGGGCCGAATCCACCTGATCGGCGTGGGCGGCGTCGGCATGAGCGGCCTGGCCCGGCTCTTCCTCACCCGGGGCCTGCCGGTCTCCGGCAGCGAGCTGCGGGAGTGGCCCTCCCTGGCCGGCCTGCGGGCGCTGGGCGGCACCATCCACATGAGCCACGAGGCGACCAACCTCGACGGCGTGGACACGGTCGTCTACTCCTCGGCCATCCCGCAGGACCACCTGGAGATGGCCGAGGCGCGCCGGCGCGGGCTGCGGGTGCTGCACCGCTCGGAGGCCCTCGCCGCCGCGATGACCGGCCGCCGGACCGTGGCGGTCGCCGGCACCCACGGCAAGACCACCACGACCTCGATGGTCACCATGGTGCTCCAGCAGGCCGGCGCCGACCCGTCCTTCGTGATCGGCGGCGAGATCTCCGAGGTCGGTTCGGGCGCGCACCACGGCACGGGTGAGTACTTCGTGGTCGAGGCGGACGAGAGCGACCGCTCGTTCCTCATCTACCGCCCGTACGTGTCGATCATCACGAACATCGAGGCGGACCACCTCAACACCTACGGCGACCTGGCCAACCTGGAGGCGACCTTCGCCGAGTTCGCCCGGCTCACCGACCCGGAGGGCTTCATCGTCACCTGCGCCGACGACCCGGGCGGCCGGCGGCTGGCCGAGACGCTGCGGGCCGAGGGGCGCCGGGTCTGGACGTACGGCGAGTCCGCCGACGCCGACCTGCGGCTCAGCGAGATGACCTCCTCCGCGCAGGGGGTGCGCTACCTCGCCGAGATCGAGGGCCGGTCGCTGGGCGAGATCCGGCTCCCGGTGCCGGGGCGGCACATGGGGCTCAACAGCGCCTCCGCGGTGCTCGCCGCGTACCTGCTGGAGCTGCCGATCACGGCCGCGGAGGCCGCGCTCGGCGCGTTCCCGGGCGTGCGGCGGCGCTTCGAGCGCAAGGGCGTCGCCGACGGCGTGCTGGTCTACGACGAGTACGCCTACCACCCGACCTCGATGACGCTGGCCCTGCAGACGCTGCGTGAGGTGGCCGGCGAGGGCCGGCTCATCGTGGTGTTCCAGCCGTACCGGCTCTACCGCACCCGCGACCTCCAGGCGGAGATCGCCGCCGCCCTCGGCATCGCCGACGAGCTGGTGCTGCTGGAGGTCTTCGGCCCGGGCGAGCTGCGGCAGCCGGGCGAGGGCTCGGCCGCGCTGCTGGCGGTGGTGCCGCTGCCGGCGGACCGGAAGGTCTTCGTCGAGGCGTGGGACGACGTGCCGGCCGAGGTGGCCCGCCGGGCGCGGCCGGGCGACGTGGTCGTGACCATGGGCGCGCCGCCGATCTCGCTGATGGGCGACCAGCTGCTCGACGCCCTGCTGGCCCGGACCGGTGGCGCCGCGGCGATCGGCACGGGAGTCGACGCGGACGGCGCGGCGGCCACGGCCGGATGAGCCCCGGCCCGGCCCGTGGCCGCACCCCCGGCCAGGACGGCGGGGCCGGCCGGCGCAGCCCGGCCCGCCGGTGGCAGCTGGTTCGGGCGAGCGCGGACGCCGTACCTCCGTCGACCCGGCGGTTCATGGCCCGGGCCCGGCAGCGGCGGATGCGCGCGGCGCTGCCCTGGGCACTCACCGCCGGCCTGCTGGCGATCGCCGGGCTGGTCGCCTGGACCCTGCTGGGCACCGGCCTGTTCGGTGTCCGGGAGGTGCGGGTGGTCGGCGCGACGCTGGTCACCCCGGTCGAGGTGCGCGATGCCGCGGCCGTGCCGGACGACGCTCCGCTGGCCCGGGTGGACCTGGCCGCGACCGCCCGCCGGGTCGGCGCCCTCGCCCCGGTGGAGCGCGCCACGGTGGAGCGGGACTGGCCGGGCGCCCTCGTGATCCGTGTGGTGGAGCGGACCCCGGCGGCCGCGGTGCCGCAGGGCGAGCGCTGGGCGGTCGTGGACCGGGCCGGTGTGGTCTTCCAGAACCTGGACCAGGCCCCCGCCGGGCTGCCGGTCGTCCGGGTCGGCCGGCCGGCCCCCGACGATCCCGGCACCCGCGCCGGGCTGGCCGTGCTGGCCGCGCTCAGCCCGAAGCTGCGCGCCGAGCTGGTCGCGGTGGACGTGGCCGGGCTGGCCCGGATCACCCTGCTGCTGCGCGAGGACCGGAAGGTCGTCTGGGGCGACGCCACCCGCAACCCGGACAAGTCCAAGGTGGCCACCGCCCTGCTCGGTCGGAAGGCCGACACGATCGACGTCAGCGCTCCGGACGTGGTCACCTTCCAGTGATCCCCCGGTCGACCGACGTGAGCCGGCCCGCTCCACGGGCGACACGCCGGAAGGGTCCTTGGCTCAGCGCTCGGCGGCGCATACGTTGCCCCGAAGAGATCAGTGGTTGACATCGCCCTAAGCCTCTAGTAGAGGGTGAGGGTTTCAGCCGTCGGAACAGCTGGGAGTTGTCCGCCGCTGGTCTGGCCAAGCCGTGTGGGGTCGGCCCATGCCAATCTCGAAGGGAAAGGACCGGAGATGACACCTCCGCACAACTACCTGGCGGTCATCAAGGTCGTCGGCATCGGGGGCGGCGGCGTGAACGCCGTCAACCGGATGATCGAGGTTGGGCTCAAGGGCGTCGAGTTCATCGCGATCAACACCGACGCGCAGGCGCTGCTGATGAGCGACGCCGACGTCAAGCTCGATGTCGGCCGGGAGTTGACCCGCGGGCTGGGCGCCGGCGCCAACCCGGACGTCGGCAAGAACGCCGCCGAGGACCACCGCGACGAGATCGAGGAGGTGCTCAAGGGCGCCGACATGGTCTTCGTGACCTGCGGCGAGGGCGGCGGCACCGGCACCGGCGGCGCGCCGGTCGTGGCGAACATCGCCCGCAAGCTCGGCGCGCTCACCATCGGCGTGGTCACCCGGCCGTTCTCCTTCGAGGGCAAGCGCCGCCAGGTGCAGGCCGAGTCGGGCATCGAGGAGCTGCGCAACCAGTGCGACACGCTCATCGTGATCCCGAACGACCGGCTGCTCGCGCTCGGCGACCGCAACATCTCCATGATGGACGCCTTCCGCACGGCGGACCAGGTGCTCCTCTCCGGTGTCCAGGGCATCACCGACCTGATCACCACGCCCGGTCTGATCAACCTGGACTTCGCCGACGTCAAGAGCGTGATGAGCGGCGCGGGCAGCGCGCTCATGGGCATCGGCAGCGCCCGCGGCGAGAACCGCGCCGTGGAGGCGGCCGAGGCGGCCATCTCCAGCCCGCTGCTGGAGCAGAGCATGGACGGCGCGCGGGGCGTGCTGCTCTCCATCGCCGGCGGCTCCGACCTGGGCCTGTTCGAGATCAACGACGCCGCCCAGCTGGTCACCGACGCGGCCCACCCGGACGCCAACATCATCTTCGGCGCGGTCATCGACGACGCGCTCGGCGACGAGGTGCGGGTGACCGTGATCGCGGCGGGCTTCGACGGGGGCGCGCCGGCCTACAAGGCGGTCGAGCCGTCCCGCAAGACCAACCAGAACCCGCCGACCCAGGCGAACGCGCCGGTGAGCCCGCCGGCCACCATGCCGGCCCCGCAGCAGTCGCCGCGCCGGGTGCTCTTCGACGACGTCGACGTGCCGGACTTCCTCAAGAACGGCTCCTGAGCCGCACCGATGACCGACTCACCGACCACGGTGCGACCCGACCGTCGCGCCGAGCTCGCGGCCGGCCTCGCCCGGGTCCGGGCCCGCATCGCCGACGCCTGTGCGGCGGCGGGCCGGGACCGCGGCGAGGTCACCCTGGTCGCGGTGACCAAGACGTACCCGGCCGCCGACGTGGTCGCGCTGGCCGGGCTCGGGGTGACCGACGTGGGGGAGAACCGCGACCAGGAGGCCGCCCCGAAGGCCGCCGAGGCGGCCGCCGCCGGGGCGGCGCCGCGGTGGCACTTCATCGGCCAGCTCCAGCGCAACAAGGCCCGCTCGGTGGTCCGCTACGCCGACGTGGTCCAGTCGGTCGACAGCGTGCGGCTGGCCACCGCCCTGGACGGCGCCGCGGCCGCCGCCCGGGACCGGCCGCTGGACGTGCTGGTGCAGGTGAGCGTCGACGGCGACGCCGCCCGCGGCGGTGCGCTGCCGGACGCGGCCGACCCGGACCGGGGGCTCGGCGCGGTGGCCGCCGCGGTGGCCGGGGCCGGCGGGCTGCGGCTCGCCGGGCTCATGGCGGTCGCTCCGCTGGGCTGGGAGCCGGACCGGGCGTTCGCCCGGCTCGCCGAGGT
Organism: Micromonospora sp. NPDC005305; assembly: GCF_040607315.1. Taxonomy (NCBI): domain Bacteria; kingdom Bacillati; phylum Actinomycetota; class Actinomycetes; order Micromonosporales; family Micromonosporaceae; genus Micromonospora; species Micromonospora sp. NPDC005305. The sequence goes on along the minus strand of NZ_JBEXGL010000013.1, from coordinate 139,329 downwards.
GGCGGCGCGATTCCGCGCCGACCATCCCGGTGCGACCGTGCTCTCGGCCGGCATGAGCGGCGATCTGGAAATTGCGATCGGGTACGGCGCGACACATGTCCGCGTCGGCAGCGCGTTGCTCGGAATGCGCCCCACGCTGCGGTAGCCTGACCGCGAAAGAAGCAAATTACAGCAGTGTTGTTCAGGAACGGCGTTCCCGTAGCCGGGGGCCGTGGCGAGCGGACCGCGAATCGCTCGCCAGGGGATTGCCGATCCGGTCCGGTGGGCATCGTTGTCCACTCGTGATCAAGCGACACGGCACGGGGGCGCGTGCCGCACGGCGGACGGAAGGGCGCGGGGATGGGTGCACTGCGCAAGGCGGGGGTCTGGCTCGGTCTCGTCGAGGAGGACGATGAGCGGGCGTACGAGGACGGTGGCTACGACAAGGGTGGCTACCGCGAGTCGCGCTACCGGTCGAGCCGCTACGCGGAAGAGTTCGCCGACGACGAGGACGACGAGTCCGAGGAGCCGCCGGCGAGCCGGGGCCGGGCCGGTGACCGGGGCCGGCTGAGCGAGCGCGCGTCGAGCCGCGCCGTCGAGACCGATCGCGCCGAGGTGGAGCGGCCGGAGCGGACCGAGCGGTCCAGCGTCCGGTCGATCACCCGCTCCGGCGCGGGCGAGACCTCCGGCGCGCTGACCTACCACACCCGCGACAACCTCGCCCTGGCGCCGCAGGCCCAGCCGCGCGAGCGGGCCGTGGTGGAGGACGAGCAGCGCTACCAGATCACCACCCTGCACCCCACCACCTACCGGGAGGCGCGCACCATCGGTGAGCACTTCCGCGACGGCGTGCCGGTGATCATCAACCTCACCGAGATGGACGAGGCGGATGCCCGCCGGCTGGTCGACTTCGCTGCCGGGCTCGCGTTCGGCCTGCGCGGTACGATCGAGCGCGTGACCAACCGGGTGTTCCTGCTCTCACCGGCCAACGTCCAGGTCACCGCGGAGGACAAGGCCAAGATCGCTGAGGGCGGCTTTTTCAGCCTGAGCTAGCCCGCACGACCGAGGGACGTCGCCTGCCGTGTTGTCGATCCTGTTCCAGGTGCTCTATCTGCTCCTGTATTTCTTCCTACTTGTGTTGTTGGCCCGATTTGTCCTCGGCGCCGTTCTGGCCTATGGTCGCCGCTGGCAACCGGGCCGTGGAGCATCCGCGGGACTGGAAGTCGTGTGGAGCGTCACTGATCCGCCCCTGCGCGCGTTGAGGCGTGTGATCCCACCACTGCGAATTGGTACCGTGAGCATCGACCTGGCCTCCCTTGTGCTCCTGGTTATCCTGTTCGTGCTGATGGAGTTCGTGTTTAGGCGCCTGATCCTGGCCTTTGCCTGACCAGCGCTTTCGCGGCCGCAACTGACCCGAGGAGTTTCGATGCCGCTGACCCCGGCCGACGTTCACAACGTCGCCTTCAAAAAGCCGCCGATCGGCAAGCGGGGCTATGACGAGGAGGAGGTCGACGCCTTCCTTGACGAGGTCGAGCGCGAGCTCGCCCGTCTGATCGAGGAGAACAACGAGCTGCGCGCCCAGGTGGAGCGCGGCGGTCGGGGCGGGGCTCCCGCCGGCCCCGGCGGCGACGCCCGGCTCGCGGCGGAGCTCAACGACGTCAAGGCCCAGCTCGACCGGGTGCAGCGCGACAAGGCGGCCGCCGAGCAGGCGGCCCGGGCGATGCAGGCCGAGCTGGAGCAGGTCCGCACCCAGGGTGGCCCGGCGGCCTCCGCCGCCGACGGCGAGCAGCAGGCGCTGCGGGTGCTCATGATGGCCCAGCGCACCGCCGACGACCACGTGTCCGACGCCCGGCGCGAGGCCGACCAGCTGCTCTCCGAGGCCCGTTCCAAGGCCGAGGAGGTCACCCGCGAGGCCCGCGCCAAGGCCGACGCGCTGGAGCGCGACGCCCGCCAGCGGCACCAGGAGGCCATGGGCGGCCTGGACGCCAAGCGCACCGCGCTGCAGAAGCACATCGAGGAGCTCAAGCAGTTCGAGCGCGAGTACCGCACCCGCCTCAAGGCGTACCTGGAGAGCCAGCTGCGTGACCTCGACGGTCGCGGCCAGGGCCTCGAGGTCGAGATGAACCGCTCCGAGGGCACCCGTGCCGCCGGCGGCAGCAACGGCCTCGCCGCCGCCGGTCTCGCCGGTTCCTACGGCGGCGGCCGCACGGGCTCGCTCGAGTCCGGCCGCTGATCCCGGCGTCGGTGGCCGTCCCCCGCGGCGGCCACCGGCAACGCAGACCGACACGACGCGGCCGGGGGTGAGCCGTGATAGCAGCCAGCATCCTTCTCATCCTCGCCGCGGTCGTGCTCCTGGTGGCCGGGCTGGCCAGTGGGTCCAGCTCGCTGCTGATCACCTCGATCGCGGTCAGCCTTCTGGCCGCCGTCGCCCTCGTCGCGTTCGCCCGCCAGGCGGCCGCGACTCGGGCCACGGCGGGCCGGGAGACCGGGCCGCGCCTCCGCCGGACCGCGCCGGCCGGCCCGTCCCCGGACGGGCCGGAGGTCCCGGTCCCGCACATCACGTCGCCGGTCGGCACCGGTGGACCCGGGTGGCGGCAACCGCCCGGGCCGCCGGTGGCCGACGTCGTCGACCCGCCGGCCGCCGCGTACGGCCCGCCGGCCGACCCGTTCCAGCCCGGCCCGTTCGAGCCGCCGGCCGAGCCCTACTCCCCGCCCGCCCCGCGCGGCCCGTCCCGCGCCGAGGCGGGGTTCGACGAGCCGGCCCCCACGTCACCGACGCCCACGTCGCCGGCGCCCGGCGGCCCGATCGAGGGCGAGCCGCCGGCCGAGTTCCTCACCGACGGGGAGGCCGCCCGGCTGGTCCGGCTCGACGGCGAGGTCCGGGTGGTCGACGGCCACCCCCGCTTCCACCTGCCCGGCTGCCCCCAGCTGGTGGGCCGGGCCGACGAGCCGCTGCCGGTCGCCGAGGCGGTCGGGCTGGGCTTCACCCCGTGCGGCCGTTGCGCGCCGGCCACCACGCTGCTCGCCGAGGCCCGGCCGCGCTGATCATGGTGACCATGGACGACACGCTCACCGTCGCCGTACGCGTGAAGCCCGGCGCCTCGCGGGCCCGGGTCGGCGGCCGGTTCGACGGGCCGCACGGCCCGGCCCTGGTCGTCGCGGTGAACGCGCCCGCGGTGGACGGCCGGGCCACCGAGGCGGCCCGCCGCGCCCTGGCCGACGCGCTCGGCGTCCGGCCGGCGGCGGTCTCCCTGCGGGCCGGCGCGGCCAGCCGGGACAAGCTCTTCCTGGTCGAGCGCCCGGCGCCCGGGCTGTCCGACGTGCTCCGGCGGCTCCGCGACGGATCGGCCGGGTGACGCCGCTGCGGACCGGCCGCGGATGACGCCGGGGCTCGACGTCGCGCTGCTGGTCGGCGCCGCCGTCCTGCTGGTCGCCGTGGGCGCGGTGCGCTTCTCGACCCGGCTCGGCGTGCCGAGCCTCCTGGCCTACCTGGCGCTCGGGGTGGCCATCGGCGAGGCCGGCCTGGGCATCCGCTTCGACGACGTCGAGCTGACCCGGGTGCTCGGCTTCTGCGCGCTCATCGTGATCATCGCGGAGGGCGGGCTGAGTGCCCGGTGGAGCACGCTGCGTCCGGTGCTCGGCCTGGCCGCCGCGCTCTCCACGGTCGGCGTGGCGGTCAGCATCCTGGTCGTCGGCGTGGTGGTGCACCTGCTGCTCGGCCTGGACTGGCGGCTGGCGCTGCTCTACGGCGCGGTGCTCTCCTCCACCGACGCGGCGGCCGTCTTCGCCACCCTGCGCCGGCTGCGCCTGCCGCCCCGCCTGGTGGCGACCCTGGAGGCCGAGTCGGGGATCAACGACGCTCCGGTCGTCATCCTGGTGCTGCTGCTGTCCCGGGCCGGCGTGGAGGCCGCCCATCCGTGGTGGTACGAGGTGTTCCTGGTCGGCTACGAGCTGGGCGCCGGCGCGGCGGTCGGGGTGGCCGCCGGGATCGCCGGCCGGTACGCGCTGCGCCGGGCCGCCCTGCCGTCCGCCGGCCTCTACCCGATCGCGGTGGTGGGCTTCACGGTGCTGGCGTACGCGGCCGGCTCGGTGCTGCACGCCTCGGGCTTCCTGGCCGTCTACGTGGCCGGCGTGCTGCTCGGCAACGCCCGGCTGCCGCACCGGCAGGCCATCCTGGGCTTCGCCGACGGGCTGGCCTGGCTGGCCCAGATCGGCCTGTTCGTGCTGCTCGGCCTGCTGGTCTCGCCGAGCCGGCTGGACGCGGCGGTGCTGCCGGCGGTGGTCACCGGGCTGGCCCTGCTGCTGCTCGCCCGCCCGCTGTCGGTGGCGGTGTCCGCGCTGCCGTTCCGGTTCACGCTGCGCGAGCAGCTCTTCCTCTCCTGGGCTGGGCTGCGCGGCGCGGTGCCCATCGTGCTGGCCACCATCCCGCTCTCGCTGCGGGTGCCGGGCGCCGACCGGCTCTTCGACGCGGTCTTCGTGCTGGTGGTGATCTTCACGCTGCTCCAGGCCGGGACCCTGGCGCCGGCGGCCCGCCGGCTCGGGGTGACCGCGCCGGCCGAGGCCGCGGAGATCCTGCTGGAGACGGCCCCGCTGGAGCGGATGCGGGCCGACCTGCTCCAGCTGGAGGTGCCGCCGGGCTCCCGGCTGGGCGGGGTGCATGTGGACGAGCTGCGGCTGCCCGTGGGCGCCTCGGTGACGCTGGTGCTGCGCGACGGGGCGGGCTTCGTGCCCGGCCCGGACACCCGGTTGAAGGCCGGCGACAGCCTGCTCATCGTGGCCACCGCGGAGGTGCGGGACGAGACGGAGCGGCGGCTGCGGGCGGTGAGCCGGCGCGGTCGGCTGGCCCGGTGGTTTGGCGAGTACGGCGAGGACCGGACCGGCTGATCTGCTAGCGTTCCCTTTGTCCCGATTGGTGGCTGTTCGGGACTGAATCGCGGTGCGACGGTGCGGCACGTTGTCGGACGCCTGTACGTTCCGTATTCTTGCCACCCTCCGGAGTGCGCGGCCCTGTCGCCGTGCGCCCGTTCTGTACATGGGGGACGACCATTGCCGGCGACCCCCGCCCAGGCACGCTGACCGCCGCGGCACGCGGCTGAGGGAGCTGACGATGGCGAAGCCAGCCGACACCAGGACCGCCGGTCGCAAGCCGGTGGCGAAGGCCACCCGCAGCGCCGCGGAGACCGAGAAGATCCGGGCCGCCCTGGCGGCACGGCGGGACGAGCTCAACGCCGAGTACGATCAGACGCTGAGCGAGATCACCGAGCTGCAGCGCGACCGGCTGACCGACTCGGCCGGGGACGACCAGGCCGACACCGGCACCAAGACGTTCGAGCGCGAGCAGGAGATCTCACTCGCCAACAGCATCAAGGAACGGATCACGCAGGTCGAGCGCGCGCTGGAGCGTCTCGACGAGGGTGGCTACGGCTGGTGTGAGCGGTGCGGCAACCCGATCCCGGTGGAGCGGCTCGCCGCCTTCCCGTCGGCCACCCTCTGCGTGAGCTGCAAGCAGCTGGAGGAGCGGCGCTGACGTCCGTTCCCCGGCGGCCGAACGGCAGACGGTGACCGCCACCGTCGCGAGCGTCGATGGGGAGCAGATGACCGCAGCACCACCCGCCGGGTCCGGCACCGCCGAGTCGGGCACCGGCACGCCCCGTCGCAAGGCTGCCGGCCTGCTGCTCGGCGTGGCCCTGACCTCCCTCGTCGCCGACCTGGTCACCAAGCAGCTCGCGCTCTCGGAGCTCACCGGGCGCGGGCCGGTGTCGCTGCTCGGCGGGGCGGTCTACCTCAGCCTGACCCGCAACAGCGGCGCCGCATGGAGCATCGGCTCCGACCACACCTGGGTCTTCCCGCTGATCACCATCGGCGTGGTCGCCTGGATCGTCTGGATGGCGCTGCGGCTGCGGTCGCTGCCCTGGGCCGTGTCGCTCGGGCTGGTGCTGGGCGGGGCGCTGGGCAACCTCACCGACCGGGTCTTCCGGGCCCCCGGGCACTTCGTCGGCCACGTGGTCGACATGGTCAGCCTCTTCGACCCGTACGGGCAGGTATGGCCGGTGTTCAACCTGGCCGACAGCTCGCTGGTCTGCGGCGTGCTGCTGGCGGTGTTCCTGGAGCTGACCGGTCGGCAGCGGGACGGCTCCCGGGCCACCGCCGCGCGGTCCGGCGACGAGGCCCCGGCCGAGCAGCGGGAGCGCGCGTGACCTCCGCCTTCGCCGCCGGCGGCGACCACCGGTCCCTGCCCGTCCCGGACGGGCTCGACGGCATGCGGCTGGACCAGGCCGTCTCCCGGCTCTTCGGGCTGTCCCGGACGGCCGCGGCCGCGCTGGTCGACGCCGGGGACGCGCTGGTCGACGGCGCGGCCCGGCCCAACTCGCACAAGGTCAAGGCGGGCTCCTGGCTGGAGGTCACGCTGCCCGCGCCGGCCGCCCCGCCGACCGTGGTGCCGCAGGCCGTGCCCGGCCTCACCGTGGTCTACGCCGACGACGACATCGTGGTGGTGGACAAGCCGGTGGGGGTGGCCGCGCACCCGAGCCCGGGCTGGACCGGCCCGACCGTGATCGGCGGGCTGGCCGCGATCGGCCACCGGATCTCCACGAGCGGCGCCGCCGAGCGGCAGGGCGTGGTGCACCGGCTCGACGTGGGCACCACCGGGGTCATGGCGGTGGCCAAGAGCGAGCAGGCGTACACCGCGTTGAAGCGGGCGTTCAAGTACCGCGAGGTGGAGAAGCGCTACCACGCCGTCGTGCAGGGCCACCCGGACCCGCTGCGCGGCACCATCGACGCGCCGATCGACCGGCATCCGCACCACGACTACCGCTGGGCGGTGGTCTCCGGCGGCAAGCCGAGCATCACCCACTACGACACCCTCGAGGCGTTCCCCGCGGCCAGCCTGCTCGACGTGCGGCTGGAGACCGGGCGTACCCACCAGATCCGGGTGCACTTCTCGACGCTGCGGCACCCCTGCGTGGGCGACCTCACCTACGGCGCCGACCCGACCCTGTCCGCCCGGCTCGGGCTGAGCCGGCAGTGGCTGCACGCCCGCTCGCTGAGCTTCGCGCACCCGCGCACCGGCGACGAGGTCACCTTCGTCAGCGAGTACCCGGACGACCTGGCCCGGGCGCTGGAGATCCTCCGCGACTGACCCGCCGATGAGCACCGACAACCCGCCGCCGCGGCGGTCGCGCTCCGCCGCGCTCACCTGGCTGGCCCTGGCCTGCGCGCTGGTGGTGCTCGTGGTCGCCGTCGCGCAGCGGCGGGACGAGCCGGTGGGTGACCGCACGGTGGGCGAGGTGACCCGGGTCGGGGTGGCCGACGGGGACTCGGTCCCGGCCTACCTGCGTGCCGCCGGCGACGAACTCGCCCGGCTCGACGCCCCGCCGCCCGGCGGCTACGCCCTCGTGTCGTTCGCCGCCTACCTGACGCCGGCGCAGGTGGCCGCCGCGCTGGGCGGCGCCCCGGTCTCCGCCGTGCTGGCGCGGGTGCCGGTGCCCGGGCGGCAGACCGAGATCGTGCGGATCGCCGCGTTGCGCGTCCCGGACGACGTGGTCGCCGGGATGGCCGAGGTGGCCGTGCGCAAGGACCGGGAGGCCGCCGACTACCGGGCCCGCGCCGCCGCCCCGGCGGCCACCGCCGACCCCGAGCTGCGCCGGGTGTACGACACCGGCGCCGTCGTGGCGGCCCGGGAGGCGGCCGGCTACCGGGCGGCCTGCGCCTGCGTCTACGCCGCCGTGGTCCGGGACGCCCCGGAGGCCCTGCGGGCGCTGGCCGCCCGGTCGGGCGTCCGCGCGGTCGATCCCGCCCCGGAGGTGACCCGGTTGGACCGCACGGTGTTCACCGCGCCCCTGCCGGAGCAGCGGGACGTGGTCCGGCCGCCGGCCGACACCGGGCTTGCGCCGAGCACCGGTATGGCCGATTCGTCGGAATCCGCACCGACGGTGACCGGATCCTCACCGGCCGCCGGCCGGCCCGCCTCCGGGGCAGGACCGCCGAATCCCGCTCCCACCTCCTGAGACGTGCAGGTGGGCGGCCCCGTGCCCGGCGGGGCGGTGAGGAGAGCCACCGGGGGATGTGCGCAGCGGGGTGTGGTCCGAATAGGGTTTCGTTCGTAGCCTGTCAGGCGGAGATCGATGGGCTGGGGGAGGGGCGAGGCTTGGACGGCAGCGAAACCGGTTGGGGTCGGCAGGCTGAGCCGGCACCACGGTGGCGGGCGCTGCTCGACCGGGCCCGGCTCGGGGGTCGCGGCGCGGAGCACCCCGACCCGGACCAGCACCCCGACGAACCGCCGCCGGCCCCGGACCCGCTGCCCCGGCGCGCCGCCGGCACCGGCTGGACCGGCCGCGCGCAGGCCGTCGCCCGCCCCGCCGACGGGTCGTTCGACGCCGAGCCGGCGTACCGCGTCGAGGCGACCTACCGGGTGGAGCCCGCCTACCGGGTCGACCCGCGCCGCGACGGCGAGCCGGCCTACCGGGCGGAGCCCGCCTACCGCGCCGAGCCGGAGCCGCGCGCCGAGCCGTCCTGGCGGGCCGAGCCGGCCCACCCGCCCGAGCCGGGCTATCCCGAGCCGCAGGCGCGCGGCCGGGGCACCGCCTCGGTCGAGTCCCGGTACGCCCTGCTCGACAGCGGCTACCAGCCCGACCCACCCCCGGCGGAGTCCCGCTACGCGCTGCTGGACCGGGGTCGCTACCGGCCGGAGCCCCACCCCGCCCCGGAGCCGGCCCCACCCGCCCCGGCCTACCCGGCGCAGCCCGACGGCTATCCCGCGCAGGCCGAGAGTTACCCCGCCCGGATCGAGCCGGCCCGGATCGAGCCGGCCCGGATCGAGCCGGCCCGGATCGAGCCGGCCCGGGTGGAGTGGCGCGCACCGGGACCGGAGGCCGAGCTGGAGCGGGCGGCCGGGGTGCTGCGCCGCGAGCTGGGCGGGCCGCGGGTGCTCGCCTTCGCCAACCCCAAGGGCGGGGTGCACAAGACCACCGCCACCGTGCTCGCCGCGGCCACCGTGGGCAGCGTCCGCGGGCGCGGGGTGCTGGCCTGGGACGACAACGAGCTGCGGGGCACCCTCGGCCTGCGCGCCGGCAGCGCCCGGCACGCCCGCACCATCCGGCACCTGATCCACGACCTCGCGCAGATCGAGATCCTGGAGGGCGCCACCCTCCTGGAGCACCTCGACGACTACCTGCGGCACGCCTCCGACGGCTCCTACGACGTGCTGGCCGGCGAGGAGAGCCCGCGCTTCGCCCAGCGGCTGGACCAGTTCACCGTCAAGCGGGTGCTGGAGCTGCTGCGCCGCACCCACGACGTGGTCTGCGTGGACACCGGCAACAACGTGGAGAGCCCCAACTGGCGCACCGTCATGCAGGCCGCCGACCAGCTCGTGGTGACCACCGTGCCCCGGGAGGACGCCGCGTTCAGCGCGGACTGGATGCTCGACCTGCTGCACGAGGAGGGCATGGGCGAGCTGGCCGACAACGCGGTCACCCTGATCTCCTGCCCCACCCCCGGTCGCACGGCGCTCCAGGACGACCTGGAACGGCACTTCGCCACGCGGACCCGGGCGGTGGCCGTGGTGCCCTACGACCCGGCGCTGGAGACCGGCTCCTCGATCGAATACCACCAGCTCCAGGCGGAGACGCGGCAGGGCTGGCTCAAGGCCGCCTCGGTGATGCTGGAACCGTTCGCCCGCTGACCGCCACCGCCGCCCCGCGCCGGCCCGCCGCCTGAGAGGATCACCGGGTGAGTCCGGACACCCCTGATTCCGAGCGGGCCGGCGGCGCGCCCGGCGACGTCGCCCGCCCGCCCGCCGGTACGTCCCCACGCCCCGACCGGCCGACCGACCCCGCACCCGGCGAGGGTGCGATGCCCGGCCGCTCCCCGGGTGGGCGGGAGGCCCCCGACCGGTCCCCGGGCGTGAGCGAGGCCCCCGAACGGACCTCGGGCGTGAGCGAGGACCCCGACCGGTCCCCGGGTGTGAGCGAGGACCCCCACCGGCCCCGCAGCGTGGGCGAGGGGGAGGCGCCCGCGTGGCCCGGCGGCCTGCCGGTGCCCGCCGGCACCCCGATCACCGCGCCCGGCGCGGACCCGCTCGCCGGCTACCCGGGCGTCGTCGGCGCGGTGCCCGGTGCGCCGTCCGCCACCCGGCGGGCCGGGGGCCGGGCCACCGCCGTCGCCCTCGGCGCAGCGCTGCTGCTGACCGCGCTGGGCGTGCCCCTGGGCCTGCTCTGGGCGCTGGTGGCCCCCGGCACGCCGGTGCAGATGACCGCCGACGGCGCCGTCTACGCCACCCCGCAGCCGGAGCAGCCGATCGCCGCGGACGGCTGGTTCAGCCTGCTCGCGCTCGGCTTCGGGGTGCTCGCCTCGATCACCCTCTGGGTGGCGCTGCGCCGCCGGCGCGGCCCGATCGGCCTGGTTGCCGGGGCGCTCGGCGGGCTCGGCGCGGCGGTCGTGGCCTGGCAGGTCGGCCGCCGGATCGGGCTCGGCACCTACCAGCGGCTCCTGGACACCGCGCCGCCCGGGACCGACTTCACCAAGCCCGCCGACCTGCGCGCCGGCGGGATCGACTGGTACGGGCCGCTGCCCGTCCCGCACGGCAACCTGCTGCTGGCGGCGTTCGGCGCCGCCGTGACGTACACCCTGCTTGCCGGCTGGTCGCGGTGGCCCTCGCTGCGGCCGGAGCCGGAGTGGGACAGTGCCCCGGCACCCGGCGCCCCGGCACCCGGCGGGCCAGTACCCGACGGCCCGGCACCCGGTGGGCCGGGGATCAGTTCGGGACCGGGGGACCAGCCAGCTCGCTGAGCGGCACCGGGACGGCCCGGATCTGGCGGAGCAGGGCGGTCTCCCGGTTGAGCAGCCGCAGCTCGGCCCGCAGTCGCCCGGCGGTGTCGTCGACGGCGAGCAGCCGCTGCCGGTCGTCGACGGTCAGCGCCGCGGTCGCCGCGACCAGGTGCGACAGCACCGTCGGATCCTCCGGGAGCTGCTCGGAGATCTCCTGCGGGTCCGGCCGGACCAGGCCCAGGTATTGTCGGAACACCGAGATGACCCGGGCGGCCAGCAGGTCGGCGACCTCGTCGGTGCCGGCCGGTTCGGGCAGCCACTCGACCTCGGCGGTCAGGTAGGGCGCGGCGGCGTCGTCGACCTCGGCGACGCGGAACCGCCGCCGCCCTACGGTGACGATGTCGAACCCGCCGTCGGCCAGCTCGGTGACCTGCCGCAGCTCGGCGGTGCAGCCCACGTCGTGCAGGGTGACCTCGCCGCCGGCGGGGCCCGACCGGCCCGGCGGGCCGGCCGTCGCGACCTCCCAGCCGCTCTGGATCGCCAACACCCCGAACTCGCGCGCCGCGCCCTCGGGCAGCCCGACCAGGTGGCGCACCAGCGCCCGGTAACGCTCCTCGAAGATGTGCAGCGGGAGGACCAGCCCCGGGAACAGGACCGTCCCGAGCGGGAAAACCGGCAGCCGTGCGGTCACGTGATCGAGACTATCCCGATCGCGTCCCGGTGGCGTGTCCCGGCTCACCGTCCCGGCGTACGGGCGGCTCCGGTCGGCGCCCGGGGCGGCAGCCTAGACTCGCAAGGGTGTTGAACCGGATCGACCTGCGCGGCGGGGTCCGTGACCCGCGCCGCCTGCTGCCGCGTGCCCAACTCGACGTCTCCGTGGCCGTCGAGCGGATCCGCCCCCTCGTGGAGGCGGTCCGGGAGCATGGGTACCCGGCGATCCGCGAGGCGAGCGAGCGGTTCGACGGCGTCTCCCCGGAGCACCTGCGGGTGCCGGTCGACGTGATCCGCGCGGCCGAGGACACCCTCGACCCGCAGGTCCGGGCCGCGCTGCTGGAGTCGATCACCCGGGCCCGCAAGGTCCACGCCGACCAGCGCCGCGTCGACCACACGACCCAGGTGGTGCCGGGCGGCACGGTGACCGAGCGCTGGGTGCCGGTCGACCGGGTGGGCCTCTACGTCCCCGGCGGCCTGGCCATGTACCCGTCGACCGTGGTCATGAACGTGGTCCCCGCCCAGGCGGCCGGGGTCCGCTCGCTGGTGGTGGCCAGCCCGCCGCAGAAGGAGAACGGCGGCCTGCCCGACCAGCGGGTCCTCGCCGCCTGCGCGCTGCTCGGCGTCGACGAGGTCTACGCCGTCGGCGGGGCCCAGGCCGTGGCCATGCTGGCGTACGGGGCGACCGTCGACCCGGCGGGCGCCGAGCGCTGCGACCCGGTCGACATGATCACCGGCCCGGGCAACATCTGGGTCACCGCCGCCAAGCGGCTGCTGCGCGGCGTGGTCGGCATCGACGCCGAGGCCGGGCCCACCGAGATCGCCATCCTGGCCGACGACACCGCCGACCCGGCGCACGTCGCCGCCGACCTGATCAGCCAGGCCGAGCACGACCCCCTCGCGGCCAGCGTGCTGGTCACCCCGTCGCCGGCGCTCGCCGACGCGGTCGACGCCGAGCTGGCCCGGCAGGTGCCGGCCGCCAAGCACGCCGAGCGGATCGGCATGGCGCTGCGCGGCGAGCAGAGCGGGGTCGTCCTCGTCGACGACCTGGAGGCCGGGCTGCGGGTGGTCGACGCGTACGCGGCCGAGCACCTGGAGATCCAGACCGCGGACGCGCGCGAGTGGGCGCTGCGGGTGCGCAACGCCGGCGCGATCTTCGTGGGCGCCTGGTCGCCGGTGTCGCTCGGCGACTACTGCGCCGGCTCCAACCACGTGCTGCCCACCGGCGGCTGCGCCCGGCACTCCTCCGGCCTGTCCGTGCAGTCCTTCCTGCGCGGCGTCCACCTGGTGGAATACACGCAGGAGGCGCTGCGCGACGTGGCCCCGCACGTGGTCACCCTGGCCGGCGTCGAGGACCTGCCGGCCCACGGCCAGGCGGTCAGCGCGCGCTTCCCGGGGGAGACCCCGTGACCACCCTCGACGACCTGCCGATCCGCGACGACCTGCGGGGCCTCAAGCCCTACGGGGCGCCGCAGCTCGACGTGCCGGTGCGGCTGAACACCAACGAGAACTCCTACCCGGTGCCCGAGCCGGTGGCGGAGGCGATCGGCAAGGCCCTCGCGGCCGAGCTGCGCGACCTCAACCGCTACCCCGACCGGGACGCCGTGGCGCTGCGCGCCGACCTCGCGGGCCACCTCGGCCACGGGCTCACCGCCGACCACGTGTGGGCCGCCAACGGCTCCAACGAGATCCAGCAGCAGCTCCTCCAGGCGTTCGGCGGTCCCGGGCGCACGGCGCTCGGCTTCACCCCGGCGTACTCGATGCACCCGCTGCTGGCGCTCGGCACCGGCACCGGCTGGATCCCCGCCACCCGCGACGCGGACTTCGGGCTGACCGTGGCCGACGCGGTCGCCCAGGTCCGGGCGCACCGGCCCGACGTGGTCTTCCTCTGCTCGCCGAACAACCCGACCGGCACGGCGCTCGACCCGGCCGTGGTCGCCGCCGTGCTGGCCGAGGCGCCCGGCATGGTGGTCGTGGACGAGGCGTACGCCGAGTTCGCCCGGCCGGGCACGGTCAGCGCGCTCGCCGTGCTGCCCGGGCACCCCCGGCTGGTGGTCACCCGCACCATGAGCAAGGCGTTCGGCTTCGCCGGCGGCCGGCTCGGCTACCTGGCCGCCGACCCGGCCGTGGTGCAGGCCGTGCAGCTGGTCCGGCTGCCGTACCACCTCTCGGCGCTCACCCAGGCCGCCGCCCGCGCGGCGCTGGCCCACCGCGACGCCCTGCTCGGCACCGTGACCGCGATCATGCGCCAGCGCGACCGGATCGTCGCCGAACTGCGCGCCCGCGGGCACCGGGTGGCCGACAGCGACGCCAACTTCGTGCTCTTCGAGGTCGGCGGCGACCAGGCCGCCGCCTGGCGCACGCTGCTCGCCGCCGGCGTGCTGGTCCGCGACGTCGGCCTGCCCGGCTGGCTGCGGGTCACCGCCGGTACCCCCGCCGAGACCGACGCCTTTTTGTCTGCAATGGAGGAGCTGTAGTGGGAGCGCGAGGAGTGAGCTTGCGAGCCCCGCAGTCGCGACCGAAAGGCGAGCAATGAGCCGGACCGCCCGGGTGGAGCGGATCACCAAGGAGACCAAGGTCCTCGTCGAGATCGACCTCGACGGCACCGGCAAGGCCGACATCGAGACCGGTGTCGGCTTCTACGACCACATGCTCAACCAGATCGCCCGGCACGGCGGCTTCGACCTGACCGTGCACACCGTCGGCGACCTGGAGATCGACGCCCACCACACCATGGAGGACACGGCGCTCGCCCTGGGCGCCGCGTTCGACCAGGCGCTGGGGGACAAGGCCGGCATCCGGCGGTACGGCTCGGCCACCGTCCCCATGGACGAGGTGCTGGTCCGGGCCGCGGTCGACCTGTCCGGCCGGCCGTACGTGGTGCACGACGAGCCGGCGCTCGCGCCGTACATCGGGCCGGTCTACCCGACCAGCATGACCCGGCACATCTGGGAGTCGTTCGGCCAGGCCGCCCGGGTCACCCTGCACGTGGACGTGCTGCGCGCGGCCCGGCCGGGCGGCCACCCGGACGCCCACCACGTGGTCGAGGCCCAGTTCAAGGCGGTCTCCCGCGCGCTGCGCGAGGCCACCTCGATCGACCCGCGCGCGGCGGGCGCGATTCCCAGCACGAAGGGCGCGCTCTGATGAGCGCGAGGAACGCAGCGCAGCGGAGTACCGCAGTCGCGAATGAAGGATGGCTCTGATGCGGGTGCTGCCGACGTTGCTGCTGATCCTGGCCGGGGTGCTGGTCGGCGGGACCTGGTCGCTCTACAAGCAGGGCGCCGCCCGCCCGGCCGTGGTGATCACCGGCCTGCTGGCCGTGCTGGCCACCGCCGGCGGGCTGCTCTGGCTGCTGCCGGGGGAGAGCTGATGGGCCGGCGGGTGGTGGTGCTCGACTACGGGTCGGGCAACCTGCGGTCGGCCGAGCGCGCCCTGGCGCGGGTCGGTGCGGACGTCACGGTCACCGCCGACCTGGCCGCCGCCGCCGAGGCCGAGGGCCTGGTGGTGCCGGGCGTCGGGGCGTACGCCGCGTGCATGGCGGGGATCGAGGCGCTGGGCGCCGGCCCGGTGATCGCCGACCGGGTCGCCGCCGGCCGCCCGGTGCTCGGCATCTGCGTGGGGATGCAGGTGCTCTTCGAGCACGGCGACGAGCACGGCGTGGTCACCAAGGGGCTCGGGCTGCTGCCCGGCGGGGTGACCAGGCTGCCCGCGCCGCGGCTGCCGCACATGGGCTGGAACACCGTGCAGGCCCCCGCCGGCTCGGTGCTCTTCGCCGGCCTGCCGGCGGACGCCCGGTTCTACTTCGTCCACTCCTACGGGGTGACCGCGCCGGCGGCGCTGGCCGCCGCCGGGGCCACCGTCACCACCGCCCACCACGGCACGGACTTCGTCGCCGGGATCGAGCGGGGTCCGCTGTCGGCGGCCCAGTTCCACCCGGAGAAGTCGGCCGACACGGGGGCCGCGCTGCTGCGCAACTGGCTGGGCGCACTTGAGTAAGGAGCGGGCCCGGCGCCGGGAGGCGCGCAGGGCCGAGCTGGAGCGGGAACGCGCGGCGCGCGCCCGCAGGGTGGCGCGCCGGGACCGGCGGCGTGCCGTCGTACGCCGGTTGACGCCCGAGGTGCGGCGGGGCCGCACCGGCCGGCTGCGCCGGCACAGTCGTGGCGAGCGGGCGGCGATCGTGCTGCTCACGGGCGCGGCCGTGGCCGGCATCTGGAGTTTCGTGGACGACCTGGCGCTGCGGCTGGCGTTGGTCGTGTTGTTGCTGCTGGTCCTGCCCGCGGTCGTGGTGATCGCGCTGGACCGACGTTCCTGATGCGAGGAGAAGTGCGTTGAGCCTCACCCTGTTGCCCGCCGTGGACGTCGCCGACGGGCAGGCCGTCCGGCTCGTCCAGGGCGCCGCCGGCAGCGAGACCACCTACGGTGATCCGCTGGAGGCCGCCCTCGCCTGGCAGTCCGACGGGGCGGAGTGGATCCACCTGGTCGACCTGGACGCCGCGTTCGGGCGGGGCACGAACGCGCATCTGCTCGCCGAGGTGGTCCGCCGGCTCGACGTGAAGGTCGAGCTCTCCGGCGGCATCCGGGACGACGAGTCGTTGCAGGCCGCCCTGGGCACCGGCGCGGCCCGGGTCAACATCGGCACCGCCGCGCTGGAGGACCCGGAGTGGTGTGACCGGATCTGCGGCGAGTACGGCGACCGGGTGGCCATCGGGCTGGACGTGCGCGGCCGTACCCTCTCCGCGCGGGGCTGGACCCGCGACGGCGGTGACCTCTACGAGGTGCTGGACCGGCTGGACAAGGCCGGCGCGGCCCGCTACGTGGTCACCGACATCACCAAGGACGGCACGATGCGGGGGCCCAACCTGGACCTGCTGCGCGAGGTCTGCGCCCGCACCGACGCCCCGGTGGTCGCCTCCGGCGGGGTGTCCACGCTGGACGACCTGCGTGCGCTGGCCACCCTGGAGCCGGTGGGGGTGGAGGGTGTGATCACCGGCAAGGCGCTCTACGCCGGGGCGTTCACCGTCGCCGAGGCGCTGGCCACCCTGCGGGCCGGCGCGTGACGGCCGTCGCGGGCGACGGTGCCCGGCCGGAGCTGTCGGCTGGTGCCGCCGTCACCCGGCTCGGCTCGGGCGGCCCGTGGGAGGCGCTCTACGGCTACTGCCGGGTGGTCCGGGCCGGGCAGGTGGCGATCACCGCCGGCTGCACCTCCACGGTGGACGGCCGGGTGGCGCACGTCGGGGACGCCGCCGCGCAGACCGCCCAGGCGATCCGGATCGGCCTGGACGCGCTCGCCGAGGTGGGCGCCGGGCCGGCCGACGTGGTGCGCACCCGCATGTACGTGACCGACCGGATGTTCGCCGACGAGGTGGGCCGGGCGCACAACGCGGTGTTCGGCGCGGTCCGGCCGGTGGCCACCATGGTGGTGGTGGCGGGGCTGATCGACCCGGAGCACCTGGTCGAGGTCGAGTTGGAGGCCTGGCTCGGCGATCGCTGACGCCGTTCCCCGGGTGTGGGGGCGGCCACTCCGCGCCCCGATCGGTTGTGCGCAATTCAATTGGACGCTATGGTTTGGCGGTGACCGATGATCTGGTGCTGCGCCGGCAGGTGTGCTTCGCCCTCTACGCGGCGTCGCGCGCCCTCACCGACGTCTACCGGCCCATCCTCGACGAGCACGGCCTGACCTACCCGCAGTACCTCGTGCTGCTGGTGCTCTGGGAGCGCGGCGACGACGCCCCCACCGTCTCCGAACTCGGCGCGCGCCTCCGGCTCGACTCCGGCACGCTCTCCCCGCTGCTCAAGCGGCTGGAGGCGGCCGGTCTGGTGGTGCGCACGCGCTCGGCGGCCGACGAGCGCCGGGTCGAGGTGGGCCTCACCGCCCAGGGCCGGGCCCTGCGGGAGCGGATGGACGAGGTGCCGCGGCGGGTGGCCCTCGCCACCGGCCTCACCGAGGCCGAGCTGGTCGCCCTGCGGGACACCCTCACCCGGGTCACCGAGACGATCCACCGACAGAAGGAGCAGTGACCACCATGCAGGTGCTCTACACCGCGTCCGCGCAGGCCACCGGCGACGGCCGGGACGGCCACGTCCGCACCTCCGACGGCGGCCTCGACCTGGACCTGGCCATTCCGAAGGAGATGGGCGGCGCCGGCGGCGCCACCAACCCGGAGCAGCTCTTCGCGGCCGGCTACGCGGCCTGCTTCCACTCGGCGCTGCGCCTGGTCGCCCGCAAGGCCCGGGCGGACGTCTCGAACTCGGTCGTCGAGGCCGAGGTCGGCATCGGCCCGAACGGCAGCGGCGGCTTCGGCCTCGCGGTCACGCTGGTGGTCGACCTGCCGGGCGTCGAGCGGTCCGCCGCGCAGCAGCTCGTCGACGGCGCCCACCAGGTCTGCCCGTACTCCAACGCGACCCGGGGCAACATCGACGTCACCCTGACCGTCCGGGACGCCGCATGACGGCCAACCGGGAGATCCACCTGGCGTCCCGGCCGCAGGGCTGGCCGACCGCCGACAACTTCCGGCTGGTCACCACCGAGGTGCCCACCCCGGGGCCGGGCCAGCTCGTGGTCCGCAACCAGTTCATGTCGGTCGACCCGTACATGCGCGGGCGGATGAACGACGTCAAGTCGTACGTGCCGCCGTTCCGACTCGACGCCCCGCTCGACGGCGGCGCGGTCGGTGAGGTGGTGGCCAGCGAGGCCGAGGGCTTCGCGCCCGGGGACGTCGTGCTCCACGGCCTGGGCTGGCGCGAGTACGCGCTGGTCGACGCCAAGGGCGCGCGGAAGGTCGACCCGGGGCTGGCCCCGGTTACCGCCTACCTGGGCGTGCTCGGCATGACCGGGCTGACCGCGTACGCGGGGCTGCTCGACGTGGCGGCCATGAAGCCGGGCGAGACGGTCTTCGTCTCCGGCGCGGCGGGCGCGGTCGGCAGCATGGTGGGGCAGATCGCCAAGCTGCGCGGCGCGGGCCGGGTGGTCGGCAGCGCCGGCTCGCCGGCCAAGGTCGAGCGGCTGCGGGCGCTGGGCTTCGACGCCGCGTTCGACTACCACGACGGGCCGGTCCGCGACCAGCTCCGGGCCGCCGCTCCGGACGGGGTCGACGTCTACTTCGACAACGTCGGCGGCGAGCACCTGGAGGCCGCCATCGGTGCCATGAACCTGCACGGCCGGGCGGCCATCTGCGGCATGATCGCGCAGTACAACGCCACCGAGCCGCCCGCCGCCCCGCGCAACCTGGCGCTGCTCATCGGCAAGCGGCTCACCCTGCGCGGCTTCCTGGTCGGCGACCACGGGCACCTGCGCGAGCAGTTCGTCCAGGAGATGGCCGGCTGGCTGCGGGACGGCCGGATCTCCTACGACGAGACGGTGGTCGACGGCATCGAGCGGGCCCCGGAGGCGTTCCTCGGCCTGCTGCGCGGCGAGAACCTCGGCAAGATGCTCGTCCGGGTGTGAGCCAGCACTCGTTCGCGGCGGCCGGCCCGGTCGGGCCGGCCGCCGTGCCGTGCCGGTTGGATAGGCTCGCGGCATGACGGTGGCGGTGCGGGTGATCCCGTGTCTGGACGTGGACGCCGGGCGGGTGGTCAAGGGGGTCAACTTCCTCGACCTGCGCGACGCCGGCGACCCGGTCGAGCTGGCGGCCGCGTACGACCGGGCCGGCGCCGACGAGCTGACCTTCCTCGACGTCACCGCCTCCAGCAGCGACCGCGGCACCATGCTCGACGTGGTGCGGCGCACCGCCGAGTCGGTCTTCATCCCGCTCACCGTCGGCGGGGGCGTCCGCCAGGTCGCCGACGTCGACACCCTGCTCCGCGCCGGCGCGGACAAGGTCGGGGTGAACACCGCGGCCATCGCGCGCCCCGAGTTGATCGCCGAGATCGCCGACCGGTTCGGCCGCCAGGTGCTGGTGCTCTCCCTCGACGTCCGTCGGGCGCCGGCCGGCACCACGCCCAGCGGCTTCGAGGTGACCACCCACGGCGGGCGCCGGGGCGCCGGCCTCGACGCGGTCGAGTGGGCGGCGCGCGCCGCCGGGCTGGGCGCCGGGGAGATCCTGCTCAACTCGATGGACGCCGACGGCACCAAGGCCGGCTTCGACCTGCCGCTGATCGAGGCGGTCCGCGCGGTCGTCGACGTGCCGGTGATCGCCAGCGGCGGGGCCGGCCGGGTGGCCCACTTCCCGCCGGCCATCGGCGCAGGCGCCGACGCGGTGCTCGCGGCCAGCGTCTTCCACTTCGGCGAGCTGACCGTCGGCCAGGTCAAGGACGCCCTGCGCGGGGCCGGCCACCCGGTCCGCTGACCGCGCGCACCCGGACGCCTACGGCGGAGGTCAGGGGCGGCCGGGGTGACCCTCGGGGGAGCGGCGCGGCATGGGGATCGAGCGGACCGCGTATTCCTGCACGGCGGCGGCGTGGTCGTCCTCGTCCAGTTGCCAGTCGACCTCGTCGGGAGCCGGGCCGCGGCTCAGCACGCCCTGCACGGTGTCCACGGTGGTGCCCAGCCCGGCGCTGGGCCGGGTGCGCCAGAGCCGCTCGCCGTCCGGCGTGACCCGGAACCAGCCGTCGGCGACGCTCACCAGGCCGGCGCTCACCAGCCGGCGGACCGCCCCCTCCACCTCGTGCCGCTCGGGGATGGCCTGGTTGAGGTGGTCGGCGGTGGAGAGCACGTCGGCGAGGCGTACGCCCTCCGGGCGCCGGCTGGCGGCGGCCCGGCGGTGCCGACCGGCGCCGCTCGCGATGACCAGTGAGACGAAGATCCAGGCGTCGCTCCAACGCCAACCGTTCTCCCCCATGGACGAATGATGCCCGGCCGCGACGGCGGAGAAAACACCTGGTTTCGCTGCCGGACGTCGTCGCAGCTCAGCGGCGTCCGGGTCGTCCCAGGAGGTGGCGGTCGGCGTGGCGGGGGTGACGCTGCGTGATCGGGAGGCGGGTCAGGCGGCCTCGCCGGCCGGGCGGGGCGCGCAGGGGACGGCCGGCTCGCCGGTGGGCTCGTCGGCCGGTCGGGGCGGCACCGCGAAGATCGGGATGAACAGCTGGGCGAGCGGACCGATGGCCAGCGCGTACGCCACGGTGCCGAGACCCACGGTGCCGCCGAGCAGCCAGCCCAGGCTCAGCACGGTCACCTCGATGACGGTCCGGACCAGCCGGACGGAGTAGCGGGGCCGGCGGGCGGTGAAGCCGGTCATGAGGCCGTCACGCGGGCCGGGGCCGAGCCCGGCGCCCAGGTACAGGCCGGTGGCGGCGCCGTTGGCGACGATCCCGACGACCAGCAGGGTGGCGCGGAGCGGCAGGCCCTCACCGGGCGGCAGCACGGCCAGGGTGGCGTCGACGACGAGCCCGATCACCACGACGTTGCTGACGGTGCCGAGGCCGGGGCGCTGCCGCAGTGGGATCCAGAGCAGCAGCACCAGCGCGCCGACGGCGATGGTGACCGTGCCGAACGAGAGGTGGGTCTGCCGGGCGAGCCCCTGGTGGAACACGTCCCACGGGTCGAGCCCGAGACCGGACCGGATCATCAGCGCCATGCTGATCCCGTAGAGGGCGAGCCCGGCGTAGAGCTGGACGAGCCGCCGGGTCGGCCGGTACCGGAGATTGCCAATCTGTGCCATGCATGCCACCCTAGGGGCCAATCCTGCCCGGGACAGAGCCAATTTAGGAGGGGTGGCCATGACCAGTCAGGTACGTGGTGTCCAATTGGCTCGCCTCCTCGGGCAGTGGCATGCCCTGCCCGGCCGCCGGCGCAGCCCGGACTATGCCGCGCTCGCCGCCGCGGTCCGCGGGCTGCTCGCCGACGGCCGGCTCCCCCTCGGGGTACGCCTGCCGGCCGAGCGGGACCTCGCCGAGGCGCTGCGGATCAGCCGGACCACGGTCACCGCCGCCTACCGGGAGCTCCGGGAGACCGGCCACCTGGCCAGCCGGCGCGGCGCCGGGAGCTGGACCATGCTCCCGGGCACCCACCGGGTGGCCAGCACCGGGCTCTGGACCCCGCTGGACGACCGGGACATGATCGACCTGGGGGTGGCGGCCCTCTCCGCCCCGGCGCAGCTCGTGCCGGCCGCCCGGGCCGCCGCCGAGGACCTGCCCCGCTACCTCGGCGGGGCCGGCTACCACCCCACCGGCATCATCGAGCTGCGCGGGGCGGTGGCCCGCGCGTACACCGAGCGGGGGCTGCCGACCAGCCCGGAGCAGATCATGGTGACCAGCGGCACCCAGCACGCGCTGGACCTGGTGCTGCGGCTGGCCCTGTCGCCCGGCGGCGGGGTGCTGGTGGAGTCGCCCACCTACCCGAACGCCCTCGCCGCGCTGTCGGCCCGGCGGGCCCGGATCACCACCCACGGGCTCGCCGCCGACGGGGACGGCTGGGACGCCGACCTGCTGCTGGGCAGCATCCGGCAGACCCGGCCGAAGCTGGCGTACGTGATCCCCGAGTTCCACAACCCGACCGGCCACCTCATGGCGACCGACCTGCGGGAGCGGCTGGTCGGCGCGGCGCACGCCGCCGGGACCGACCTGATCGTGGACGAGTCCTTCGTGGACCTGCCGCTGGACGGCACCCCGCTGCCCCCGCCGGTGGCCACCTTCGACCGGCACTCCCGGGTGATCAGCATCGGTGGGATGAGCAAGCCGTACTGGGGTGGCCTGCGGATCGGCTGGGTCCGGGCGTCCGCGCCACAGGTGCAGCGGCTGGCCGCCGCCCGCGTCGGCGTCGACATGGCCAGCCCCGTGCTCGACCAGCTCGTCGCGGTGCACCTGCTGGCCCAGGGCCCGGGCATCGTGACCGACCGGCGGATCCAGCTCGCCGCCCAGCGGGACGCTCTGGTCGCGGCGATGGCCGACCGGCTGCCCGACTGGCGGGTCACCGTGCCACGCGGCGGCGTGACGCTCTGGGTGGAGCTGGACGGCCCGATCTCCAGCGCGCTGGCCCGCGCCGCCGAGGAGGTCGGCGTACGCCTGGCGCCGGGACCCCGGTTCGGCCTGGACGGCACCCTGGAGCGGTTCCTCCGGCTGCCCTTCACCCTGCCCGCCGCGGACCTGGTGGAGGCCGTCGGCCGGCTCGCCGCGGTCCGCTACGACCTCGACCGGACCGGCCGGCCGCAGTGGCGGGAGCCCTCCGTCATCGCCTGACCGCGTCGGCGCGGCCGGCGCACCGGGACACCGCCCCGGCCACCCGGCTGCCAGACTGTCCGCCGTGACGGACGGGACGCGGCGCGGGCCACGGATGCGGGTGATGACCGAGGGCGCCTCGGTCACCCCGCTGGAGCTCTTCTTCGACCTGGTCTTCGTCTACGCGCTCACCCAGGTGACCGCGTTGATGGCGGCCGACCTGACCTGGCCCGGCGTGGGGCGGGGCCTGCTGGTGCTCGCCCTGCTCTGGTGGTGCTGGTGCTGCTACGCCTGGCTCGGCAACACCGTCCGCGCCGACGAGGGCGTCGCCCGGGTGGTCCTCTTCGCCGTGATCGCCACCATGTTCGTGGTCGCCGCGACCATCCCGGAGGCATTCGTCGACCTGCCCGGCGGGCTTCCCGGCCCGGTGGTGTTCGCCGCCTGCTACCTGGCCGTCCGGGTGCTGCACCTGGTCCTCTACTGGTACGCCGCCCGCGGCGACGGCGGGCTGCGCCGGCAACTGGTGCGCGCCGCCCTGCCGATGCTGGGCGGGGCGGTGCTGCTCTTCACCGCCGCGCTGCTGCCCTCGTACCTCACCGACGACCCGGGGCGGGTCTTGTCGCTGCGGACCCTGCTCTGGGTGCTCGCCCTCGCCGTCGACTACGGCGGCATCATGGCCATCGGCGCGGCGGGCTGGCAGATCTTCTCCGCCGCGCACTGGACCGAGCGGCACGGTCTGATCATCATCGTGGCGCTGGGGGAGTCCCTCGTCGCCATCGGTGTCGGCATCACCGCGCTGCCGATCTCCTGGCCGATCATCGTGGCCTCGTTCCTCGGCGTCACGGTGGCGGCGGCGCTGTGGTGGGCGTACTTCGACGTGGTGTCGATCGCCGCCGAGCGGGTGCTGGCCCGGGCGCGGGGCGCCGAGCGGGCCGCGCTGGGCCGGGACTCCTACACCTACCTGCACCTGCCGATGGTCACCGGGATCATCCTGCTGGCCCTGGGCTTCAAGAAGGTCCTGGCGTACGTCGGCGACGGCACCCACCACCGGCTCACCGACCCGCTGCACGGGCTGGGACTGCTCGCCCTCTACGGCGGCGTGGTCCTCTACCTGCTCGGGCACGTGGGTTTCCGGCTGCGCAACATGCGCTCGGTCAACTGGCCCCGGGTCGCCACCACCGTGCTGCTGGTGCTGCTCCTGCCGGTGGCCGACCACCTGCCGGCGCTGGCCGCGCTGGGGCTGCTCGCCGTGGTCTGCGCCGGGATGGTGGTGACCGAGATGGTGCTGTTCGGTGAGGCCCGCCGCGCGCTGCGCGACGAGTTCCTCCACGAACACGGCGCGGGCGGCGCGCCCGGGCGGTAGGCCCCGTTCCGGTACGGATCCTCCGATCGGCGCCGACCCCGACGGGGGTTGCGGACACTGCCCGGGTGGGAGACGGCGGGGGTGGCCGGTGGTCGCGGATCGTGCGTCCCGGCGCGCCCGGATCCCGGACCACCCGGCTGGAACTCTTCTACGACCTGGTCTTCGTCTTCGCGTTCGTCAACGTCACCACCGTGACCGCCAGCCAGCTCACCCCGGTCAACCTCTACCGCTGCCTGCTGGTGCTGGCGCTGCTCTGGTGGTCGTGGACGGGCTTCGCCCGGCTCGGCAACGCGGTACGTGCCGACCAGGGGGCGCTGCCGCTGGTCGGCTTCCTCACGGTGGCCGCCACGTTCCTGCTCGTGCTGAGCGTGCCCGGTGCATTCGTCGACCGTCCCGGCGGGCTGCACGGCCCGCTGATCTTCGCGGGCTGCTACTTCGTGATCCGGATGGCCCAACTCGCGGTCTTCGCCTGGGTGGAGCGGTCGGATCCGGTCCGCCGCCGCACGCTGCTGCCGCGCGCCGCGGTGCCGACCACGGCCACCGTGCTGCTGGTGGTCGCCGGCACCGTGCCCGCGAAGCTCGCCGACCGGCCGTACGCCGTGGGCCTGCAACTGGCGCTCTGGACGGTGGCGCTGCTGGTGGAGTACGTCGTCGGGGTGACGTTGGCCCGGCGGTGGTGGGTGGTGGTCTCGGCGGGGCACTGGGCGGAGCGGCACGCGCTGATCGTGCTGGTCGCGCTCGGCGAGTCGATCATCGCGCTCGGGCTCGGCCCGAAGACCGGGCTGCCGCTCACCGGCCCGGTGGCGGTCGCCGCGCTGCTCGGCATCCTGGTCGTGGCCATGCTCTGGTGGGCCTACTTCGACACCCTGGCGTACGCGCTGGAGCAGGCGCTGCACCACGCGCGCGACCCGGACCTCCGGCGCCGGCTCAGCCGGAACGTCTACACGTTCCTGCACCTGCCGCTGGTCGCCGGCACCATCCTCTTCGCCCTCGGCCTCAAGGACCTGCTGGCCGACGCGGCCAGCCCGGAGACCCCCGGGTGGGGCCCGCCCCTGGGCGGCTTCTGGGTCGCGGTCCTGTTCGGCGGGGTGGGTCTCTACCTGCTCAGCCTCGTCGCGTGCGCGCTGCTGGTGCTGCGGGAGGTGCACTGGCCGCTGGTGATCACGGTCGTGGTGCTCGCCGCCGTCGCCCCCCTCGTCGCCCCGATCCCGGAGCTGGCGTCGCTCATCCTGCTGGCGGTGCTCGTCACGGTCGGGGTGGTCGTGGAGACGTTCAGCGAGGACGGCCGGCGGCGGCAGGTGCGGCAGCTCGCGCTGGAGGAGCAGCTCGCCGCGGAGGCGGACCAGAGCCACTGGCGTCAGGACCACCTCTGACCGGTGTCGCGGCGGCGGCCGTGCCCCGGGACGGAGGGGCACGGCCGCCGGTCGCTGCGGGGTCGGTCGCTACAGCTCGGCGAGGCTGCCCGCGTACATCTTGTCGATCTCGTCGGCGAAGTTGGTCTCCACGCTGCGGCGCTTGATCTTCAGCGACGGGGTGACCTCGCCGTCCTCGATGGTGAGGTCCCGGGGGAGGATGGTCACCTTCTTGATCGTCTCCCAGCGGTTCAGCTTGCCGTTCAGCTCGGCCACGTAGCCCTCGACCATGGCCTGCGCCTCGGGCGAGGTGACGATCGCGGTGTAGTCACGGCCCTCCAGCGGCGTGCCGGCCGCCCAGCCCTGGATCGCGTCCGGGTCGAGCGTGACCAGCATCGTGCAGTAGTTGCGCGCCTGCCCGATCACCACGGCCTGCGAGGTGTACGGGCAGACGGCCTTGAACATGCCCTCGATGTGCGACGGCGCGACGTACTTGCCGCCGGAGGTCTTGACCAGGTCCTTCTTGCGGTCGGTGATGCGCAGGTAGCCGTCGTCGTCGAGGGTGCCGATGTCGCCGGTGCGGAAGAAGCCGTCCTCGGTGAACGCGGCCGCGGTCTCCTCGGGGAGGTTGTGGTAACCGCGCATGACGGGCTTGCCCCGCACCAGGATCTCGCCGTCGGCGTCGATCCGGCACTCCAGGTCGCCCATGGCCCGGCCCACGCTGCCGATCTTCAGCCCGTCGGGCGGGTTCACGAACGCGCCGGCGCTGGTCTCGGTGAGCCCGTACCCCTCGGAGATGGGCAGGTTGGCCGCGGCGAAGAAGGTGGCGATCTCCTTGCTGAGCGGCGCCGCGCCGGAGACCAGCACCCGCATCCGGCCGCCGAGCCGGGCCTGGAGCTTGCTGAACACCAGTTTCTCGGCCAGCGTGTACTTGAGCTTCAGCCCGGCCGGAACCGGCTTGCCGGCCTGCTCCAGCGCGACCTTCTCCTTGCCCACCGCGACGCCCCAGGCGAAGATCTTCGCCTTCGCGCCGCCGGCGCCCTGGGCGGTGGTGACCGCCTTGTTGTAGACCTTCTCGAAGACGCGGGGCGCGCCGCACATGAGCGTCGGCCGGATCACCCCGAGCAGCTCGACGAGCTTGTCCACCCGGCCGTCCACGTAGGTGGGCAGGCCGACGTGGGTGGCGCCGCAGAGCAGCGTCTTGCCGAACGAGTGGGACAGCGGCAGCCACAGGTACTGCAGGTCGTCGATGCGCAGCAGGCCCAGCTCGGCCTGCGCCACGCCCTCCCAGCACCAGCCGCCGTGCAGCAGCTCGACGCCCTTGGGTCGGCCGGTGGTGCCGGAGGTGTAGATCAGGGTGGCCACGTGGTCCGGGCCGATGCCGGCGACCAGCATGTCGATCAGGTCGGGCTCGTTGGCCAGCGCCCGGGCCCCCCGCTCCTCCAGCTCGGCCAGGGTGAGCTGCGGGACGGTGGCGGCCGGGTCGGGCGCGCCGTCGAAGAGCACCACGTGGGTGAGCGCCGGCACCGCCGTGCCGGCGATCTTCGCCGCCTGGGCGGGGTTCTCGGCGAAGAGCACCTTCGACCCGGAGTCGGCGACGATGTACGTGGCGTCCTCCGGCTCGGTGGTCGGGTAGACGGTCGTGGTGGCCCCGCCGGCACACATGATCCCGAAGTCGGCGAGCACCCAGTCCAGGCGCGTGTTGGCGAGGATCGCCACTGGGTCCTCCAGGCCGACGCCGAGCCCGTGCAACCCGGCGGCGATCGCCTTGGCGCGCTGCCCGACCTGCTCCCACGTCAGCCAGACCGGGCCCGAGTCGTCGGGGGCGGGATGGGCGAACGCATGGCGGTCGGGGGAGTCCGCCACGCGCTTGAGGAACATGTCGGGTACGGAACGGTACGGTACATCGAGAGCCATCGCTGTAGCCGCCTTCAGAGGGTGGAGGGGCGTGACGGGGGTCACGCCGTTCTGCGGTTACCGAAGAGTATTGCCTGGACCCGGGCAGCGGCTAGCCCCCGTGGCCTGCGACGACCGGCGTCCCGGGAGGTGGAACGCGGGATCAGGCGTACCGGGTGGCGGCGCGCGACCAGTCGTAGGTGGCCCGGATCCAGTTCCGCCGGGTGGTGAGGAAGGCCCGCACCCCCTCGTCGCCCGTCGCGGCCAGCGCCGCGTCCCGCTCCGCGTACGCCGCCAGGCTCTCGTTGAACCGGGTGGCCGCCGCCCGCAGCGCCGCCTCCTCGCCGCGCCCGGCCTCGCCGGCGATCGTGGTGACCAGGTTGTGCGCGTCCGGGCCGGTGGCCCGCTCCTTGTCGTAGGAGAAGAGGTCGTTGCACCAGCAGACCAGGTCGGCGGCGAGGGCGTCCAGGGCGGCCAGCGCCGGCTCCGCCCGCCGGTCCGGACCCGGCACGTGCGGCTGCGCCAGGTCGGTCAGCGTGAAGCTGGGCCGGGCACCCCCGGTGTGCCGGCGCATCTGCACGTACTCCGCCACCCCGGGCACCCGGCGGTGCTCCCGGTTGGCCGCCTCCCAGAGCAGGGCCAGCAGGTACTCGCGCAACTGGCTGACGAGACGCAGCAGCAGCGCCGGCCGCCGCCGGTCGCGGGCCCGCCGGCACAGGTCGTCCAGCGCCACGGCCAGCGGGCCGGCCCCGGTCGGCGCCGGCGCGACGGGGTCGCCGTGCCGGTCGAGCACCTCCAGCAGGGCTGCCACGGTGGGCGCGAGCCGGGTCGGGCTGGCGCCCAGGCCGTCCTCGTCGCACGCGTCGTCCATCACGAACAGCCAGCTGATCAGGTCGGCGAGCAGCCGCAGGTCGGCGACCGGCGCGTCCGGGCAGGCCCGCCCGGCCAGCTCGACCGGGTGGGCGCCGGCCAGCCGGCGCAACCCGGCCGGGGTGTCGATCAGCCCGAGGTCCACGATCCACCCGGCGCTCTCCCCGGCGACCAGCTCGACGGCGGCGTGTCGGCGCGCCGGGAAGGGGGGCTCGTGCAGTGCCGAGAGCGCGAAGCCTCGCATCCGTCTCCCCTTGTCCCGCCACCCCGGGGTTGGGCGGCGGGACAGGAGCGTACGGCAGCACGGATCGGCCCCTGTCGCTGGGCCGAAGCTGGACCCACGGTGCCCGGTGAACGGGCCGGCACGCTCCGTCAGAAGCCCAGGCTGGCCGCCCGCAACCGCTCCGCCGGCGCGGCCGGGCCGTCCACCTGGACCCGGGCCACCCGTTGCCGGCCGGAGAGGAACAGCACCAGCTCGCCCGGCGCGCCCACCACCCGCAGCCGCTCGCCACCGCGGCCCACGGCACGCTCGCCGTAGCCGGGCGCCTGGATCAGCAGGTCCGCCGGGAAGCGCCGCAACGCCACCCGGGCCAGCACGGAGGCCCGCTTCCACAGCGCGGCGTGCTGCCGGGCCGGCAGGTCCCGGGGGAGCCAGCCCGGCCGGGCCCGGCGCACGTCCTCGTGGTGGATGAAGAACTCCAGGCTGTTGGCCAGCTCGTCGGTGAGCGGGTTGCTCAGCGGGCTCCACCGCGGCGGGCGGCGGACCCGCTCGACCAGCTCCGCGTAGGGGCCGGCGGCCAGCCGCCGGCGGACCGCCTCGCCGTAGCCGCGCAGCGGCGGCAGCAGCATGCCGCCCGCCGCGTCCGGCCGGCGCTCCCGCACCAGCAGGTGCGCCGCCAGATCCCGGGTGGTCCACCCCTCGTTGACCGTCGGCGCGTCCGGTCCCAGCTCCAGCATCAGGTCGGCGAGCGCCTCGCGCTCCGTTCGGGCGTACCGCGGCATGGCCCGATCGTAGGCCCGCCGGGCCGGTCCGCGCGTCCGGCGCGGCCCGGCCCCGGCGCCCCCCGTCCGCCAGGCGGCGCGAGGCGCGGGTGTCCGCCCTGCTGGGCGCGGTCCGGCGGGAAGGAGTGACGGTGGACATATCGGGGCCGGGTCGGCGGAGCCGGCCCCGACCGGTAAGGATGAAGGGGGAAATCTGCGGCTTACGGCGGGGGAGAGCGTGGCGAGCGGGACAAGTCGGGACGTGCTCGGCAGAGGGCTACGGGTGCTCGGCCGGGCCATCCGGGAGCAGCCGCGCATCTTCGCGGTCGCGGTGGCCGGCAGCGTGCTCTTCGGCCTCATGGTGATCGCCAGCGCGTACGTGGTCGGCGCGGTCGTCGGCAACGTGGTGGTGCCGGCGGTCGAGCGCGGTTCGGTCACCGGCGGCGCCCTGGCGCTCGCCGCCGCCGCGCTGTTCGGGATCAGCGTGCTGCGGGTCGTCGGCATCTTCGGCCGCCGGCTCGGCGCCGGCTACATGCAGTACCGGCTCCAGGCCGCCTACCGCCGCCGGGTCACCCGCCGCTACCTCGACCTGCCGCTGGCCTGGCACCACCGCAACGCCACCGGCACCCTGCTCTCCAACGCCAACTCCGACGTCGAGGCCGCCTGGTACCCGATCGCGCCGTTGCCGTTCGCCGTCGGCACCCTGGTGATGCTCGTCGGCGCGGTGGTCTCGCTCTTCCTCACCGACTGGGCCCTCGCGCTCGTCGGCCTCGCGGTCTTCCCGGCGCTGTTCGCGCTCAACGTGGTCTACTCCCGCCGGATGGCGCCCCGCCAGGCCCGCGCGCAGCGGCTGCGCGCCGAGGTCAGCGGCATCGCCCACGAGAGCTTCGACGGCGCCCTGGTCGTCAAGACGATGGGCCGGGAGGCCCAGGAGACCGCCCGGTTCGCCGACCGGGCCGGGGACCTGCGGGACGCGCTCATCTCCGTCGGCAGGCTGCGCGGCGTCTTCGACCCGATGCTGGAGACGCTGCCCAGCCTCGGCACGCTCGCCGTGCTGGTGGTCGGCGCGGTCCGGTTCCGGCAGGGCGCGATCACCGTGACCGAGCTGGTCAGCGTGGCCTTCCTCTTCACCGTGCTGGCCTTCCCCGTCCGGGCCATCGGCTGGGTGCTGGCCGAGCTGCCACGCAGCGTCGCCGGCTGGGACCGGGTCCGCCGGGTCCTCGACGCCACCGGCGAGATGCCGTACGGCGACGTGACGCTCGACCCGGCCACGCCGGCGCCGGCCACCCTCGCCTTCCACGACGTGCACTTCGGGTACGAGCCGGCCGAGGCGCACCTGCCCGGCACCGAGGTGCTCGGCGAGGTCACCTTCACCGTCCCTGCCGGGAAGACGGTGGCCCTGGTCGGGCCGACCGGCGCCGGCAAGTCCACCATCACCTCGCTGGCCGTGCGGCTGGTCGACCCGCGCACCGGCACGGTCACCCTGGACGGCGTCGACGTGCGCGAGCTGACCGCCGCCTCGCTGGCCTCGACGGTGGCCCTGGTCGCCCAGGTGCCGTTCGTCTTCGACGACACCGTGCGGGCCAACATCACCCTGGACCGCGCCGGCATCGGCGACGACGAGGTCTGGGCGGCACTGCGGCTGGCCGAGGCGGACGGCTTCGTGGCCGCGCTGCCCGAGGGGCTGGACACCATGGTCGGCGAGCGGGGCACCTCGCTCTCCGGCGGGCAGCGGCAGCGGCTCACCCTGGCCCGGGCGATCGCCGGCCGGCCCCGGCTGCTGGTGCTCGACGACGCCACGAGCGCCGTCGACCCGCGGGTGGAGGCCGCCATCCTGGCCGGGCTGCGCGCCCCGGCCGACGGGGGCGCGCCCGCCTCGATCCTGGTGGTCGCCTACCGGCGGGCCACCATCGCGCTCGCCGACGAGGTGATCTACGTCGAGCACGGCCGGGTGGTGGCCCGGGGCACGCACACCGACCTGCTCGCCACCGTCCCCGGCTACGCCGACCTGGTCACCGCCTACGAGCAGGCCGAGCACGAACGCGAGCAGACCCGCACGTACGACGAGGTCACCCCGCTGACCTCCGGCCTGGAAGTCGAGGTTGACCGGTGAGCGCGAGGAGTGAGCCGGGTCTGCGAGCCCCGCAGTCGCGAACGAAGAGCGGCGCGGTGACCAGTGTGGCTGCCGAACAGCGGACCGAGTCGACCTGGCGGACGCTGCGGCGCGGGCTCGCGCTCTCCCCGGAGCTGAAGACCGGGCTGGCCGGCACCCTGGCGCTGGCCCTGATCTACATGATCGGCCGGGTCGCCGTGCCGGTGGCCGTGCAGCGCGGCATCGACCACGGCATCGTGGGCGGCCTCGACCTGGACGTGGTCACGGTGACGGTGGTGATCACCGCCGCCGTGCTGGTGGTCACCACCACCTGCGGCTACCTGATGATGCGCCGGCTGTTCACGGTCAGCGAGACCGCGCTGGCCGGGGTGCGCACCCGGGCGTTCCGGCACGTGCACGACCTGTCCATGCTGCACCAGCAGTCCGAGCGGCGCGGCTCGCTGGTCTCCCGGGTCACCAGCGACGTCGACCAGATCACCCAGTTCCTCCAGTGGGGCGGCGTGATCCTGATCGTCAACCTGGGCCAGCTCGTGGTGACCACGGCCGTGATGCTGGCCTACTCCTGGCAGCTGACCCTGGTGGTGCTCGTCGCCTTCGCGCCGGCGGTGCTGGTGATCCGGCTGCTCCAGCGCCGGCTCGCGGGCGCCTACGGGCTGGTCCGGCAGCGGATGGGCACCCTGCTCGGCACCATCGGCGAGAGCGTGGTGGGCGCGCCGGTGATCCGGGCGTACGGGATCTCCGGGCGCACCGCCCGCCGGCTGGACGCGGCCATCGAGGGGCAGCGCCGGGCCCAGCAGCGGGCCATCCGGATCAGCATCGTGGGCAGCTCCGTCGGTGAGCTGGCGGCCGGCCTGGCCCTCGCGGGCGTCGTGGTGGTCGGCGTCAACCTCGGCGTCGACCGCACCCTGTCCATCGGCCAGCTCACCGCGTTCCTGTTCCTGGTGACGCTCTTCATCCAGCCGGTGCAGATCGCCACCGAGGTGCTCAACGAGGCGCAGAACGCGATCGCGGGCTGGCGCCGGGTGCTCGACGTGCTGGACGTCGCGCCGGACGTGGCCGACCCGGGGGAGCAGGGCCGGGAGCTGCCGGCCGGCCCGCTGGACATCCGCTTCGCCGGGGTGACGTTCGCCTACCCGGGTGGGCCGCCCGTGCTGCACGACGTGACGCTGGAGATCCCGGCGAAGAGCCGGGTGGCCGTGGTCGGCGAGACGGGCAGCGGCAAGACGACCTTCGCCAAGCTGCTCACCCGGCTGATGGACCCCACCGAGGGCGAGGTGCTGCTCTCCGGGGTCTCGCTGCGCGAGGTGCGCTTCGAGTCGCTGCGCTCCCGGGTGGTGATGGTGCCGCAGGACGGCTTCCTCTTCGACGCCACCGTCGGGGAGAACGTCCGCTTCGCGCGCCCGGAGCTGACCGACGGGCAGCTCACCGCCGCCTTCTCCGAGCTGGGGCTGGCCGACTGGCTGGACGGGCTGCCGGCCGGGCTGGACACCCCGGTGGGCGAGCGCGGCGAGGCGCTGAGCGTCGGCGAGCGGCAGCTCGTCGCGCTGGCCCGGGCGTACGTGGCCGATCCTGACCTGCTGGTGCTGGACGAGGCGACCAGCGCCGTCGACCCGGCCACCGAGGTACGCCTCCAGCGCACGCTGGACGCGGTCACCCGGGGCCGGACGACGCTGGCCATCGCCCACCGGCTCTCCACCGCCCAGGCCGCCGACGAGGTGATCGTGGTGGACCGGGGGCGGGTCGTGCAGCGCGGCCCGCACAACGAGCTGCTGCGGGATCCGGACTCGGTCTACGCCCTGCTGTACGCCTCCTGGCTGGAACAGACCCGCTGACGAGTCAGTCCAGGTCGCCGGTGAGGTAGCGCTGGACGGTCGGACCGATGGTGGCCACCAGGGTCTCCGGGTCGGCGGAGGCGACCGGTTCCAGGCGGATCACGTACCGCATCATGGCCAGGCCGGCGACCTGCGTCGCCACCAGCGCGCCCCGCAGCGGCAGCTGCGCCGGGTCGACGTCGAGCTGGACGAGGACCCGCCGCAGCACCTGGGTGACCAGGAACTCGCGCAGCAGCCGGGCGGTCCACTCGCTGCTGACCGCCGAGCGGAGCAGGGCCACGGCCGCCCCGCCGACGGGCGAGTCCCAGACGGTCAGGAACGTGCGGACCAGGCGTTCGCCCACCCCGTCCGGGTCACCGGCCAGCACGGCGGGCACGAGCTGCGCCGGGTCGACCGGGATCGCCACGGTGGCCCGGAACAGCTCCTCCTTGGTGCCGAAGTAGTGGTGCACCAGCGCCGGGTCCACCCCCGCGGCGGCGGCGATCGACCGGATCGAGGCGGCGTCGAAGCCGCGCTCGGCGAAGGCCGCCCGGGCCGCCGCGAGGATGCCCTCCCGGGTGTCCGGATTGCCCGGCCGCCGGCCGGTGCGCCGGGCCATCACCCGCTGCGCCGCCGCAGCGTCGCGGCGGCCAGCACCAGCGCCGCCACGGCCGCCCCGGCGACGATCGCCACGTCCCGCCACATCGTCCCGGTCGGGTCGGCGTGCGCGCCGACCTCCTGGAGCGCCTCGACGGCGTACGACAGGGGCAGCACGTCGCTGATCGCCTGGAGCCAGCCGGCCATCTCGCCGCGCGGCACGAAGAGCCCGCAGAGCAGCAGCTGGGGGGCGACCACCACCGGCATGAACTGCACGGCCTGGAACTCCGTGCGGGCGAAGGCGCTGCAGAACAGCCCGAGCGCGACGGCGAGCACGGCGTTGACCGCGGCAATCATGATCACGAGCCCGATGCTGCCGGCGGTGGTCAGGTCGAACACCCAGTACGCCACGGCCGAGGCGACGGTGGCCTGGACCACGCCGGCCAGGCCGAACGCGATGCCGTAACCGAACAGCAGGTCGAGCTTGGCCAGCGGGGTGGTGAGCAGCCGCTCCAGGGTGCCCGTGGTGCGCTCCCGCAGCATGGCGATGCTGGTCACCAGGAACATGATGATGAACGGGAAGAAGCCCAACATGATCAGCGCCACCCGGTCGAAGACCGTGGGCTGGCCCGGCGGGGTGGGCTGGTCGACGTACATGAAATAGACCAGCGTGAGCAGCACCGTGGGGACCACGACGAGCAGCGCCACGGTCCGCCGGTCGTGCCGGAGCTGGCGCAGGATCCGTCCGGTGGTGGCGGCCAGGATGTGCGGGTTCATGCCGAGCCCTCCTGCTCGCTCGCCTTGATCAACCGGAGGAACGCCTCTTCCAGGTCGTCCACGCCGGTGGCGGCGCGGACCGCGGCCGGGGTGTCGTCGGCGACCAGCCGGCCGTCCCGGATGAGCAGCAGGCGGTCGCACCGGCCCGCCTCGTCCATCACGTGGCTGGACACCAGCAGCGTGGTGCCGGCGGCCGCCATGGCGTGGAACCGGGCCCACAGGTCGGCCCGGAGCACCGGGTCCTGGCCCACGGTGGGCTCGTCGAGGATGACCAGCTCGGGGTCGCCGACCAGGGCGCAGGCGAGCGAGGCCCGGCTGCGCTGGCCGCCGGAGAGGTTGCCGACCAGCTGGGTGGCCGCGCCGGCCAGCCCCACGTCGGCGACCGTCTGGTCGGCGTGGGCGTGGTCCCGCCCGTGGAGGGCCGCGAAGTAGCGCGCGTTCTCCCGGACGGTCAGGTCGGCGTAGACGCTGGGCGCCTGGGTCAGGTAGCCGACGCGGCGGCGCAGCTCGGCCGCCCCGGCGGGCCGGCCCAGCACGGTGACCGTGCCCGAGCCGACCGTCTGCACCCCGACGACCGCGCGCATCAGGGTGGTCTTGCCACTGCCGCTCGGCCCCAGCAGCCCGGTGACCGCGCCGCGGGGCACCGTGCAGGAGATGCCCTGGAGCACCCGCCGCCGGCCCCGCTCGACCACCAGGTCACGGACCGACACCGCGTCGTCCATGCCCGCCTCCAAAAACTCATCAACCGTTGAACTCAACGCTAGATGAGTTGTCCGGTCGGGCGCAAGGTTGACTTCGAGTGCCCTCGAACTGGAAGCCTGGGTGCGTGGACATCAGCACGCGGGAGATGAGCCTCACCGTCGGTGAGGCGGCGGAACGGGTCGGCCTGACCACCTACACGCTGCGCTGGTACGAGCAGGAGGGCCTGGTCGCCCCGGTCGGCCGGGACTCCGCCGGCCGCCGGCGCTACACCGAGTCCGACGTCAACTGGCTGTTCCTGCTCACCCGGCTGCGGCGCACCGGCATGCCGGTCCGGGACATGCGGCGCTACGCCGAACTGGCCCGGCAGGGTGACCGCACGCTCGGCGCCCGGCGGGCCCTGTTCGAGGCGCACCGGAGCCGGGTGCTGGCCCGGATGGCCGAGCTGGAGGAGGACCTCAAGGTCCTCGACCACAAGATCGACGCGTACCGCCGGGCGGAGGAGGAACAGTCATGATCACGCGACGGGTGGGCGCCACCGGCCCGGAGGTCTCGGCCATCGGGCTGGGCTGCATGGGCATGAGCTTCGCCTACGGCGGCGCCGACGACGCCGAGTCGACCCGGACCCTGCACCGGGCCCTCGACCTCGGGGTCAACCACCTCGACACCGCCGACATGTACGGCTTCGGGGCGAACGAGCGGCTGCTCGGCCCGGTGGTCCGGGCGCGGCGGGACGAGGTCTTCCTGGCCACCAAGTTCGGCAACCGCACCAGCGGCGACAGCTTCGGCGGCACCGGCAGCCCGGGCGCCTACGTGGACAGCAGCGCCGCCTGGGCGAAGGAGGCCTGCGACGCCTCGCTGGCCCGGCTCGGCATCGGCACCATCGATCTCTACTACCTGCACCGCCGCAACCCGGACACCCCGATCGAGGAGACCGTCGGCGCGCTGGCCGAGCTGGTCCAGGCGGGCAAGGTGCGGCTGATCGGCCTCTCCGAGGTCAGCCCGGCGACCCTGCGGGCGGCGCAAGCGGTCCACCCGATCTCGGCGGTCCAGATGGAGTACTCGCTGTTCACCCGGGACGTCGAGGGGGAGATGCTCACCACCTGCCGGGAGCTGGGCGTGTCCCTGGTGGCGTACTCGCCGGTCGGGCGGGGGCTGCTCACCGGCGCCATCACCAGCCGCGAACAGCTCTCCGAGGACGACTGGCGGCGCACCGTGCCCCGGTTCGCCGACGGCAACCTCGACGCCAACCTGAGGCTGGCCGAGGCGGTCCGCGCGGTGGCCGCCGAGCTGGGCTGCACCCCCGCCCAGGCGGCGCTGGCCTGGTTGCTCGCCCAGGGCGAGGACGTCCTGCCGATCCCCGGCACGAAGCGCGTCCGCTACCTGGAGGAGAACGCCGCCGCGGCCGACGTGCGGCTCACCCCGGAGCAGCGGGACCGGCTGGGCGGGGCGGTGCCCGCCGGTGCCGTCGCCGGGGAAAGGTACACGCCGGCAGGAATGCGAACGGTCGGGCACTAGGCCCCAGCAGCGGACACCCAGTCCGCCATCGGTCATTGCGCCAAGATCGGGCGTCCGGCACCATGACGCCGTGGGTCCCGCTCCGTTGCCCGAGATTGGATTCCTCGACGACTGGGCCGCCCGCCTCCGGCAGGCCGCCGACCGTCCCGTCGTCGGGATCATGCTGCGTGGCAGCCACGCGCGGCGGGCCGCCACCGAGCACAGCGACGTCGACGTCGACGTGCTGGTCGCCGCCGACGACGAGCGGACGGAACCCGCCGCCCCGGAAACCGGGGCGGCGGGACCGGCCCACCCCCTCGACCCGGACACGAGGGCGGCGGGGCCGGCCCGCAACGGCACCCCCTACGCCGCCCGCCGCGCCTACCTGGCCGAGTTCGAGGGCCGCCTCGTGCACGTCTCCGTGGCCGCGCGGGACGTCCGCTCCTGGGTGAACCGGCTGGGCCAGCCCGCCGACTGGGCGTTCGGGCTGCCCGTCACCGCGCCGGCCCGGCTGCTCTGGGCGGCGCCGGAGTGGCGGCGCCGGATCGACCTGCCGGTGCTCTGCCAGCCCGCCGACGAGCCCCGCCTCGAAGAGCTGATCGCCACCCTGGGCAAGGTGGCCGGCGCCCGCTGGGCCGGCGACCCGGTGGGGGTCCGGCTCGCCGCCGCCGACCTGGCCCGGCTCTGCCCCTCGGTGCTGCGCCTGGCCAACCCGTCGGTCCGGGTGGTGTCCCGCCGGGCCGCCCTGGCCGCCGCGCTGGACCTGCCGGTCGCGCCACCCGGCTACCGCGACGACATGCTGCTCTGCCTCGGGCTGCGCCCCGGCGGCACCGCCGAGGTGGGCGCCGCCGCCGGCCGGCTGGTCACCGGGACCGTCCCGCTGGTCCGCCCGTACGCCGGGGAGATCGCCGCGGTCGGCGGCGCCGACCTGGCCGCGGCCCTGGTCGACGGCCGGCTGGACCGCTACCTCGGCCAGCTCACCCGGGCGCTGGACCGCCCCGCGCCCGTCTCCCGGGACACGTCGGCGGTGCCGGTGCCCCGTGCGGGAGAATGGTCAACCGTGCCCGACTCTGACGCGCCCGTGACCGGCGCCCCCGCCAGCTCCGGCGGCGCCGCGGCCCCCGGCCCGGCCCGCCCCTCCCGGCTCGACCCGGCCATCGCGGCCCGGCTGCGCCGCACCCCGGACGGCCTGGTGGCCGCGGTGGTCCGCGCGCACGACTCGGGTGAGGTGCTGATGGTCGCCTGGATGGACGACGAGGCGCTGCACCGCACCCTGACCACCGGCCGCGCCACCTACTGGTCGCGCAGCCGCCAGGAGTACTGGGTCAAGGGCGCCACCTCCGGCCACCACCAGTACGTCCGCTCGGTCGCCCTGGACTGCGACGGCGACGCGCTGCTGGTCAGCGTCGAGCAGGTCGGCGCGGCCTGCCACACCGGGCACCGCACCTGCTTCTTCACCGAGCTCCCGGTCAGCGCCCCGGAGGCCACCTCATGACCGACGGCACGGTGAGCCCGGACCAGGCCGCCTTCGCGGGCCTGGCGGCCCGCTGGCGGGTCGTGCCGGTCACCCGGCGGCTGCTCGCCGACGCGGAGACCCCGGTCGGCGTCTACCGCAAGCTGGCCGGCGGCCCCGGCACGTTCCTGCTGGAATCCGCCGAGCAGGGGGTCGGCTCGGCCGGCATGGCCTGGTCGCGCTACTCCTTCATCGGGGTGCGCAGCAGCGCCACGCTGACCGAGCGGGACGGCGCGGCGGTCTGGGCCGGCGAGCCACCCGCCGGGGTGCCGGCCACCGGCGACCCGGTGACCGCGCTCCGGGAGACCGTCGCCGCGCTGGCCGGCCCGGCCTGGGACCCGTCCAGCGGCATGCCGCCGCTCACCGGCGGCATGGTCGGCTATCTCGGGTACGACCTGGTCCGCCGCTTCGAGCGGCTGCCCGAGCTGACCGAGGACGAACTCGACGTGCCCGAGCTGGGCATGATGCTCGCCACCGACCTCGTGGTGCTCGACCACTACGACGGCTCGGCGATCCTGGTCGCCAACGCGGTGCTGCCCCCGCTCGACGCGCCGGACCGCGAGTCGCTGGTCGCCGCCGCGTACCACCACGCGGTGGGTCGGCTGGACGCCATGACCACCGCGCTGTCCCGACCGATCCCGCCCATGATCTCGACGGTCGCCCGGCCCGGTGTCGGCGAGGTGGTCAGCCGCACCCCGGGGGGCGGCTACCCGAAGGCGGTGGAGGCGGCCAAGGAGGCGATCCGGGCCGGCGAGTGCTTCCAGATCGTGCTCAGCCAGCGCTTCGAGCGCCCCACCCACGCCGACCCCCTCGACGTCTACCGGGTGCTGCGCACCACGAACCCCAGCCCGTACATGTACCTGCTGCGCTTCGACGGCTTCGACATCGTCGGCTCCTCGCCGGAGGCGCACCTCAAGGTGAGCACCGGCGCGCACGGGGAGCGCCGGGCGCTGCTGCACCCGATCGCCGGCACCCGGCCGCGCGGCGGCTCACCCGAGGCGGACGCCCGGCTCGCTGCCGAGCTGCTCGCCGACCCGAAGGAGCGCGCCGAGCACGTCATGCTCGTCGACCTGGGCCGCAACGACCTGGGCCGGGTCTGCCGGCCGGGCACGGTCGAGGTGCCGGAGTTCGCCACCATCGAGCGGTACAGCCACGTCATGCACATCGTCTCCACGGTCGTCGGCGAGCTGCGCGACGACCGCACCGCCTTCGACGCGCTCGCCGCGACCTTCCCGGCCGGCACCCTCTCCGGCGCGCCCAAGGTCCGGGCCATGGAGATCATCGAGGAGCTGGAGCCGGTCCGGCGCGGCCTCTACGGCGGCACGGTCGGCTACTTCGGCTTCGGCGGCGACCTGGACATGGCCATCGCCATCCGCACCGCGCTGATCCGCGAGGGCCGGGCCTACGTGCAGGCCGGCGCGGGTGTCGTGGCGGATTCGGATCCCGCCGCCGAGGACCGGGAGACCCGCAGCAAGGCCGCGGCCGTGCTCGCCGCGATCGCCGCCGCCGAGACGCTGCGGCCGGCGCGATGAGCGGGTCGACCGGCGCGCCCGCCGTGCGGGGCCGGCGCGAGCTGACGTACGCCGTGCTGCTCTGCCTGGCCGGCGCGGGCCTGGCGTTCTGGGCGGTGACCCGGACCTGGTCGGTCGAGCTGACCGCGCGCGGCTCGCTGCCGCCCAGCCGGCACGCCCGCACCGGCGCGGAGCTGCTGCCCTGGGTGTCGGCGCTGGCCCTGGTCGGGCTGGCCGGCGGCGGCGCGGTGCTGGCCACCCGGGGGCGGGTCCGGCGGCTGCTGGGCGGCCTGCTGGCCCTGCTGGGGCTGGGTGTGGCGGCCGGTGGCGGCTACGGGCTGACCGAGTCCGGGGTGAGCCGGCAGTGGCCGGCGCTGGTGCTGGTGGGCGGGCTGGTCCTGCTGGCCGGCGGGCTGCTCACGGCGCTGCGCGGCGGCGGCTGGCCCGCGATGGGCGCCCGCTACGAGCGGCGGCCGGGGCGGCTGGCGGAACCCGCGGGTGAGGACCGGCCGGCGGTCGAGCGTGGCACCCGGGACGCCTGGGAGGCGCTGGACCGGGGCGAGGACCCGACGGTCCGCTGACCGCCCGGCGCCCGTCCGGGCGCCGCCGCTCACCGGCTGGGCGTCGCGGCGCCCGCCGGGTCAGCTCACCGGCTGGGCGTCGCGCGCGTCCCGGCGCTCGCGGGCCGCGGCGCGGGCGGCGGCCAACTCGGCCACCAGGCGGTCCAGTTCGCGGCGCTGCGCCGCGCGCGCCCGGTCGGCGCAGACCGCCTCCCAGGCGTTGCCCCGGGCGGTGCGCATCCGGCCGTCGCCGGCCATGGCGCGTTCCAGCGTGTGCACCACGCCGACGGCGAGCGACGCGACGCTCCGGGAGATGGTGGTGAAATCGAGGCTCTGGTTCGGCCCGTTGGCGCTCATGGTCACCCCGCACGAGATCGTTGGCGACGGTCGGCAGCCGCCTCATCGAGTCTGCCCGAGGAAGATGCTGCCGGGCTCACGTTTCGCCGCCGTGAAACGCCTGTCAACTCTGCGGCAACCGGCCCGACCTGGGCAGGGCCGTTCGGCCTTGAGCTTGCTCACAACATCGACGACTCTCACTCTCCTGCGCGGAGCGGGGCGTCGTGGTGAGATAGGTCATGGGTGGCGGTCGATATAGCGGCCGGGGACGCGGGACGCGCCCGGGTGACGCCGGTCGATGGGCGCGATGGCGCTGCGTGACACCCCGTTCACCCGAAGTCGGCCATCATGCCACAGCCCATTTCGTGAGGAGCGCCATACCCCCGGGCACTTGCGTCCAGGTGGCGCCCCCTAGCATCGGCCCATGACACCCGGAGAGGGGAGTCCGTTGGTGACTGCTGAGCATGCGCACGCGGAGGGGGACGAGGCCGGTCCGGCGGCGTCCGTAAGCGTGCTCGACGAGATCCTGGCCGGCGTGCGCGAGGACGTGGCCCGGCGACAGGAACAGGTTCCGCTGGAGCGGATCCGCGAGCTGGCCGCCGCCGCGCCGCCGCCGCTGGACGCGTACGCGGCGCTGCGCCGGCCCGGCGTGGCCGTGATCGCCGAGGTGAAGCGCTCGTCGCCGTCCAAGGGGCGGCTGGCCGAGATCGCCGACCCCGCCGACCTGGCCGGCGACTACGCCGCCGGTGGCGCCCGCGCGATCAGCGTGCTCACCGAGGGCCGCTGGTTCGGCGGGTCGCTGGACGACCTGGCCGCGGTGCGTGCCGCGGTGAACGTGCCGGTGCTGCGCAAGGACTTCGTGGTCTCCAGCTACCAGGTGCACGAGGCCCGCGCGCACGGCGCCGACCTGGTGCTGCTGATCGTCGCCGCGCTGGAGCAGAACGTCCTGGTCGGTCTGCTGGAGCGGATCGAGTCGCTGGGCATGTGCGCGCTCGTCGAGGTGCACAACGAGGAGGAGGCCGACCGCGCCATGGAGGCCGGCGCGCAGGTGATCGGCGTCAACGCCCGTGACCTGCGTACCCTGGAGGTCGACCGCTCGGTGTTCGAGCGGATCGCGCCCGGCCTGCCGAGCAGCGTCGTCAAGATCGCCGAGTCCGGCGTGCGCGGCCCGCACGACCTCATCCGGTACGCCTCGGCGGGCGCCGACGCGGTCCTGGTCGGCGAGGGCCTGGTCACCCAGAAGAGCCCTCGCGAGGCGGTCGCCGAGCTGGTCAACGCCGGCAACCACCCGGCCACGCCCCGCCCGGTGCGCTGACCCCACCGGGCCCCGAGACGCAGCGAGAGGACTCCCGCGATGAGCACTGACGCCGCGGCCCCGGCCGGCCAGCTTCCCGACGCCGCCGGTCACTTCGGCCGGTTCGGTGGCCGCTTCGTCCCCGAGGCGCTGGTCGCGGCGCTCGACGAGCTGGACGCGGCGTACCGGAAGGCGATGACCGACGAGAGCTTCCTCGCCGAGTTCGACGCCCTGCTGCGCGACTACGCCGGCACCCCCTCGCTGCTCTACGAGGCCCGGCGGCTCTCCGCCCAGATCGGCGCCCGGGTCCTGCTCAAGCGGGAGGACCTCAACCACACCGGCGCGCACAAGGTCCGCAACGTGCTCGGCCAGGCGCTGCTCACGAAGCGGATGGGCAAGCGGCGGGTGATCGCGGAGACCGGCGCCGGCCAGCATGGCGTCGCCACCGCCACCGCCGCCGCCCTGTTCGACCTCGAATGCGTGGTCTACATGGGCGAGGTGGACACCGAGCGGCAGGCGCTCAACGTCGCCCGGATGCGGATGCTCGGCGCCACCGTCGTCCCGGTCACCGCCGGCTCGCGCACGCTCAAGGACGCGATGAACGAGGCGATGCGGGACTGGGTCGCCAACGTCGACAGCACCCACTACCTGATCGGCACCGCCGCGGGCCCGCACCCGTTCCCCGAGATGGTCCGGGACTTCGTCCGCGGCATCGGCGTCGAGGCCCGCCAGCAGTGCCTCGACCTCACCGGCGCGCTGCCGGACGCCGTCGCGGCCTGCGTGGGTGGCGGCTCCAACGCGCTCGGCATCTTCCACGCCTTCGTGCCCGACACCGGCGTGCGCCTCTACGGGTTCGAGGCCGGCGGCGAGGGCGTGGCGACCGGCCGGCACGCGGCCAGCATCACCGGCGGCTCGGCGGGCGTGCTGCACGGCACCCGGACGTACGTGCTGCAGAACTCCGACGGCCAGACGATCGAGTCGCACTCGATCTCGGCCGGCCTGGACTACCCGGGCGTCGGGCCGGAGCACGCCTGGCTGCACGACAGCGGGCGGGCCACCTACCTGCCCGTCGACGACGACGAGGCGATGGCCGCCTTCGAGCTGCTCTGCCGCACCGAGGGCATCATCCCGGCGATCGAGAGCTCGCACGCGCTCGCCGGCGCCCGCAGGATCGCCCCGCAGCTCGCCGCCGAGCTGGGCCGGGAGCCGGTCATCGTGGTCAACCTGTCCGGCCGGGGCGACAAGGACGTGCACACCGCCGGCGCATACTTCGGCATCCTCGACAAGGAGTGAGAGCGTGAGCCGGATCGGGGTCGCCTTCGACAAGGCCCGGGCCGACGGCCGGGCCGTGCTGGTCGGCTGCATGCCGGCGGGCTTCCCGACCGTCGAGGGCAGCATCGCCGCGATGACCGCCATGGTCGAGGCCGGCGTCGACGTCATCGAGGTGGAGATCCCCTACTCCGACCCGGTGATGGACGGCCCGGTCATCCAGAAGGCCAGCGACATCGCGCTGGCCGGAGGCGTCCGCACCGCGGACACGCTGCGCATCGTCGAGGCGGTGGCCGCGACCGGCGCGCCGGTGGTCACCATGACCTACTGGAACCCGATCGAGCAGTACGGCGTCGACCCGTTCGCCCGCGACCTGGCCGCCGCCGGGGGCACCGGCCTGATCACGCCGGACCTGATCCCCGACGAGGCCGGCGAGTGGCTGGCCGCCTCCGAGGCGCACGGCCTGGACCGGACGTTCCTGGTCTCCCCGTCCTCCACCGACGCCCGGCTGAAGATGACCGCCGGGCACTGCCGCGGCTTCGTCTACGCCACCGCCATCATGGGCGTGACCGGCGCTCGGTCGCAGACCTCCGAGGCGGCCCCGGTCCTCGTCTCCCGGCTGCGCGAGGTCACCGACCTGCCCGTCGGCGTCGGGCTGGGCGTGGGCACGGGCGCCCAGGCCGCCACCGTGGCCGGGTACGCCGACGCCGTGATCGTCGGCAGCGCGCTGGTCCGCTGCGTGCTCGACGCCCCCGACCAGGCGGCCGGCCTGACCGCCCTGCGCGCCCTGAGCGCCGAACTCGCCGAAGGCGTCCGCAACCCGGCCCGCTGACGGCCGCTGTTCCCTCACTCCACGCCAGCTCGCCGACTTGGTGACGTCCGGCGCTCGCCGATGCCGCCATCCCGCCGTTCTTGTGCGGAGCCATCGGTCCGGCCCGTGCGGGCGCCGTGCCTCGGTGATTGTGTGGGACTGCCTGTCGAGTTGAGTCGTTGGCGACA
Source organism: Micromonospora sp. NPDC005305 (assembly GCF_040607315.1). Classification (NCBI taxonomy): domain Bacteria; kingdom Bacillati; phylum Actinomycetota; class Actinomycetes; order Micromonosporales; family Micromonosporaceae; genus Micromonospora; species Micromonospora sp. NPDC005305. The sequence goes on along the minus strand of NZ_JBEXGL010000013.1, from coordinate 95,346 downwards.
TCGCACCTCACCTCCGCCGCCCGGCCGCCGGGCAACGCGGGGCTTGAGTCGTTTGCGTCATCAGCTCGACAGGCGCTCGCGGACCTACCCGGGGGTCGGCCTGCCCGGGACGTCCGCGATTCGTGCGGCGCGGTGGTCTCGGCGGCTGGCCCCCGGCGCGCGTCGTTGTCCTGCACGGCGGCTCCTCGCCTCCGCTCACGGGGAGCGTCAGCGCCGGGTGGTGCCCAGCTCGCCGCCGGACCGCTGTTCGGGCGGGGGCGCCGCCGCGCCGGCCGACCCGGTGTCCTGCGTCGGGTCGCGGAGGACGCCGGAGCGACCGGCCAGGGCGTCGGCGACGGCGGCGCGGGTGGTCGGGGTGAGCGCCTCGGGCAGCGCGTCCGGCGCATGCCAGTCGAGGTGGCAGCCGCCCGCCGGGGTGCCGGCCGGCGTCGCGGCGAGTGTCCGGGCCCGGAACACGTGCACCAGCACGTCGGGCAGGGCGCCGCAGTGGCCGGCGGCGGGCGGGGGAGCGGCGGGGTCGCCGAGCCGGTAGAGGCCGACCAGGTCGACCAGGTCGACCTCCCAGCCGGTCTCGGCGCGGATCTCGCGTCGCGCGGCGGCGGGCGGGCTCTCGTCGCGGCGCAGCCGCCCGCCGGGCAGCGCCCAGCGACGGCCGCCGCCGGACTGCCGGCAGAGCAGCACCCGGCCGGAGGGGTCGGTGACGACCGCGGCGACCGCCCAGGTGAGCGCGCTCATGGACAAAGAGCCTACGGCCGCGCAAACCAGAAGTCATCCGACCCGCGAACCCGGGCGACCGGGGTGCCGCGAGCACCGTCCGCACCGGTACCGTGTGCACCCGTGACCCTCGCCCCGATGACCCCCCTGGCGGCCCTGCCCAGCCCCAGCACCGCCGTCTGGCAGCTCGGTCCGGTTCCGATCCGGGCGTATGCGCTCTGCATCATCGTCGGCATCGTGGTGGCCTGCGTGGTCACCGAGTACCGGCTGCGCCGCCGCGGCGTCGCTCCGGGCGCGGTGCTCGACATCGCCGTCTGGGCGGTGCCCGCGGGCATCATCGGCGCCCGGATCTACCACGTGATCACCTCGCCGGAGAAATACTTCGGCGCCGACGGCCAGCCGCTCAAGGCGTTCGCCATCTGGGAGGGCGGCCTCGGCATCTGGGGCGCGGTGGCCGGTGGCGCAGTCGGCGCGTGGTTCGCCGCCCGGCAGCTGGGCATCCCGTTCGCCGTGGTGGCCGACGCGCTGGCGCCGGGGCTGCCGCTGGCTCAGGCGATCGGCCGGTTCGGCAACTGGTTCAACAACGAGCTCTACGGCGGGCGCACCAGCGTGCCCTGGGGCCTCGAGGTCCACGTCATGGACCCGGACAATCCGGGGCACGCGCTGCGCGACGACGCCGGCAACCCGGTCCTCCAGCCGGGGCTCTACCACCCGGCCTTCCTCTACGAGGCGCTGTGGAACATCGGCGTCGCCGCGCTGGTCGTGGCCCTCGACCGCAAGCTGCGGCTGGGCCGCGGCCGTGCCTTCGCCCTCTACGTGATGGGCTACACGGCGGGCCGGTTCTGGATCGAGCTGATGCGCACCGACGAGGCCAACCACATCCTCGGCCTGCGGCTCAACGTGTGGACCGCGGCGCTGGTCTTCCTCGGCGCGCTGGTGTACTTCCTGCGGGTGCGCGGCCCGCGCGAATACCTGATCCCGGTCGGCGCGCCGGCCACCCCGGCCCCGCCCGCGGGTGGCGATGTGTCCCAGGTCGACCTCTCCGCCCGGGAGGCGGGGGCGCAGCCGGTCGCGCCGGAGGGCTACCGGGTGGTGTCCGAGGAGCAGTTCCGCACGTACCGGGAGACCGGCGAGGTCCCGGCCGAGGAGCCGCCGGCGACCGACGAGGCCGACCGCGACGCAACCGACGAGGCCGACCGCGACGCAACCGACGAGGCCGACAGCGACGCGACCGATGCGACCGACCGCGACGCGACGGACGAGACGGACCGGGCCGGCGCCGGCGGCGTCCGCCCCGCCGACCGGGACAGCTGAGCGGGGGAGTCATGCGGAGCGCGGTGGTGGTCGGCGCCGGCCTTGGCGGGTTGGCGACGGCCGGAGCGCTGGCCCGGTCCGGTTGGCGGGTCACCCTCCTCGAACGGGCCGACCGGGTCCGTCCGGAGACGACCGCCGTGGTGCTCTGGCCCAACGGGGTACGCGCGCTGCGCGCCCTCGGCCTCGGCGCCGGCCTGGACGCGATCGCCACCCCGCTGCCCGACGGCGGCGTGCGCCGCCCCGACGGGCACTGGCTGGTGCAACCCCGCCCCACACCGGCGGAGCGGATGCCGGTCGTGGTGCACCGGGAGGACCTGCACGACGCGCTCATCGCCGGGCTGGGCGACCAGGTGGAGCTGCGCACCGGGGTGAGCGTGCGGACGGTGCGGGCGGCGCCCGGCGAGCGTCCCGCCGTCGGCGACGGCCGGCACACCGTCGAGGCGGACCTGGTGGTCGCGGCCGACGGCACCGACAGCGAGATCCGCCGGCAGCTCGCCCCGGAGACGGCGGTGGTCAGCTCCGGCTGCGCCGCGTGGCGGGCCGTGATCCCCTGGTACCGGGCCCCGCAGCTCCCCGACGACCAGCCGGTGCACGGCGAGACGCTGGGTGCGGGCTACCGCTTCGTGGCCGCCTCCCTCGGCGACCGGGGCACCGCGGGCGCCTCCCGCCGGGGCGGCATCTACTGGGTGGCCACCGCCGCCGGCGCGCCCCGACCCGAGCCGCCGGAGACACAGCTGGCCCTGCTCAAGCGCTGGTACGCGGGCTGGCCCGCGCCGATCGCCACGCTGCTCGACGCGACCGACCCGGCGGACCTGGTGCAGCAGGAGATCCGGGAGCTGCGCCCGCTGCCCCGGGCGTACGGGTTCCCGGCCGGGCCGGGCGGCGTGGTGCTGCTCGGCGACGCGGCGCACGCCATGCCGCCGCACCTCGGGCAGGGCGCCTGCCTCGCCTTCGAGGACGCGGCCACCCTGTCGGCGCTGCTGCGCGAGTCCCGGCTCCCGGACGCGGTGGCCGGCTACGACCGGCTGCGCCGGCCCCGCGCGGCCACCATGGTGCGGCAGACCCGCCGGATGTCGGCGGTACTCCAGACCCGGGGCCGGCTGGCGTTGCGCGCCCGGGACGCCGCGCTGGGCACGATCAGCCCGCGGCTGCGCAACACGGCGGCCACGGCCGCCGCCTCCTGGCAGCCGCCGGCCTGACCGTGCCGCGCGGGTGCGGCACGGCGCCGTCCCCGACCGGCGGTGCGACGGGCGGCCGTCAGCCGATCACGGCGGTCGGCTCGGCGATGCAGGCGGTGCCCACGCGGCGGAAGCCGACCCGCAGGTAGACCCGGGCGATCTCCTCGCTGCCGGCGGAGAGGAAGACCAGGTCGGCGCCGGCGGCGCGCAGCCGGTGGGCCAGGGTGGCGGTCACGGCCGCGCCCAGGCCGCGCCGGCGGGCCGCCGGCAGGGTGGCCACCCCGGCGATCTCCGCGACGTCGCCGACCCGCATGGCCATGCCGCTGGCCAGCGCCCCCTCGTCCGCCGTGCCGGCGAGCACCGAGACGCGCCGGCCGTCGACGATGCGGACCGCCTCCTCGTCCAGGGCGGCCACGTCCAGGCGGGAGACCGCGGCGTCCCGCTCGGCCGGGCCGGCCTCGCCGCGGGCGGTGCCGCCGTGCGAGAACCCCACCGCGGCGACGGCCCGGCGCAGCGCCACGTCCGCCGCGAAGCTCGGGTTGCGGGGGTCGAGCACTCGCACCGGTACGTCGCTGAACGTCGCCGGGTCGGGCAGGCGGTCGGGCTCCAGCACCATGAGCGGCGCCTCCAGCACGTGCAGCCCCGCCGAGCGGGCCACCGGCAGCAGGTCCGGGGTGACCTCATGCACCCACTCGAACGCCTCCGGCAGGCCCAGCTCCCGCTGCCGGGCCCGGACGGCGGTCACGTCGGCGAGTGCGGGTGCCTCGGTGGCGTCCAGCCGGGGGCGGGCGTAGAACGGCCAACCGGCGCCCTCGCGGACGAACAGCACGAGGGGGCCGTGTTCCTCCGTCCGCGCCCCGTCGCGGGGCACCGCGTCGTAGAAACGCTCCAACCGGTCGAGCACGTCAGTGCGTACGACATCCACCGCGCGAGACTACATGTCCCAGATGCTGGAAGTGTGATCAATCTGAACTGGCCTTGCGCCGGACGCCCTAACGTAGACTCAATAAAACCCCCGAGGGCCGACGTCGTCCCCACCATGTTCCAACCTGAGTGACGACAGGAGGCCCGGTGGCCTTTCCGTACCCTCTCAGCCCCCAGCCGGCCCCGCGGACCACGGGGCTCTACGACCCCGCCCACGAGCACGACGCCTGCGGTGTGGCCTTCGTGGCTGACCTGCACGGGCGGCGCTCGCACGAGGTCGTCGCGAACGGTCTCGGGGCGCTCTGCCGGCTGGACCACCGGGGCGCCCGGGGCGCGGAGCACAACACCGGTGACGGCGCGGGCATCATGATCCAGGTGCCGGACGCGTTCCTGCGCGCGGTCGTCGACTTCCCGTTGCCGCCCGCCGGTCAGTACGCCACCGGCCTGGTCTTCCTGCCCGACGACGACGCGTCCGAGGCCCGGGCCCGCCAGGTGGTGGAGAAGTACGCGCTGGTCGAGGGCGCGGACATCCTCGGCTGGCGGGAGGTGCCGATCGACCCGGCCGGCCTCGGCGAGACCGCCCTCGCGGCGATGCCCCGGGTCCGGCAGCTGTTCCTGGCCGCGCACCGGCTCACCGACGCGCCCGCCGGTGCGGCCGGCTCCCCGCTGACCGGGCTGGATCTGGACCGGGTGGCGTTCTGCCTGCGCAAGCAGGTCGAGCGGGAGACCGCCGAGCGGGGCGTGCCGGCCTACTTCCCGTCGCTGTCCGGCCGGACCATGGTGTGGAAGGGGATGCTCACCCCGGACCAGCTCCCGGCGTTCTACCCGGAGCTGACCGACGAGCGCGTGGTCAGCGCGATCGCGCTGGTGCACTCGCGGTTCTCCACCAACACGTTCCCGTCCTGGCCGCTGGCCCACCCGTACCGGTTCATCGCGCACAACGGCGAGATCAACACGATCCGCGGCAACCGGAACTGGATGCAGGCCCGGGAGGCGCTGCTGCGCAGCCCGCACCTGCCCGGCAACATCCGCCGGGTCTTCCCCGTCTGCACCCCGGCGGCCTCCGACTCGGCCAACTTCGACGAGGTCCTGGAACTGCTGCACCTGGCCGGGCGGAGCCTGCCGCACGCGGTGCTCATGATGATCCCGGAGGCGTGGGAGAACGACCCGGACATGCGCGCCGACAAGCGCGCCTTCTACCGGTTCCACGCCAGCCTCATGGAGCCGTGGGACGGCCCGGCCTCGGTCGCCTTCACCGACGGCGAGATCGTGGGCGCGGTGCTGGACCGCAACGGGCTGCGCCCGGGCCGCTGGTGGCGGACCGCCGACGGCCTGGTGGTGCTGGGCAGCGAGGCGGGCGTGCTCGACCTCGACCCGGCCACCGTGGTCGCGAAGGGCCGGCTCCAGCCGGGCCGGATGTTCCTGGTCGACACGGTCAACGGCCGGATCGTGCAGGACGACGAGATCAAGACCGAGCTGGCCGCCGCCCGCCCGTACGGGGAGTGGTTGCACGCCGGCATCATCGAGCTGGACGAGCTGCCGCCGCGCGAGCACATCGTCTACACGCACGACTCGGTACGCCGCCGGCAGCAGACCTTCGGCTACACCGAGGAGGAGCTGAAGATCCTGCTCGCCCCGATGGCCCGCAACGGCGCGGAGCCGATCGGCTCGATGGGCACGGACACCCCGATCGCGCCGCTGTCCACCCGGCCGCGGCTGCTCTACGACTACTTCCACCAGCTCTTCGCCCAGGTCACCAACCCGCCGCTGGACGCCATCCGGGAGGAGCTGGTGACCAGCCTGGCGTCCACCATCGGCCCGGAGGGCAACCTGCTCGACCCGGGGCCGGCGAGCTGCCGGCAGATCGTGCTGCCGTACCCGGTGATCGACAACGACGAGCTGGCCAAGATCCTCTCCGTCGACGAGGACGGCGACCTGCCCGGCTTCAAGGCGGTCCGGGTCTCCGGGCTCTACCGGGTCCGTGACGGCGGCGCCGGCATCAAGGCCCGGCTCACCGAGATCTGCCGGCACGTCTCCGAGGCGATCGAGGACGGGGTACGCATCCTGGTGCTCTCCGACCGGGACTCCAACGCCGACCTGGCCCCGATCCCGTCGCTGCTGCTCACCGCCGCGGTGCACCAGCACCTGGTGCGGGAGCAGACGCGCACCCAGGTGGCGCTGATCGTCGAGTCGGGCGACTGCCGCGAGGTGCACCACGCGGCCGTGCTGATCGGGTACGGCGCGGCGGCGGTCAACCCGTACCTGGCCTTCGAGTCGGTCGAGGACATGATCTCCACGGGCGCGCTGGTCAGCATGGAGCCGGGCACGGCCATCCGCAACTACGTCAAGGCGCTCGGCAAGGGCGTCCTGAAGATCATGTCGAAGATGGGCATCTCGACGGTCTCGTCGTACTGCGGTGCGCAGGTCTTCGAGGCGGTCGGCCTGGACACCCGGCTGGTCCAGCGCTACTTCCGGGGCACCCCGAGCACGATCAGCGGCATCGGGCTCGCCGAGATTCACGCCGAGGTGGCCGCCCGGCACGCGCTGGCCTGGCCGCCCGCGGGCGCTCGGGCGAGCGACCGGCTGGACGTCGGCGGCGAGTACCAGTGGCGCCGCGAGGGTGAGCTGCACCTGTTCAACCCGGAGACGGTCTTCCTGCTCCAGCACGCCACCCGCAGCCGCCAGTACGACGTCTTCCGGCAGTACACCGCCAAGGTGGACGAGCTGGCCGCCCAGGCGGGCTCACTGCGCGGGCTGTTCACCCTGCGCACCGGGCTGCGCCCGCCCGTCCCGCTGGACGAGGTGGAGCCGGCCAGCGAGATCGTCAAGCGGTTCGCCACCGGCGCCATGTCGTACGGGTCGATCTCGGCGGAGGCGCACGAGACCCTGGCCGTCGCCATGAACCGCCTCGGCGGCAAGTCCAACACGGGCGAGGGCGGCGAGGACGTCGAGCGGCTGCACGACCCGCGGCGCCGCTCGGCGGTCAAGCAGATCGCCAGCGGCCGGTTCGGCGTCACGAGCGAATACCTCGTCAACGCCGACGACCTCCAGATCAAGATGGCCCAGGGCGCGAAGCCCGGCGAGGGTGGCCAGCTGCCCGGCAACAAGGTCTGGCCGTGGATCGCGCGCACCCGGCACGCCACCCCGGGCGTCGGCCTGATCTCCCCGCCGCCGCACCACGACATCTACTCCATCGAGGACCTGGCCCAGCTCGTCCACGACCTGAAGTGCGTCAACCCGGCGGCCCGGGTGCACGTGAAGCTGGTCAGCGAGGTCGGGGTGGGCACCGTGGCGGCCGGCGTGGCGAAGCTCAAGGCCGACGTCATCCTGATCTCGGGGCACGACGGCGGCACCGGCGCCTCCCCGCTCAACTCGCTCAAGCACGCCGGCACCCCCTGGGAGCTGGGCCTGGCCGAGGCGCAGCAGACGCTGCTGCTCAACAAGCTCCGCGACCGGGTCACCGTGCAGGTCGACGGCCAGCTCAAGACCGGCCGGGACGTGCTGGTCGCGGCGCTGCTGGGCGCCGAGGAGTTCGGCTTCGCCACCGCCCCGCTGATCGTCGAGGGCTGCGTGATGATGCGGGTCTGCCACCTCGACACCTGCCCGGTGGGCATCGCCACCCAGAACCCGGTGCTGCGCGAGCGTTTCACCGGCAAGCCGGAGTTCGTGGAGAACTTCTTCCTCTTCCTGGCCGAGGAGATCCGCGGCTACCTGGCCGAGCTGGGCTTCCGCAGCATCGCTGAGGCCATCGGGCACACCGAGCTGCTCGACGTCGCCGGCGCCATCGACCACTGGAAGGGCCACGGGCTCGACCTCAGCCGGGTGCTGCACCTGCCCGAGCTGCCCGAGGGCGCGGCCCGGCGCGGCATCCGGGCCCAGGACCACGGCCTGGAGCTGGCGCTGGACAACCAGCTCATCGCCCTGGCCGAGCCGGCGCTGCGCGACGGCACCCCGGTCCGGGTCGAGGTGGCGGTGCGCAACGAGCACCGCAGCGTGGGCGCGATGCTCGGCGGCGAGGTGACCCGCCGGTTCGGCGGCGCCGGGCTGCCCGACGACACCGTCGAGTTCCTGCTGCGGGGCACCGCCGGCCAGTCGTTCGGCGCGTTCCTGCCGCGCGGGGTCACCCTGCGCCTGCACGGCGACGCCAACGACTACGTGGGCAAGGGCCTCTCCGGCGGGCGGCTCGTCGTCCGGCCGGACGCCGCCGCGCCGTTCGCCGGCGCGGACGCCGACCCCGGCGGGCGCGCCGAGGACCAGATCATCGCGGGCAACACCATCCTGTACGGCGCCACCGGCGGCGAGGTCTTCCTGCGCGGCCGGGTCGGCGAGCGGTTCGCCGTGCGCAACTCCGGCGCGGTGGCCGTCGTCGAGGGCGTCGGCGACCACGGCTGCGAGTACATGACCGGCGGCACCGTGGTGGTGCTCGGGCCGACCGGGCGCAACTTCGCGGCCGGCATGTCCGGCGGCACGGCGTTCGTGCACCGGCTGGACCGCCGGCTGGTCAACGCCGAGCTGGTCGACCTGTCGCCGCTGGGCGAACAGGAGCGCGAGCGGCTGCACGAGCTGGTCCAGCGGCACTTCGCCGAGACCGACTCGGCGGTCGCCGAGGAGCTGCTCAAGCGCTGGCCGGAGGCGGTGGAGGAGTTCACCGCCGTGGTGCCCCGGGACTACCGCCGGGTGCTGGAGATCATGCGGGCCGCCGAAGCCGCCGGCCACGACGTCGACGACGCGGTGATGAGCGCATTGGCGGCGACAGCCGCCGCCGGGGCTCCGCCGGCGGCCTCCGCCGCGTCCGTGCCGCCCGCCCCGCGGGCGGTCGCCCAGGAGGTGGCTCGTGCCTGACCCGAACGGTTTCCTGCGCTATGACCGGCGGCTGCCCGCCCGCCGCCCGGTCCCGGTGCGGATCACGGACTGGCGGGAGGTCTACCCGCCGGCCGGCGAGGAGCTGATCCGCGAGCAGGCCACCCGCTGCATGGACTGCGGCATCCCGTTCTGCCACGACGGCTGCCCGCTCGGCAACCGCATCCCGGACTGGAACGACCTGGTCCGCACCGGCGGCTGGGACGCCGCCGTGGAGTCGCTGCACGCCACCAACAACTTCCCCGAGTTCACCGGCCGGCTCTGCCCGGCGCCCTGCGAGGCGGCCTGCGTGCTCGGCCTGGGCGGCCAGCAGCCGGTCACCATCAAGCAGGTCGAGGTGGAGATCGCCGACGCGGCGGTGGCCCGGGGCGGCCTGCGCCCGCAGCCGGTGCCGGCCCCGACCGGGAGGTCGGTCGCCGTGGTCGGCTCCGGCCCCGCCGGGCTCGCCGCCGCGCAGCAACTCGCCCGCGCCGGTCACGCCGTCACCGTGTACGAGCGGGACGACGCCCTCGGCGGCCTGCTCCGCTACGGCATCCCCGACTTCAAGCTGGAGAAGCGGCACATCGACCAGCGACTGGCCCAGCTCGCCGCCGAGGGGGTGCGCTTCCGCAGCGGGGTGGACGTCGGCGTGGACGTCACCGCCGAGCAGCTCCGCGCCGAGCACGACGCCGTGCTGCTCGCCTGCGGCGCGCTCCAGGGCCGGGACACCCCCGAGACGCCGGGGCGGGCGCTGCGCGGCGTACACCAGGCCATGGCGCACCTGGTGGCCGCGAACCGCGTCGTCGCGGCGGCGGGTGAGGGGCGGCCGGCCCCGGCCACGCTTCCGGACGGCACGCCGATCGACGCGGCCGGCAGGCACGTGGTGATCATCGGTGGTGGCGACACCGCCGCCGACTGCCTGGGCGTGGCCCACCGCCAGGGCGCGGCCGGCGTGCACCAGCTCGACCTCTACCCGGAGCCCCCGGCCGACCGGGACGCCGAGCGCGACCCGTGGCCCACCTGGCCGTGGGTGCTGCGCAGCTACCCGGCGCACGAGGAGGGCGGCGAGCGGGTCTTCGCCGTGGCGGTGCAGGAGTTCGTCGACGACGGCACCGGCCAGGTCCGCGCCGTCCGGATCGCCGAGGTGACCGTCGAGAAGGTGAACGGCCGGCGGATCGTCACGGCGCTGCCCGGCTCGGAGCGGGAGATCCCGGCCGACCTGGTGCTGCTCGCCATCGGGTTCGAGGGCACCGAGGAGCAGCCCCTGCTGGGCCAGCTCGGGGTGACCCGCAACGGCCGGGGCGCGGTCGACGCCCGCCCCGACTGGCAGACCAGCGGCGACGGCGTGTTCGTCGCCGGGGACATGCACCGGGGCGCGTCGCTGATCGTCTGGGCCATCGCCGAGGGCCGGGCCGCCGCCGCGGCCATCCACGCGTACCTGGGTGGGGCCGGAACGCTGCCCGCGCCGGTCGACCCGGCCCGGCAGCCGCTCGCCGCCCGCTGACCCGGCGCGTCACCGGCACCCCGGTCCCTCCCGGACCGGGGTGTCGTGGCGTCCGGGTCCGGTTCGTGCCCGGGGTGCCCCGGCCGCCCGACCCGGTTCGTGAACCCTCTCACCAACTGTGGTCGGCGGGTTTGACCACGGCCAGACTTGTGCGCTGGCCGGACCCGCGGGGGTCCGGCTTCGTCGTGTCACCGTCTGGACGGGGAAACACTCATGGCCCTCGGCGCCACGTTCGCCGCGCTGCGCCACCGCAACTACCGGATCTGGGCCGCCGCCGGATTCGTGTCGGTCATCGGGACCTGGATGCAGGTGCTGGGCGTCAACTGGTACGTGCTGGCCGAAACCGGGTCGGCCACCTCGATGGGGTTCACCGTCCTGCTCCAGGCGCTGCCCACCCTGGTGCTGAGCGTCTGGGGTGGCGCGTTGGCCGACCGGCTGCCCGCCAAGCCGCTGCTGATCGGCGCCCAGGCAGCCCACGCGCTGCTCGCCGCCGGGCTCGCCGTGGTGGCCCTCACCGGCACCGGCGGTCTCCCGGCGATCTTCGCGATCTCGCTGGCCACCGGCGCGGTGTCGGCGATCGAGGGGCCGGTGATGGGCCGCTGGGCCTCCACGCTGGTGGACCGGGAGAGCCTCGGCAACGCCCTGGCGCTCGGCTCGCTCACCAACTCCGCCGGGCGGATCCTCGGTATGAGCCTCGGCGCCGTCGTGGTCGCCGTGGTCGGCCCCGCGCTGCTCTTCGCCGCGAACTCGGTCAGCTTCGTCGCGGTCGTCGTGGCGCTGTTCGCCGTACGCGAGGGGGAGCGGCATGCCGGCGGGCCGGCGGCGGCCGACCCGGCCCCGGCCGACGGCGGCATCCGGGCCGGTTTCCGCTACCTGAGCCGGCAGCCGGTGGTGCTGGTGGCCCTCGCGCTCTCCTTCGTGCTCGGCAGCCTGGGCCGCAACTACCAGGTCACGATGGCCGCCATGAGCGACGGGCCGCTGCACGGCGGCGTGTCGGGCTACGGCCTGCTCTCCACCGTCTTCGCCGTCGGCACGGTGCTGGGCGCCCTGTTCGCGGCGCGCCGCGCGGACCTCGGCTACGCGGTGCTGGTCGGTGCCGGCCTGCTCGCCAGCGGGTTGCAGATCGTCGCCGGGCTGGCCCCGGGCACGCTGAGCTTCGCCGCGGTGATCCTGCCGGTGGCCGCCGCGGCGGTGGTCATCGACACCACGGTCGGCGCCCGCGCCCAGCTCGACACCGACTACGCCATGCGCGGCCGGGTGCTGGCCGCCCTGGCCGTCACCGGCTCGGTCTCCGCGGCCGTGGGCGCCCCACTGCTCGGCTGGCTCGCCGAGCACGCCGGCCCCCGCCAGACCCTGGTGCTGGCCGGCACGGTCACGGCGGCCGCCACCGCGGTCGCCGGGGTGGCCCTGGACCGGCTGCGCGAGCGCCGGCTGGCGCACCGGCTCACCCGGGTGCTGGCCGCGCCCGCCGCCCGCCCGGTCCGCCGGGTCGCCGCCACCGCCGCCCGGGTCGTCCGCCCGGCCGGTGCGGGCCTGGACGCCGTCTCCGCCGTGGCGCTGCCGCGGCCGACGGTGCTGGCCGGCGTGGCCCCGGTGGCGCTTCCCGGCGCCGCGGCCGGCGCGCGTCCGGGCACCGGCCGGCTCCGGTCCAGCCGGGCCGCCCGCCCGGCGCAGGACTGCGCGGCCTGCGCGCCCCACCGGGGCCGGCGCCGCTCCCGCTGGACCGAGCTGCGCTCGCCGCTCGCGCACCGCGACGGCTGCCCCGCCGCCTGACCCCGGCCGGGGCCCGGGTCCCGTGAGCGAGGTCATCTCGCACGGGACCCGGCGGCGCGAAGATCCCGCTCGCACTGATCTGCGGGCCGGTGCGGGACATCCCCTGGTTCTGGACGCTTGTCGACCTCTCCTTCGCGATCGGCGCGTTCCCGCCGCTCTGGTTCGCGTACCGGCACATCCGGGCCGTGGAGGCGGCGGCACCGACCACGGTCAGTCCCGTGCCGGCCTGACCCGGCCGGGGCCCGCTCCTGGAGGTGGAGCGGGCCCCAGCCGGTGCCGGTCAGTGCTTGAGCAGCCGGTGGGCCTCCTGGATCTTCGTCCAAGACTTCGGCTGGGCCGGGGCGAGCGCCCGGCGCGCGGCGGTGGCGAGCTCGGGGCGCCCGGCGGTGAACAGCCAGGTCGTGAAGACCGCGTCGAGGTCCCGGCCGGAGATCCGCTCGGCGAGCGCCTGGAACTGGGCGATCGTGCCGTTGCGGTAGCGGTGGGCGGCGGTCCAGGCCGGCAGGATCCGGAAGAACGCCTCGTCGCCGACGGCCAGGCGGAGCTGGTGCAGCGCCATGGCGCCCCGGTCGTAGACGGCGTCGTCGAAGATGTCGCCGGCCCCCGGGTCACCGGGGAGCACCTGCCAGAACTCCGAGTCGGCCGGGTAGCTGGCGTAGGTGAAGTCGAACAGCTCCTGGGCGGTGCCCTCGCCCTGCTCCTCCGACCAGAGCCACTCGGCGTACGAGGCGAAGCCCTCGTTCAGCCAGATGTTGCGCCAGTCGGCGACCGAGACCGAGTCGCCGAACCACTGGTGGGCGTTCTCGTGCACCACCACGGACGTGTTGGCGCCGCGCCGCCAGAAGCTGGGGCCGTAGACGGGGCGGCTCTGGGTCTCCAGGGCGAAGCCGATGCCGTCGATCGGGCCGGCCACGCCGCCCTGCGCCTCGAACGGGTACGGCCCGAACACGCCGCTCTCCCAGTCGACGATCTCGGCGGTGCGTTCGATGCTGGCCCGGGCGGCCGGCCCGAGGTCGCCCAGCGTGGTGCTGTACGCGTTGGACACCGGCTGCCCGTTCGGCGCGGTGTCCGTGACGATGTCGTACTGCCCGATGGCGAGGAACGCCTGGTAGGTGGCGCCCGGCTTCACGCTGCGCCAGCTCCACCGGGTGCGGTTGCCGGCCTCGGGCAGCGGGGCGCGCGGCTGCACCCCGTTGCTGACCACCTCGAGGCCGGTGGGCACCGAGACGGAGATGTCCCAGGTGGCCTTGTCCTTCGGGTGGTCGTTGCTCGGGAACCACCACCAGGCCGACTCGGGCTCGTTGACGGCGAGGGCGCCGTCGGCGACCCGGGTCCAGCCCGTGTAGCCCTGGACCAGCGTCTCGGACGGGATGCCGGCGTATTTCACCACGACGGTGAGCTGCTGTCCCTTGAGGATCGACCGGGGCGCGGTGACCGCCAGCTCGTGGACGCCCTCCCGGGCGAAGGCTGCCGACCAGCCGTTGACCCGGACCGACTCGACGCCGAGGAGGAAGTCGAGGTTGAAGCGGGACAGGTTCTGGGTGGCGGTGGCCAGGATCGTCGTGGTGCCGCTGAGCCGGTCGGTGGCCGGTTCGTAGCGCAGTCGGATGTCGTAGTGGCCGACGTCGTAGCCGCCGTTGCCGTAGTCGGGGAAGTAGCTGTCGCCCAGCCCGGGGCTGCCCGGGGTCGGGACGGCCGTCGCGGGCTTCGGCCGGCCCCAGCCCGGTAGGGCGGCCTGGCCGGGGGTGCCGGTCACGACGGTGCCGGCGGTGGTGACGGTCAGGGCGGCGATGGCCGCCGTGAGAGCGCGTCGCACGAGGTGGGCTCCCTCCATCGGGGTGTACGCACCCCCAAACCTAATCGACGGCGATGAACGCGTCTGCCCCGGAAGGCGGGCGAGCGCTATTCAATTTATGGCAATGTTTCGATACCATTACCGACTAGTAACAAGCACCGACTCCCCTGGCCACGCGCGCGGTCAACGGGCTCCACCACCCCTGTCCCGTGGAGGTCCTGTCATGTCCCGTCGCGTCCGCACCGCCCTGGCCGCACTTCTCGCGACCGTCCTCGGCGCCGTGCTCGTCCCCGGCGTCGCCCGGGCGGCCACCGTCAACTACGTCGCCCTCGGCGACTCCTACTCCTCCGGCGTCGGGGCCGGCCCGTACGACCTCTCGACCTGCCTGCGCAGCCAGAAGTCGTACGCCCCGCTCTGGGCCGCCGCGCACGGGGTCACCAGCTTCCGGTTCCCGGCCTGCGGCGGCGCGGTCACGGCCGACGTCATCGGCAGCCAGGTGAACTCGCTGAGCACCGGCACCACCCTGGTCACCGTGACCATCGGGGGCAACGACGCCGGCTTCGCCGACGTCATCACGAGCTGCCGCTTCGGCAGCACGTCGAGCTGCGAGAACGCCGTCAACGACAGCCGCGCCTTCGCCACCACCACGCTGCCCGGCCGGCTCGACAACACCTACGCCGCCATCCGGAACCGGGCGCCCAACGCCCGGCTCGTGGTGCTCGGCTACCCGCGGCTGTTCGAGACCGGCTACTGCGGCCTGCTGGCCATGAGCACCTACAAGCGGACGATCCTCAACAACGCCGCCGACCTGCTCGCCACGGTGATCGCCGACCGGGCCCGGGCGGCCGGGGCCACCTTCGTTGACGCCCGGCCGTTCTTCGCCGGCCACGGCGTCTGCGCGGCCGACCCGTGGATCAACGATGTGAGCGGGCTCATCGAGGCGTACCACCCGGACGCCGACGGCTACCGGTACGGCTACCTGGCCGCACTGACCGCCGCCATCGGCTGATCCGACGCGACGGCGGCCGGCGGCCCGTACCCGGACCGCCGGCCGCCTGCCGGAACCCGGACGCGGTGGTCGCGGGCTCCGGCCCGATCAGCGCGCCGGCACCAGGTCGCCGGTCAGCTCCGGCTCGGTGCTCCGCGCCGGCGGCCGGCCGTGCCGTGCCCGCGCCGCCCGGCCGCCGGAGGGGACCGCCAGGGCGGCCAGCGCGGCGGCGAGGGAGATGCCGGTCAGCAGTAGGAAGCCCATGGTGAAGCCGGCCTCCCGCGGCAGCCCGCTCGCCTGCGGGTGGGCGGTGATGACGCTGCTGGCCACCGCGGCGCCGATCGCGCCGCCGATGGTGCGGATGTTGGCGTTCATGCCGGTCGCCACGCCGGTCTGGCGGGCCGGCACGCTGGCCACGATGAGGTTGGCCATCGAGGCGAAGGCCAGGCCGATGCCGAGCCCCACCAGGCCGCCGGCCACGCCGATCTCCCAGCGGGTGTCGTGCGCGACGGTCAGCATCGCCGCGGCGAGCACGTTGAACACGGCGCCCGTGGTCAGCTGCGCCTTGGCGGTGAACCGGGCCGCCAGCCGGCCGGCGACGAGCCCGGCCACGAACATGCCGACCAGCATGGGCAGCATGAGCAGCCCGGCCTGGGTGATGCTCGCGCCGAAGCCGTACCCGGCGCTGCGGGGGATCTGCACGAACTGCGGCAGGAAGGCGTAGACGGCGAACATCGAGGCGCCGTAGAGCAGGGCGACCAGGTTGGTCGTCCAGACCGCGGGCAGGCGCATCATCCGCATGTCGATGAGCGGGTTCGCCGAGCGGGTCTCGACCGCCAGCCAGCCGACCAGGAGCACACCGGCGAGCGCCAGCAGGCCGATCACCCGGCCGGACGTCCAGCCCCAGGCGGCGCCCTTGCTCACGGGGAGCAGCAGCGCGACGAGCCAGCCGGAGAGGAGCAGGGTGCCCGGCCAGCTGACCCGGCCGGGGGTGCGCACCGGCGACTCGGGCACGAACCGGTGCGCCGCGAGCGCGGTGAGGCCGACGACCACCATGGGGATCCAGAACAGCCAGCGGTAGCCCAGGGTGGCGACGATGGGCCCGGCCAGCACGACGCCGAGGCCGCCGCCGGCGGCGACGATCGCCGAGATCGCCGCGACGGCCGAGCTGACCCGGGCGGTGGGGAACTCGTCGCGGATGATCCCGAAGGAGAGCGGGAAGACCGCGCCACCGATGCCCTGGACAACCCGGGCGAGGATGAGCATGCCGATGTTGGGGGCGACGGCCGCCAGCAGGCAGCCCAGGGCGAGCGCGGCGAGGGAGACGACCAGGGTCCGCTCCTTGCCGACCATGTCGCCGACCCGGCCGAGGACCGGGGTGAAGATCGACGCGGACAGCAGGTAGGCGGTCAGCACCCAGGTCACGGTGTTCTGCGAGGTGTGCAGGTCGTGCTGGATGGTGGGCAGCACCGGGGTGATCAGCGACTGGAGCATCGCGAAGAAGCCGGCGCCGGCGGCGAGGACGAGGAAGGTCAACCGGCGCGAGTCGCGCCGGACGGTGTCGATCACGGAAAAGGGCTCCCGTTCGCAGGACGTGGGAAAGGTGTTCCGAGGGCGGCTCGCGCGAGGTGGCGACGGTGGCGGGCCCACGAGGTTTCTCAGCGGATTGCGGGCATGGTGGGACCTCCCGGGTCCGATGTCTGGTTCGCCGACCGTGGTGGGTGGGATCGGCGGGGAAAGCCGGAGTACGCTATCCGGAGGCAAGGCTCCGGTCAGTTCCGGAGGGGTGCCTCCACTAACGTAGCGGAGGGGTGCCTCCGTTTGCAAGGGGAGAGGGGTGACGCCCGTCATGGCCAGCGCTGACCAGCTGGGCGAGGTCTTCGCCCGGCGCCCGAAGCGGGCCGACGCCCGTCGCAACTACGACGCGCTGATCGCCGCCGCCCAGGAGGTGTTCGGGGAGTCCGGCGCCGGCGCGTCCCTGGAGGAGATCGCCCGGCGGGCCGGGGTCGGCATCGGCACGCTCTACCGGAACTTCCCGAAGCGACTCGACCTGTTCGAGGCCGTCTACGTCGAGGAGGTGCGCGCCCTCAGCGCGTCCGCCGCCGACCTGGCGGACCGCCCCCCGTGGGACGCCCTGGTCGCCTGGCTGCACCGGTTCGTCGCCTACGTCGGCACCAAGCGGGCCCTCGCCGAGGAGCTGGTGCACGACTCCGCGGTCTTCCGCAGCTGCCGCACGGAGATCTACGCCGCCGGTGAGCCGTTGCTGCGCCGCGCCCAGGAGGCCGGGGTGGCCCGACCGGACGCCACCTTCGACGACGTGGTGCGGCTGGTCAGCGGGATCATGGCGTACCAGTTCCCCGAGCCGGCCCAGCGCGACCGCGTGCTCGCCATCGCCCTGGACGGCCTGCGCCACCCCGCCGCCCCTCGCTGACCCGGACGATCCACGAGGGACGCACGGGTTCCCCCGCGTTGCGCCGGGTGTCGACAATGGTGCGACACCCGTCGTGGCCCGGAGGTGACGATGCGCGAACCGGCGACCCGGCCCCGGCCCGCCCGGGAGAAGCTCCCCGCGGGCGGCCTCGAACTGCTCTCCCTGCTGGCGCGGCTGCTCCGGCGACCCCGCCGCGGTGACCGCCGGCTGCCCCTGCTCTGGCTGGTCCGACCCGCGGAGGACGGCGTCGTGGGCGCCCTGCTGCGCCGCTTCGTCGGCCAGGGCAACCGGCGCCGCGTGCCGCACGCCGTGCTGGACCTGGCCGCCGGACCGGGGCCCGACGACGTCGCGGGAGTGCTGCGCGAGCTGCACCGGCAGCTCTCCGTGGAGGCGTTCGGGGCGGCCCGGCTGCGGTTCCGGCACTACCCGCTGGCCGACTGGCTCATGCACCAGACCCTGGCCGTCGGCGTGGACGCCGCGGACAGCGGCCGGGCCGCGCTGGTCCACCGGCTGCGCGACTGGCGGGGCCGGCGGGGCGGCGACGACCCGCAGGTGGGCGGCGGTTCGGCCGTCGGCACCGCGCTCCAGGTGCTGCTCTGGCTGCTGCGCCGGGCGATGCCCAGCGTGCTCTTCCGGATCGCCGTCTCCGGCCGGGTGCCGGTGTTCGGGCGGCAGTACCGCTGGTTCATGCGGCAGCAGTATCTGGCGCCCCGGCAGTCCGTGACGTTCCTCGGCTTCGCCGAGCGGCTCACCGCCGGCTGGCGCGACGGCGAACAGCCGGCCCAGGTGGAGAAGCTGCTGCTGCACGCCTTCCTGGAGGACCTGCGGCAGGCGTACCGGAGGCGGTTCTGGCGGCCGGGGGACTGGCGGCGGACGGCCTACCCGGTCCTGTTGCTCGACGGGGTGAGCCCGGACAATGTCGGGCACACCCTGGTCCGGCTGCTCGACGAGGTGCGCAACGAGACCGGCCGCAACGACCCGTTGCTGGTGGTGGCGGCCGCCGCCGGCCCGCCCCCGGAGCGGGCCGCGACCCGGCCGGTGGTCCAGGCCGAGGAGGCGTACGAGGAGTGGGCCGAGGCGCTGCCGGAGATCCGGCGGCTGCGCCGCGCCGGCGCCTGGCTCGTGGTGCTGCGGATCGACGGCGAGGACGTCGGCGGCCCGGCGGGCGTGGCCCCGCCCGGGCTGGTCGCGCCGGAACCGCCCTGGTGGTCGCGGCGGTTCCTGCCGGCCGCCGTGGTCCTCGTGCTGCTGGCCGGGGTGGCCGTGTGGGCCAACGGTCGGTGGGCGCCGGACTGCCGCCCCTGGCCGACCGACCGGGTGAGCGTGCGGCTCGTCGGCGGCGAGTGCGTCGGCTACAGCGACACCGCCGGCCAGGTCTTCAACAGCGAGCCCGGGCAGGACCGGCTCCGCGCGGTGCAGCGGCGGATCTTCGCGCAGAACCGGGCCGCCGAGGAGGTGTGGCGGCGCAGCGACCACCGCCGGCCCTACCTGACCCTGGTCTACCTGGGCAGCCTCACCGGCAACCGGACCCGGGCCGACGAGGAGTCGTACGTCTCCGAGCGCGAGGAGCTGGAGGGCATGGCGACCGCCCAGTACGCGCTGCTCAAGGAGTCGGCGGCGGCGGACGACGCCGCGCTGCTGCACATCGTGGTGGCCAACGCCGGCCGGCAGATGCGGCACGCCGGGGACGCGGTCCGGCTGCTGGAGGGGCTGGCCCGCGACGACCCCACGGTCCTCGGCGTGGTCGGGCTGGTGGACAGCCGCACCAGCACGGCGTCGGCCCTGCGGGAACTCAACCGGGTCGGCCTGCCGGTGCTCGCGCCCACCCTGTCGGCCGACAAGATGGACGCCAACTCCAGCCTCTACCTGGCCATGTCGGCGCCCAACCGGGAGCAGGCCCGGATGATCGAGACGTACGCCCGGCAGGTGCTGCGGGTCGGTGAGGCGCACGTCTACTGGACCACCGGCGAGGGCAGCTCGCTGGACGAGGACCTCTACGTCGCCACCCTCGTCGACGGGCTGCGGGAGCGGTTCGGCACCCGACTCACCCGGCTGGACGAGTGGCGCAGCGGGCGGCGGATGACCGAGGAGTGCGGCTACCAGGGGATGCTCTTCTTCGCCGGGCGCTGGTCGGAGTTCGACGGGTTCCTGCGGGCGCTCAAGGAGTGTGGCGGCGACCCGCCCCGCCACCTGGTCGCCGACGACTCGGTGAACCGCTACATGGCCAACCCGGGGCTGCGGGCCAGCGCCCCGGGCAACCTGCCGGTCACGTACGTGTCGAAGGCCGCCCTGGCCACCTGTGCCGCGCTGCGGGCCGCGCAGGCCCGGCGCGACGACGCCCGGGGCAGCTTCCTCACCTGGATCGGCGCGGAGGACCTGCTCGACCCGCCGCGCTGCCGCGACGGCGCCAACGCGCCCGTCGGCGAGCGGGTCAGCCTCGCCTACGACGCCTCCATGATGGTGGTGCGCGCGCTGGAGAGCCTCGCGGCCCGGCTGCGGCACGCCGACACCGGCCGGCGCTGGGACCCCCGGGCGGTCAACCCGGTGGGGGTGCACGCCGAGGTGCTGCGGCAGAACGCCGCCGGCGGCTACCCGGGGGTGGGCGGCCTCATCCGGTACGCCCCGGACTCCGGCGAGCCGGTCGCCAACTGGCGCTGCTCACCGTGGCCCGGGTGCCCGACGTGGCCGCCCCGCCGGTCGAGGTGTTCGCCTGCGGGGTGGCCGACGGCGGCCCCGACCCGGGCTGCCGCCCCGCCTGACGCCGCGACGGCCGGCGGCCCCGTCGAGGAGCGCCGCCGGCCGTCACCGTCGGAGTCAGTGCCCGGCGTGGTCCGCGTTGCTCGGCCGGCCCCACGGGCCGGTGATGGCGAAGACGTAGCCGGGGGACTGGATGTTGGCGAACAGGATCTTCCCGTCCGGGCTGAACGTCGGGCCGGTGAACTCGCTGTCGTTGAGCTCGTTGCGCGCCAGCGGGTACGCCTTGCCCTGCTCGGTCACCCCGACCAGGTGCGACACGCCCTCGCCGTCCTCGGCCAGGATCACCCCGCCGTACGGGGAGACGGTGATGTTGTCCGGCCCGTCGAAGTTGCCGTGGTCGGCCTCCGGGTCGGTGTTCACCCCGAAGATGGTCTTCAGCGTCACCGTCTCGGAGCGCGGGTCGTAGAACCAGACCTGGCCGTCGTGCTCGTTGACGCTGCCGTCGTCGTGCCGGGCGAAGCTGGCCACGAAGTACGCGCCGCCGTCGGCCCACCAGGCGCCCTCCAGCTTGCGGCTGCGGGTCACCTCGGCGTCGGTGAACTGCTTGCGCACCGAGACGGTCCGGGCGTCCCGGTCCGGCACGTCCACCCACCGCACCTTGTAGCGGGTGCCCGGCGTGGTGGCCTCCGACAGGTCGGCCACGTGCTGGCTGCCCCGCGAGCAGCTCATCGCCGCAAGGCGGCCGGCGGTGTCCCCGTCCGGGCGCTGGGCGAGCGCCCGCAGCGCGCCCTTGCCGGCCCGGAAGCCGGCCGGCGGGGTCCAGCGGAAGTAGAGGCCGTTGGGCCCGCCCGCGTCCTCGGTCAGGTAGATGGCGTGGGTGTAGGGGTCCACCGCCACGGCCTCGTGCGAGTAGCGGCCGAGGAACTTCAACGCCACCGGGTTCTGGTTGGCGGCCCGGTCGTGCGGGTCGACCTCGAACACGTACCCGTGGTCCTTCAGGTACTGCCCGCCGGCCCGCTGCTCGGTCTCCTCGCAGGTCAGCCAGGTGCCCCACGGGGTGATGCCGCCGGCGCAGTTGTTGTGGGTGCCGGCGACGCTGACGTACTCACGCAGCCGCCGGCCGTGCTTGTCCACCTCGATGGTGGTGGTGCCGCCGCGGGCGCCCGGGTCGTAGGTCAGCCCGGCCAGCGCCGGCACCGGGTAGGGCTCGTCGCCGCCGATCTCGTGGTTGTTCACCAGCACCGAGCCCTTCGGGCCGCGGAAGCAGCCGGTGCCGTCCGCGTCGCTCGGGGTGGCCTGCCCGGACTCCAGCAGGGTCGCGCCCGCCTGGGCGACGATGGTGTACGAGAAGCCCGGGGGCAGGGCCAGCAGGCCGGCCGGGTCCGGCACGAGGTCGCCGTAGCCGGTCGCCGGGCGGCACGCGGCCCGGGCCGCCGCCGGGCCGGCGATGGCGTCCAGGCTGCCGGCCACCACGATGCCGAGACCGGCGGCCGCGCCACCGTGCAGCACGGCCCGGCGGGAGATGGGGGAGGAGGTCACGTCGTCGCCTTCCTGTTCACAGCGTTGCTTCGGGACAGAGGCAAGTCGGGCCGGTGGAACGGCGTCCGGCGGGAAGCGCCACCGGGGGGTGAACAGTGGCCCAACGTCGGGTGCGCGCCGCGTACTGTGCCCGGCCGCCGCGCGTCCGTTAGGGTTCCCTTCGGTTGGTACGGCGGCGTCGGAGGGCGGACGGTGGGCAGGCTCGCGACGGCGTACCGGCAGGCGGTCGCCCTGCACCGGCAGGCCCTGCGCCGCTGGGAAGCCGCCCGGCGGGCGTTGGCCGCCGCCGGCCCGGCGCCCGTCGGCAGCCCCGAGCTGGTCGCCCGGCTGGCCCGGCTCGGCGGTGAGCTGGCCGGCCCCGTGCCCGGCACCGCCCGCGCCGCCACCCACCCCGTTCCGGTACGCCTCGGCGAGGCGACCACCGTGGACGGCGGCTTCCCCGTGCTCGTGCCGCTGGGCGCGGGCGCCCACCTCGCGGTCGACACCGACGCCCGCGACCCCCGGGTGGGCGAGCTGCTGCGGGCCCTGGTGGTGCGGCTGCTCACCGCCGCGCCCGCCGGCACGGTCCGGGTGGCCGGCATCGACCCGGCCGCGTTCGGCGCCGCCTTCCTGCCGCTGCGCCCGCTGCTCGACGCCGGCGCGCTCGGCCCGGCCGCCACCACCGCGGCGGAGACGACCGCCCTGCTGGACGCGGCGGAACGGCACGCCCGGACCGCCCAGCGGGCCGCGCCCGAGGACCGGGACCTGCTGCTGGTCGTCGCCGCGTCCGCCCCGCCGCCGCGCGAGCTGGCCCGGCTCGCCGCGCTCACCCACGCCGGGCCCGCCGCGGCGGTCTGCGTGCTGCTGGCCGGCCACCCGGCGGCCGGGCCGGGCGAGACCCCGCCGCTCGGCGCCACCACCCACCTCCGGCTCAACGAGCGGTACGCCCTGGTCGGCGACCCGCCCGGCCGGCCGTTCAGCGCCGACGGCAGCGGCCTGGCCGCCCCGGTCCTGCTCGACGGGGACCCGTCCCACGCGACCGTGACCGCGCTGGCCCGGCGGCTCGGCGAGGCCGTCCGGCGGGCCACCACGGTCACCTTCGCCGACCTGCTGCCGGCCCGGCGCTGGGCCGAGTCGTCCGCCACCGGGCTGCGCACCGTGCTCGGCCGCGCCCGCGAGCCGGTCACCGTGGCCTTCGACGACGCCACCCCGCACTGGCTGGTGGGCGGGCGCACCGGCGCCGGCAAGACCGTGTTCCTGCTCGACGTGCTCTACGGGCTGGCCGCCCGCTACTCCCCGGCCGAACTCCAGCTCTTCCTGCTCGACTTCAAGGAGGGCGTCAGCTTCACCGAGTTCGTGCCCACCGAGCGGGACCCGTCCTGGCTGCCGCACGCCCGCGCGGTCGGCATCGAGTCCGACCGCGAGTACGGCGTGGCCGTGCTGCGCGAGCTGCGCGCCGAGCTGACCCGCCGGGCCGACCTGCTCAAGCGGCACGGCGTCAGCAAGCTCGCCGACCTTCCGCCGAACGCCCGGCCGCCCCGGATCGTCACCGTGGTCGACGAGTTCCAGGTGCTGTTCGCCGGCAACGACCCGCTCGCCCGGCAGGTCGTCGACCTCATCGAGGAACTGGCCCGCAAGGGCCGCTCGTACGGCCTGCACCTGGTGCTGGCCAGCCAGAGCACCACCGGCATCGAGGCCCTCTACGGTCGGGCCGAGGCCATCTTCGGCCAGTTCCCGCTGCGGGTGGCGCTGCCCGGCGGGGGCGGCGTGCTCGACCCGCTCAACGACGCCGCGAAGACGCTCACCCTGGGCACGGCCGTGGTCAACACCGCCGGCGGCACGGCCGGCGCGGACACCGACGTCCACTTCCCCGACGCGCACGCCGCCGCGGCCGACCTCAGCGCCCTGCGCCACGAGCTGTTCGCGGCCCGGCCCGCCGGCGCCCGCCCACCTGCCGTCTTCCGCGGCTACGAGACCCCCCGGCTCGCCGACGACCGCACCTGGGCCGGCCTGGCCCCCGGTGCCGAGCCGCCGCTCGCCCTCGTCGGCCGCACCGTCGACGTGGCCGGCAGCTCGGCCGGGTTCCGTCTCGACGCCAGCCCCGGCCGGCACCTGGCCGTGGTGGGCACGGCCACGACCGGCACGGACGTGCTCCGGTCGGCCGCCCTCAGCCTCGCCCGCCAGCACGCCCCCGGCACGGCCCGCTTCCTGTTCGTCCCCTTGGCCCCCGGGACGACCGGCGCCGCCGACGACCTGGCCATGACCCTGGCCGCCGCCCGCCACCCGGTCCGCCGCCTCGACGCCGCCCAGTTGCGCACTCACCTCGCCGAGCTGGCCGGCCCGCCCGTCGTGCCTGCCGCGCCCGCCGTGCCTGCCGTGCCTGCCGTGCCGGCCGCGCCCGCCGTGCCGGCTGTGCCTGCCGGTCCGGGAGGCGCCGCCCCGGGGACTGGACCGGCCGGGCAGCCAGCGTCCGGGCCGGCGAACGTCGCCCGGACCTACCTGGTGGTGTTCGGGATGGACGCCGCCGCCGGTGCGCTCGCCGCGGCCGACCCGGAGACGTTCCGCTCCGGCCACGACGACCTGCGGGCGGTGCTGCGCCAGGGGCCCGCACACGGGGTGCACCTGCTCGGCTGGTGGCGCGGCCTGCGCCGGCTCGCGGAGGACCTCGGCGGCAGCCAGAACCGGGACGACGTCGCCTGCCTCGTCGCGCTGAACGTGCCCGCCGCCGACCTCGGGCTGCACCTGGGCGTGCACGACCTCGGCTACGCCCCGCGCGACGGCCGGGCCCTGCTCGTCGACCGGCACGAGCACCGCACCGCCCTGGTCGTGCCCTTCGTCGCCGACGGGGACGAGTCGTGAACGGGTTCGACGAGTACGCGGCCCTGCTCCGCGAACTCTCCACCCGCCAGCGGGGCGGCGAGCGGGCGGTCGCCGCCGAGGCCGAACGCCGGCGCGCCCTCCAGTCCACCGTCGACCAGCTCGGCCGCCGGCTCGCCGCCCAGGGCCAGCGCCTCGACCAGCTCGGCCAGGCCATCAACCTGCCGATGCGGTCGGTCCCGGCCGAAGCCCCGGAGGCGGCGCCGGTCCCGGCCGGGGCCCCGCGAAGGGCGGGATCCGCGGGACCTGCCGGGCCTGCTGGGGGAGAACCCGCAGCTGGCTCGGGACCGGCTGGGCCTCCGGCGGGATCGGTCGTCCCTGGGTCGGGGCCGGCGGGGCCTGCTGCCGGATCGGTCGCGCCCGCGGTCGGGCCGCCGGCGCCCTCGGCGGCCGGCGCGGAGGCGCCCGGGACCGGGGACGGGGTGACCGGCGGCGCAGCCGCCGCGCCGGGGCCGCCGGGGGTCGGGGCGTATCCCGAGGGAACGCTGCCCGGTCCGCGCGCGGGCGACCCGGCGACGGAGCTGGCCGCGGCCGCGCAGCTGGCCGACGAGGCCGACCGGCACGGGCAGCAGGCCGAGGCCCTGGCGCGGCGGCCCGTGCTGCTGCCCACCTGGTCGGCGCCGGCCCGGGCGGTCGCCGTCTACGCGGCCTGCGCGCTGGCCGGCTCCCTGCTCATGCTGGTGGCGCTGATCGGCTCGCCGCTGCCGGCCACCGGGCTCGACCTGGTGGCCGCCGTCTCGTGCGCCGGCGTCCCGCTGCTGTCCTTCCTGGCCGGACACCTGGTGCTCGGACGCTGGGGCCGCCCGGTGATCGGCGGCGACACCCCGCCGGGCCGGTACGTGCCGGTCGGCTTCGTGATCTGCGCGCTGGTCGCCCCGTCGCTGTTCTGCCTCTACCTCGTGGTGTTCCGGCTGTTGAGCTGATCAGGAGGCGGCGCGGACGCTCGCGTGGCGGACCAGTTGGGCGAAGCGCACCTCCGGGCACGGGTACTCCTCGCCGCAGCCGCAGAGCCAGCGGGTCACCTTCCGGGGCGGATGCGCGAAGAGCACGTCGTCGGCGTCCTCCAGATCCTGCCGCGACACGAAGGACTGCCGGCCTTCGCGGCTGGCCGGGCCGGCGGGTGGAACGCCATGGAGGTCATTCGGGTCGTGTGACCTCCATGGCGTTCCACCGAGCACCGGCGGATCTTCGGCGTGGGGGACGTCGTCCATGGTGGTCTCCTTGCCGGGTCGGGGAGGGGGCAGGCCGGCGGGTGCCTACCGGGACGCCAACGGCACGCCCGGCCGTCCAGGGGGACCGGCCGACCGGGCGCTCTGCGCGGTGGGACGACCAGCTCGGGTTTGCAGACCTGGGAGCCGGTCAAGGGGAGCGTATATAACAGGTCATGTATGCGCAAGCACCCTCCGCACATTGCTTGCTATAACAAGTTGAGCGTGATCGAATGGCGGTGCAGACCTGGGAGACACCAATGCCCGCCAAAGCCAAGTGGGCGCAGATCGCCGACGGCATCCGCGCGCAGATCGAGTCCGGCGACCTCGCGCCGGGCGACAAGTTGCCGTCCACATCCGAACTCTGCCGCCAGCACGGTGTCTCGGCAATCGTCGTACGGCAGGCGATCAACGCACTCAAGATCGAGGGCCTGGTAGAGGGTGTGGGCGGCGTAGGCGTTTTCGTGGCGGAGCGCTGACCGTCAATCGGTCCCGGCGATGTGGGGAGGGCTCGTGAGCGCGGCGGACATCATCGCGAGGCTGGCGGCGGCGGCCCAGAAGCTCGACGAGGCGAAGGCCAGGACGGCCGCTGCGGCGCAGGACGCGGCCGAGGCCAGGGCTCTGGTGGCGGGGGCCCTGGAGGGCGTGGCGGCCGGGCCGTTGCTCAACATGATCGACGCCTACCGGCAGGCGCTCACCCAGGCGGCGCAGGGCGGTGAGCCGGCCCGCCAGCACGTCCAGGAGACGATCGCGAAGGTCCAGGCGCTGGGGAGCTGAGCCCGGCTCGCGGAAGTTCGTCACGGGTCGGTGAGGACGAGCCACTCGTCGTCGCGCGGGCCGACGGTGGTGTCCGGCGGCCAGACGTGGGTCACCGACGCCGACGCGCGGGCCTGATCGACCAGCGGCTGGCGGGCGAACACGGCTCCCTCGAAGCGGGCCCGGCCGCGGAAGACGGCCCGGCCGAAGTTGGCGGCCCCGTCGAAGCGAGCCCCCTCGAACCACGCCTCCGCGCCGAACTCGGTCCAGCGGAACAGCGCCATGTCGGCGAACCGCGCCCGGCGGAAGCCCGCGTACGCCGCGAAGGTGGCGTGTTCCATGGACAGTCCACTCAGGAACACCGCCTCCCGCAAGGTGACGCTGCCGGCGAACGTGGCCCGGTCGAAGCTGCTCGGCTGCCGCAACGTGGCGCCGCGGAAGGAGACCGGGCCGAAGCGCGTCGCCCGGCAGGACAGCTCCCCGCCGAGGTCGGCCCCGTCGAAGCTCACCCGGCCCGTGAAGCGGGCGTCGTCCAGCACCAGCTCCGCATCGCCGGTGAGGTCGTCGAACACGGCGTCGTCGAACTCGGCGGTCAGCCGCAGCCGGCCGCGCACGACCGCACCGGCGAAGCTGGTGGTGCCGGTGCAGACCGCGCCGGTGAGGTCGAGGTCCACCAGGGTGCAGCCGGCGGCGTCGAAATCGTGCAGCCGGGCGCCGGTCAGGTCCAGCGCGATGCCGGGCCACCAGTCGTCGCCCTCGGCGCGCAGGTGCCGGGTGAGCATCCGCTGCGCGGTGCGGCGCACCTCGCTCTCGCGCGGGTCGTCGGGCGCCGGCATCCGGAGGTACGCGCAGAGCACCGCCACGATCGTCGGCCGCTGCACCGGGTTGTCCTGACCGAGCCGGTCCAGGGCGTGCAGGCCGCCGAGGCGTACCGCGGGGTTGTCGCTGCCGACCAGCTCGATGGCCCGGACGTACAGCTCGGTGAGCCGCCGCTCGGCGGCGTCGTGCTCGACGGCGGCGGCCTGCCGTTCCTGGTGCCGCTGCCCGGCGTCGGCGACCGTCTCGGCGTGCGCCTGCACCCGGTCGCGGTGCGCCTGGTCGCGGGCGGCCATGGCCTCCTGGTGCCGCTGCCCGCGTTCACTGATCCACTGTCGACGGGCGGCGAGCAGCAGCGCCAGCCCGCCGCCGGTGCCGGCGACCACGGTGAGGCCGGTGCGGATGGCGTCGACGCGCAGCGTGGCCCGGGTGTCGGGCTGGGCGGCCCGGTCGGCCTCGGCGAGCAGCCGGTCCAGCACGAGCCAGCCGAGTCCGACGGCGAGCAGCAGCCCGAGCAGCGCCAACCACCAGGGCATCACCCGGAGCGGCTTCTCCGGAGTCGGCGGGACGGACACGGCGCCCAGCATGCCATCCGTGGCGGCGGGCCGGGGGGCCCACCGGACGCCGGATAGGCCGGTTTGTGCCCCCTGCGGAACAACGGGTTACCAGCGCGTAACTTTCCATTGACGTGTGTGAAATCGGACACGCATCATCGTTTTCACGATCGATCGGATCCCCCACCCGTCCTCCCGGAACATCGGGGCCTCCCCACCGGAGGTGCAGCCCATGCTGCTCCGAACGATCCTGGCCGCCACCGCTGCCGCCACCGCCGCCGCCACCGCCCTGCTCGTCCCCGCCACCGCCGCCCACGCCGAACCCACCACGACCACCGCGACCGCGACCAGCGCCGCGGAAGCCGGCACGGCCGACGCCACCCAGGCCCTCGCGGCCGCCAACGCCGACCCGGTCGTCGTGGTCGGCGGCCTGATCGGAATCTCCATCGCCTACGAGCCGATCGCCGCCCGGCTGCGCGCCGACGGCTACCGGGTCTCCATCTACCAGTTGCCGAACCTCGGCTTCGGTGACATCCGCGAGTCCGCCCGGGCCCTGTCGTCCTACGTCGACCAGGTCCGCGCGGCCACCGGGGCGGCCAAGGTGGACCTGGTCACCCACTCCGAGGGCGGCCTGGTCTCCCGCTGGTACGTCAAGTTCCTCGGCGGCGCCGCCAAGGTCGACCAGTACGTCAGCCTGGGCAGCCCGCAGCAGGGCACCTACGTCGCCAACATCATCAACTTCCTGGGGCTGGGCAGCTGCGCGGGCATCGTCGCCTGCCAGCAGATGTCCATCGGGTCCAGCTTCCTGGCCGACCTCAACGGCGGTGACGACACTCCGGGCGCGGTCCGCTGGACCACGGTCCGCACCTGGCAGGACGAGCTGGTGCGCCCCGTCGACAACGCCGCACTCGCCGACGGCGCCACCAACGTTCTCG
Source organism: Micromonospora sp. NPDC005305 (assembly GCF_040607315.1). Taxonomy (NCBI): domain Bacteria; kingdom Bacillati; phylum Actinomycetota; class Actinomycetes; order Micromonosporales; family Micromonosporaceae; genus Micromonospora; species Micromonospora sp. NPDC005305. Next base: position 66,525 of record NZ_JBEXGL010000013.1, on the reverse strand, counting down.
TGCAGGCGTGGTGCCCGCTGCGGATCGTCGGCCACCTGACCCTGATCCTCGACGGCACCACGTACAGCGTCGTGCGGCAGGTGCTCGCCGGGGCCGCCATCCGCCCCAACTGTTTCGCGCTCTGAGATCGGTTCCGGGCTCGACGGTCGCCGTGCCGGCGGCCGTCGAGCCTCGATCACCCGGTGGTCCGGCCGAGGATGAGGTCGGCCGCCCGCCAGGCCAGCGCGGTCACCGGGGCGCTGGTCCAGCCGGACACCATGACGGGCAGCACCGACGCGTCGACCACTCGCAGCCCGGTCACCCCGCGCACCCGGAGCTGGGAATCGACCACGTGGTCCTCGTCGGTGCCCATCGCGCAGGTGCCGATGGCGTGGTAGCCGCAGTAGCCGTGCACCCGGCCCGCCTCGATGATCTCCTCGTCGGTCTGGGTCGCCGCTCCGGGCAGGGTCTCCGCCGCGATCCGCTTGGCGATCGGCCCGGTGGCGAACAGGTCCCGCACGAGGCGCACCGCGTCGACGGCGACCCGGCGGTCGTGCGCCGTGGCGAAGTAGTTCGCCACGATCGCGGGCGGCGTGCGGGGGTCGGGGTCGGTGATGGCGAGGCTGCCCTCGCTGTCGGGGCGGGTCACCGTGCCCAGGCACAGCAGGCCCGGCTCCCGCTCCAGCTCCAGCGCCCGGCCGGGGCGCGGTGGCGCCGCCGAGAAGGGCGCCATCAGCAGATGCACGTCCGGGCGGTCCAGCTCCGGACGGGACCGGACGTGGGCCGCGACGTCCATCACCGGCAGGGCGAGCGGGCCACCCCGGGTGATCAGCCAGCGCAGGGCGGCCCGGGCCTGGCCCATCGGGCTGCCCAGCCGGGCGTTGTAGCCGCCGGGCTCGGCGAGCCGGAACTGTAGAGGGATCGGCCGGTGCTCCCGCAGCGCCGCCCCCACCCGGGGCCGGTCGAGCAGCACCGGGACGCCGGCGGCGCGCAGGGTGTCGGCCGGCCCGATGCCGGAGACCTGCAGCAGTTGCGGGGTGGCGAGGGCGCCCGCGGCGAGGATCACCTCGGCGGCGGCCCGGTGCTCGACCTCCCGGCCCCGGTGCGCGACCCGGACGCCGACCGCCCGGCCGCCCTCCACCAGCACCCGCAGCGCGACGGTGTCGACCGCGACGGTCAGGTTCGGCCGCTGCCGCACCGGGTGCAGGAAGGCGTCGGCCGCGGTGACCCGGCGACCGCCGTGGATGGTGGCCGTGACGTAGCCGATCCGCTCGCCGTCACCGGCGTCGAGGTCGTCGACCCGGCGCCAGCCCAGCTCCGCGCCGGTCTCCAGCATCTCCTCGCAGAGCGGGTCGGTGCCGGTGGCGACGGACAGGCGCACCGGGCCGCCGGTGCGGTCCTCCAGCCGCGCGAAGATCGGCCGCATGGTCGACCAGCCCCAGCCGAGGGGCGCCAGCGCGTCCCAGTCCGCCGCCGCGCCGCGGCTCCAGATCATGCCGTTGATCGCCGTCGAGCCGCCGACCATCCGCCCGCGCTGCCAGGTCTCCCGCCGGCCCGGCGCGACGGTCGCCGGGTAGTGCCAGGCGGTGCGCGGGTCGTCCATGAGCCGGGCGAACGCCTTGGGTACGCGCACCAAGGGGCTGCGGTCCCAGCCTCCCGCCTCGACGAGCAGCACACGGGTGCCCGGGTCCTCGCTGAGCCGGTTGGCCAGCACGCACCCGGCCGCCCCGGCACCGACGATCACGTAGTCGAAGCCGTCCACTCCGGACCCCCGCTCGTCCTGGGCGTGAGAATCCTTCTGACGGTAGCGGCCCGATCACGCTTCGGAAAGGGGCCGGTCAGGCGGCCTTGGCGAGCGCCTCGAACTCCTCGTCGCTGAGCCGCACCTCGGCCCCGGCGACGTTCTCCTCCAGGTGCGCCACCGAGGACGTACCCGGAATGGGTAGCACGACCGGCGACCGGCGCAACAGCCAGGCGAGAGCGAGCTGCGCGGGCGTCGCGCCGTGGTCGGTGGAGATCGCGTCCAGCGGGCCGCCCGGCCGGGCCAGGTTGCCGGTGGCGATCGGGAACCAGGGGATGAACGCCAGGTCGTTGCGCTCGCAGTGGTTCAGCACGTCCTCGGCGCTGCGGTCGGCCAGGTTGTAGAGGTTCTGCACCGACACCACCGGGGTGATCTTCCCGGCCGCCTCGATCTGCGCGACGGTCACCTCGGACAGCCCGATGTGCCGCACCTTCCCCTCCTGCTGGAGCAGCGCCAGCTCGCCGAGCTGGTCCTCCAGCGGCACCTTCGCGTCGATCCGGTGCAGCTGGTAGAGCGGGATGCAGTCCAGGCCCAGGTGGCGCAGGCTCAGCTCGCACTGCTGGCGCAGGTATTCCGGGCGGCCCACCGGCCGCCAGTCGCCCGGGCCGGAACGGGTCAGCCCGGCCTTGGTCGCGATGACCAGGTCCTCGGCGTACGGGTGCAGCGCCTCCCGGATCAGCAGCTCGCTCACGAAGGGGCCGTAGGAGTCGGCCGTGTCGATGAAGGTGACGCCCAGCTCGTACGCGCGGCGCAGCACCCGCACCGCCTCGGCCGGGTCCTTCGGGTCGCCCCACACCCCGGGGCCGGTGAGCTGCATGGCCCCGTAGCCGAGCCGGTCGACCTGGAGGTCGCCGCCGATCCGGTAGGTGCCCGAGGCCTTCGCGGGCCCGGTGCTGGTCGCCATGGCGGTCCTCCTGCGCGTCGTCGTCGGCGGCGGTCGCCGCTCCGACCGGAAGTCTTTCCCGCGAATCGCCGACGTCAACGCCCCCGGGCTGGGTGTTTCCGCCGACGGGCAGTTTGCCGTGAGCGACCCCCGGGCGGCGACCACCGTGCGACGCTGGGCGGGACGGTGGTCTGGAGGTGCGCATGGCCGCGACGCCACGGCTCGACTTCGCGCTCGACACGTACGAGTGCATCGTGCTCTACCCGGGACCGTCGGGCCGGGCGCTGCCGGAGGAGACCGTGCAACGCCTCCAGGCCGAGCACATCCAGCACATGCAGGCGCTGCAACGGCGGGGCATCGTCCTGGTCGACGGCTCGGTCGACGGCCCGGCCCGCGAGCCGGAACCGCCGATCGGCTTCGGCCTGGCCCGCACCGGCTCGGTCGACGACGTCCGCAGCGTGATGGAGGCCGACCCGGCGGTGCAGGCCGGGCTCTACCGCGTCGAGGTGCTCACGTTCCTCTGCCCGGCCGGCTCGCTGGAGTTCCCGCTCGCCAAGACGCAGAGCTGACTGTCGTCCGGGCGACCGCCCCTGCTGGCCCCCGAGGAGCCGACCCTGCCCCGGCCGCGCCGCCCGCCCCCCGGGCCGGTGCGGCGGATGCCGGGGCGCCCGTCGATCTCCGGGAGCACCCGGTCGAGACATGAACGCGAGCGGTACGATTTCCGCCGCGCGGTCGCCGATGCCCGCCACACACGACGTCCCGGTGCGGTGCCACACCGCCCGCCGGCGCGGGTATCGCGCGTCGATTGGACAACTGTTCCGCAGTCCGAAAGGGGCCGGCCGGCAGGTCGACCCGGAGGAGAGACTAGCCTGATGGGCGTGACACGCCGCGCGAAAATCGTCTGCACACTCGGCCCCGCCACCTCGTCCCCCGAGCGCATCCGGGGCCTGGTCGAGGCGGGCATGAACGTGGCGAGGCTGAACTTCAGCCACGGCAGTCACGAGGACCACGAAACGGTCTACCGGCTCGTCCGGGAGGCTGCGGAGGCCTCCGGGCAGCCGGTGGCCGTGCTCGCCGACCTCCAGGGTCCCAAGATCCGCCTGGGTAAGTTCGCGGACGGCCCGCACGAGTGGCGCACCGGCGACTCGGTGGTGATCACCGGTGACGACATCGCCGGCACCAAGGAGCGGGTCTCCTGCACCTACCGCAAGCTGCCGCAGGAGGTGAAGCCGGGCGACCGGCTGCTGATCGACGACGGCCGGGTGGCGGTTGAGGTCAGCGACGTCACCGGCAACGACATCCGCGTCCTGGTCACCGAGGGCGGCCCGGTCTCCAACAACAAGGGCGTCTCCCTGCCGAACGTGGCGGTCAGCGTCCCGGCCCTGTCGGAGAAGGACGCCGACGACCTGCGCTTCGCCCTCGGCCTGGGCGTCGACCTGATCGCGCTCTCGTTCGTCCGCTCGCCCGAGGACATCAAGCTCGTCCACTCGATCATGGCCGAGGAGGGCGTCCAACGCCCGGTGCTGGCCAAGGTCGAGAAGCCCGAGGCGGTCGACCACCTGGAGGCGATCGTGCTCGCCTTCGACGGCGTGATGGTGGCCCGCGGCGACCTCGGCGTCGAGCTGCCGCTGGACCAGGTGCCGCTGGTGCAGAAGCGCGCCGTGCAGCTCTGCCGGGAGAACGCCAAGCCGGTCATCGTGGCCACCCAGATGCTCGACTCCATGATCGAGAATTCGCGCCCGACCCGCGCCGAGGCCTCCGACGTGGCCAATGCGGTGCTCGACGGCGCGGACGCCGTGATGCTCTCCGGCGAGACCAGCGTCGGCAAGTACCCGGTGCTCACCGTCAGCACCATGGCGAAGATCGTCACCACCACCGAGGCCGGCTCGATCGGCGTCCCGCGGCTGCAGCACGACCCGCGTACGCACGGCGGCGCGCTCACCGTGGCCGCCTCCTCGATCGCCCGGGCCATCGGCGCCAAGGCCATGGTCGCCTTCTCGCAGACCGGCGACACCGTCAAGCGGCTCGCCCGGCTGCACTGCGACCTGCCGCTGCTGGCCTTCACCCCGGTGCCCGAGGTGCGCAACCAGCTCGCGCTCTCCTGGGGCGTGGAGACGTTCCTCATGCCGTTCGTCGAGCACACCGACGACATGTTCCGCCAGGTCGACCAGGCGCTGCTCGGGCTCAACCGGGCCAACCCCGGCGACTACGTGGTGATCGTGGCGGGCAGCCCGCCCGGCACCCCCGGCTCCACCAACACCCTGCGGGTGCACCAGCTCGGCTCGCTGGTCGACGCCACCTCCGCCCGGGCTCTTCAATGAGCGAGGCTCCGGTGGCGACCGGTCAGGCCGCGGTCGACCAGCTCCTGGAGGTGCTGGACCTCGACCAGACCGGCGAGATGGCCTTCCGCGGGATCAGCCCGCCGGTGGGCCCGCAGCGGGTCTACGGCGGTCAGGTCGCCGGCCAGGCCCTGGTCGCCGCCGGACGCACCGTCGATCCGGAGCGCTTCGTGCACTCCCTGCACGGCTACTTCGTCCGCCCCGGCGATCCCGCCGAGCCGATCGAATACCAGGTGGAGAACGTCCGGGACGGGCGCTCCTTCTCGGTGCGCCGCTCGGTGGCGTTGCAGCACGACAAGCCGATCTTCTTCATGTCGGCCTCGTTCCAGCGGCAGGAGGAGGGGCTGGACCACTACGCCCCGGTCCCGCCCGACGTGCCCGCCCCGGACGACGTCCCGACCATGACCGACCGGCTCTCCCGCTACCCGGAGCGGCTCGGCATCTGGGGCCAGATCCCCCGCCCCATCGACGTGCGCTATGTCGGCGAGCCCGGCTGGGTACGCCCCGGCGACCGCCCCGCCGAACCCCACCAGCGCGTCTGGATGCGGCTCGACGGCAAGCTCCCCGACGACCCGCTGCTGCACGCCTGCGCCCTCACCTACGCCTCCGACCTCACCCTGCTCGACTCGGTGCTGTCGGTGCACGGCGAGGTGTGGGGGCCCGGGGGAGTGGTGGGGGCGAGCCTCGACCACGCGCTGTGGTTCCACCGGTCGTTCCGCGCCGACGAGTGGTTCCTCTACGACTGCTGGAGCCCGTCGGCGTCCGGCGCCCGGGGCCTGGCCACCGGCCGGATGTTCACCACCGACGGCCGGCACATCGCCAGCGCCGTGCAGGAGGGGCTGCTGCGCCGGGTCGGCGCCTGACCCGGAAAACCGTGACCGATCGGCCGAGGGTCGGGAAACCGGGCGGCTGAGCAGGGGACTAACCTTGCCGGCATGCGCCTCTCCGCTCGGGTCGACTACGCCCTCCGCGCGGCCGCCGAGCTGGCTTCCGTCGCCGACGGCGCGGCCGCCGGGCGGACCCGGCCGGTGACCGCCGAGCAGATCGCCCGCGCCCAGGAGATCCCGCCGAAGTTCCTGGAGAGCATCCTGCTCCAGCTGCGCCGCAGCGGCATCGTGCACGCCCAGCGCGGCCCCGAGGGCGGCTACTGGCTGGCCCGGCCCGCGGCGGAGATCTCCCTCGCCGAGGTGATCCGGGTGATCGACGGCCCGCTGGCGAACGTCCGCGGCCAGCGCCCGGAGCAGCTCGGCTACCAGGGCGCGGCGCGCGCCCTGCAGGACGTGTGGATCGCCCTGCGGGCCAGCGAGCGGGAGATCCTCGAACTGGTCACCATCGCCGACGTGGCCAGCGGCAGCCTGCCCGGCCGGATCAACGACCTCGCCGCCGACCCCAGCGCCTGGAGCTGACGCTCCCCTCGACGCCCTCGACGCCCTCGACGGTTCGACGCCGCCGTCCCGCGCGTCCGCCGGGCCGTCCCGGGTGCCCCGGCGCGCCGTCCGGCGCGTTCCCACCAACCGGATGGAGGACTTGACCCGAGCGCCCCCGTGCCGCATTGTCGACCAAGTCGATAGGAGATACCGAAAAGTCAGGGGGCGCTCGTGCGCAAGCTGCTGGTCCTCGCCCTCGTCGGGCTCGCCGCGCAACTGGTCGACGGCGCGCTCGGCATGGCGTACGGGCTGACGTCGTCGACCCTGCTGCTCTTCGCCGGGGTGGCCCCGGCCGCCGCGTCCGCCTCGGTGCACCTGGCCGAGATCGGCACCACCCTCGCCGCCGGCGTCTCGCACTGGCGGTTCGGCAACGTCGACTGGCGGGTGGTCGGCCGGATCGCGCTGCCCGGCGCGGTCGGCGCGTTCGCCGGCGCCACGTTCCTCAGCTCCATCTCCACCGAGTCCGCCGCCCCCTGGATGGCCGCCATCCTGTTCACCCTCGGCGCCTACCTGCTGGTCCGCTTCTCCCGGCCGCTGCGCGCCAACCGCGCCGCCGGCCGGCTGCGCAGCCGCTTCCTGGCCCCGCTGGGCCTGGTCGCCGGCTTCGTCGACGCCACCGGCGGGGGCGGCTGGGGCCCGGTGGCCACCCCGGCGCTGCTGGTCTCCGGCCGGATGGAACCCCGCAAGGTGATCGGCTCCGTCGACACCTCCGAGTTCCTGGTGGCCGGCGCGGCCAGCATCGGCTTCCTCATCGGCCTCGGCTCCGAGGGCTTCCTGCTGCCCACCGTGGCCGCCCTGCTGATCGGCGGCCTGATCGCCGCGCCGATCGCCGCCTGGCTGGTCCGCATCGTCCCCGCCCAGTTGCTCGGCGCCGTCATCGGCGGGGTGATCGTGCTGACCAACACCCGTACCCTGCTGCGGGCCGGCGAGCTGGGCGGCCCCGTCCCGGCCCTGGCCTACACGGTGCTCGGCGCCGGCTGGCTGGTCGCCCTGGTGCTGGCCACGCGGGCGCTGCGCCGCACCCGCCGGGCCCGGGTCACCGCCGCGCAGGCCAGCGGCCCGGCCCCCGACCCGGCCGTGCGGCCGGTCGCCGCCACCGAGGCCGCCGCCACCGCGTCGGAGGAGCCCCGCCCGCTCGCCGCCGCCGTTGAGGGCTGACCCCTCCACGAGCTACGCAACCGACGCTGCCCCGCCGGCGGTGACCCGCCGACAAGCCGGTCGAACTGGCCCTCCCCGGAGCGGCCGTTTGATCGACTCCAGCTCGGCGAGGTGGTGGCATCCCCGAGCCGCGGATACCGCCAGCTCGGCGAGCCGGAGTGGATCATGCCCTGCCGCGGCCCGCACCGGCGAAGCGCACCCCGCGCCGGACCAGGCCACGCGGTCGGCACGTCGCCGGCTGTCGTGCCGGAGTGACCGGCGCGCGGATCGACCAGCGCGGCCTCGTCGCCGTGTCCGACCGGAGTCGACGTAGGCGGCGACGGCAGTGGTTGTGCGGCGGGAAAGCGGTCGACGAGGACGCCAGCCGGGCCAGTTCCTGGCTGGCCGACGCGCGCACCGGCCACTTGCTCTGGCAGACCGCGCCGAACGGCGACAACGGCCGTGGCGTCTCCGACGACGTCTGGGCCGGCAGCCCCGGCGCCGAGTCCTGGTCCTCGGCCGTCGACGGGCTGCTCAACACGAAGGGGCAGAACATCGCCCGCAAGCCGTCCTCGGCGAACTTCCTCGCCTGGTGGGACGGCGACCCGGTGCGCGAACTCCTCGACGGCACCCGGATCGACAAGTACGGCGCCGGCGGCGACACCCGGCTGCTCACCGGCGGCGGCGTCGCGTCGAACAACGGCACCAAGTCCACCCCGGCGCTCTCCGGCGACATCCTCGGCGACTGGTGGGAGGAGGTGGCCTGGCGGACCGCCGACAGCACCGCGCTGCGGATCTACAGCACGCCCGTCACCACCGGACTGCGCCTGCCGACCCTGATGCACGACCCGCAGTAGCGGGTGGCCGTGGCCTGGCAGAACACCGCCTACAACCAGCCGCCGCACCCGGGCTTCCACCTCGGCGACGGCATGAGCACCCCCGCCCGCGCCGAACATCTACCTGCGCTGAACGCGAAGGCACCGGGCCGCCGGCCGCGGAATCCGCTCCGCCGGCGACCCGGTGCACCACACCGCAGCACTCCCGACCCGTCCCGACCGGGAATGCCGTACCACCACCGACACCAAAGGTAGGCGGCCTGCGCGACGGTGGGGTGACGTGGCTATGAAGAGCGTGTTTCAGCCCTTCCGGCGCAGGCCACCGGCCACCTTCTCGGCGATCAGCTCGAACGAGCGCACCCGGTCGGCCACGTCGTAGACCATCGTGGTCAACATCAGCTCGTCGGCGCCGGTGCGCTCCAGCAGCGCGCCGAGCTGCCGGGCCACCGTCTCCGGCGAACCGGTCGCCTGGCCCTCCCGGCGCTGCACCACGAACTCCCGCTCGAACTCCGAGTACGGGTAGGCGGCCGCCTCCTCCGGGCTGACCAGCGGCTCCGGCCGCCCCGACCGCAGCTTCAGGAACGACAACCCGGCCGGACCGGCCAGCCACTCCGCCCGCTCGTCGGTCTCCGCGCAGACCGCGTTGACCGCCACCATCGCGTACGGCTGCTCCAGCCACTGCGACGGCCGGAAGCTCTGCCGGTAGAGCTGGAGCGCGGGGATGGTGTTCTGCGCGCTGAAGTGGTGGGCGAAGGAGAACGGCAACCCGAGCAGCCCGGCGAGCTGGGCGCTGAACCCGCTCGACCCGAGCAGCCACACCTCCGGCGACTGCCCGCGCCCCGGGGTCGCGGTGATCGGGCCCGGCTCCGCGCCGCTGAAGTAGTTCATGAGGTCGGCCAGCTCGCGCGGGAAGTGCTCGGCCGACAGCCCCTCCATGGTCCGGCGCAGCGCCAGCGCGGTCACCTGGTCGGTGCCCGGCGCGCGGCCGATGCCCAGGTCGATCCGCCCCGGGTGCAGGGCTTCCAGGGTGCCGAACTGCTCGGCCACCACCAGCGGCGCGTGGTTGGGCAGCATCACCCCGCCGGAGCCCAGCCGGATCGTCGAGGTGTGCGCCCCCAGGTGCGCCAGGAGTACCGCCGGCGCGGAGCTGGCGATCGCCGGCATGTTGTGGTGCTCGGCCACCCAGAACCGGCGGTAGCCCAGCTCCTCGGTGCGGCGGGCCAGCTCGGTGGTGTGCCGCAGCGCCTCACCGGCGCTTCCGCTGGCGGCCACGGGAGCAAGATCAAGAACAGACATGGGTACGTCGATCACACGCCACACCAACACGCCGTGCGCCGGAATTGTTCCCTTGGAGCTAACCCATGCCCCGCGCCTGCTCGAAGATCAGGCTCGTCTGGGTGTGCTGCACCGTCGGATCCACCGCCAGATGGTCCAGCACGAAGTCCCGCAGCGCGTCCCCAGACGCCGCCCGCACGTGCAGCACGTAGTCCTCCGCGCCCGCCACGTGGAACACCGACACCACCCCCGGCAGCCGCACCGACCGGGCCCGGAACGCGTCCACCGCCGCCCGCTCGTGTGCCGCCAGGCGCACCGACACCAGCGCCTGCAGCGGCAGCCCCACCGCCGCCGGATCCACCTCCGCGTGGAACCCCCGGATCGCCCCGCACTCGCGCAACGCCCGCGTCCGCGTCAGGCACGTCGACGGGGCCACCCCCACCCGCTCGGCGAGCGCGTTGTTCGGCAACCGCCCGTCCGCCGCCAGCTCGGCCAGGATCGCGCGGTCGGTGTCGTCCAGCGCCCCGAAGGGCCGTACATCATTCGGTGCGACAGCCATGTGACCATCCTTCCCCGAACTTCCCTCCCTCGGAAGGGCTGCGGACAGAATCTCCTTCGCTCCTCTTGCCTGATCACGGCCTCATGTTCGACGCTTCCGCCATGACAGCCGTGGACACCGCAGCCGTGCACGCCGGGCGCGAGGACCTCGCCGGTCTCGGCGTCCACGTGCCGCCCATCGACTTCTCCACCACCAACCCGCTGCCCTCCGTGACCGGCGGCGGCGACGCCTACGAGACCCTGGCCACCGGCGGCACCCTCCCCGCCGGCGGCAGCGCCGTCTACCAGCGGCTCTGGAACCCCACCGTCGCCCGCTTCGAGACCGCCCTCGCCCAGCTCGAAGGCACCGCCGAGGCCGTCGCCTTCGCCAGCGGCATGGCCGCCCTCACCGCCACCCTGCTCGCCGGCACCCGGGACGGGAAACGGCACGTCGTCGCCGTCCGCCCCCTCTACGGCGGCACCGACCACGTGCTCGCCACCGGGCTGCTCGGCACCGAGGTCACCTGGGCGCGGCCCCACGAGGTCACCGCCGCGATCCGCCCCGACACCGCCCTGGTCGTCGTCGAGACCCCGGCCAACCCCACCCTCGACCTGGTCGACATCGCCGCCCTCGCCACCGCCGCCGGGGACGTCCCGCTGCTCGTCGACAACACCGTCGCCACCCCGGTGCTCCAGCAACCCGCCCGGCACGGCGCCGCCCTCGTGCTGCACAGCGCCACCAAGAGCATCGGCGGTCACGGCGACGTCCTCGCCGGGGTCGTCGCCTGCGCGCCCGAATGGGCCACCCGGCTGCGCCAGGTCCGCGCCGTCACCGGCGCCGTCCTGCACCCGCTCGGCGCCTACCTCCTGCACCGCGGCCTGCAGACCCTGCCGCTGCGGGTCCGCGCCCAGCAGGCCGGCGCCGAGAAGCTCGCCGCCTGGCTCTCCGACCACCCCGCCGTCGCCCGGGTGCATTACCCCAGCGTCGGGGACCCGGCCGGCCTGGTCGGCCGCCAGATGGCCGGCCCCGGCAGCCTGCTCGCCTTCGAGGTACGCGGCGGCGCCCCCGCCGCGGCCGCCGTCGCCGGGGCCTGCCGGCTCATCACCCACGCCGTGTCGCTCGGCGGTGTGGACACCCTCATCCAGCACCCGGCCTCGCTCACCCACCGGCCGGTCGAGGACGACGCCAAGCCGTGCGGCGGGCTGCTGCGCCTCTCGGTCGGGCTGGAGGACCCCGAGGACCTGCGCGCCGACCTGGCGCAGGCGCTGTCCGTGATCTGACGAGGTCAGGACTTCGGGCCGACGTGGCGGTCCAACGCCGCCACGGCGTCGCGCCGCGCCACCGACAGCGAGTTGCGGCGGTTCATCCGCCAGGCGATGCCGAGCAGGTCGAGGGCCCACTGGCAGAGGCCCATGATGTCGCCCGACTCGTTGGTGAACATGTAGCGGGGATAGACGTACTGCTTGCCGCGCACCACGACCCGGTTGGCGAACCGGCAGCCGTCGGAGTGGAACAGGCCGCGCAGGAAGTCGCCCGGGTGCCGCTCGACAATGGTCCGCTGCCACTCCGCTAGGACGATCGGGCGCTCGTGCTTCTTGCCCGGCCCGTGCTGCGGCAGCAGGCAGGGCCAGTGCTTGCCGTAGCTCTGGACATTGACGCAGCCCTGCTGCCGGACGCGCTGCACCTTCTCTGCCAGCACGGCCCGCATGGCATCGTCGCAAGCGCTGATCAGGCCCGGCCAACTGCTGGTGCAGGAGATCCGAAGCACCGGTACCCGCGCGGTGGTCACCAGGTGCCCGTCGCCCAGGTAGAGGCCGAGCAGGTAGGCGTAAGCGGCGGGATCTGTCGGAACCTGGACATCCGTGCGACAGCGGAAACATCGCAGCGCGGTGCCCTGAACAGCAGGCGTGGGGCGGTCCCTGCACCAGTGCCACACCGTGCGGTAACTGAGGCCGACACTGCGAGCCGCTTCGGCGACGGTGGCCCCGGACAGGAAGACCTGCCGTGCTCGGGCGCGAATCTCGGGTGGATGCACGAGCCTATCTTCGAACGCCCGTACGACAATTTTGGTGCCCCCGGTGGGATTCGAACCCACACTGTATGGAGTTTGAAGCCATTGTCTCTGCCATTGGACTACAGGGGCATTGCGCAGTTCGGCGGTGCAAGGATACCCACTACGCTAAGGGCGGTGGCACCCGGCACGGCGGGTGCCGGGCTCAGACTGGTGGGAGTGGCTCGTGGCCGAGATGCAGGCGGATGCCGAGCGCAAGCGCGTTCTGATCGCCGAGGACGAGGCGCTCATCCGGCTGGACCTGGCCGAGATGCTGGTGGAAGAGGGCTACGAGGTGGTCGGCGAGGCCGGTGACGGCGAGACCGCCGTGAAGCTCGCCGAGGAGCTGAAGCCGGACCTGGTCATCCTCGACATCAAGATGCCGATCATGGACGGGCTGGCCGCCGCCGAGCGGATCGCCGGCGCGCGGATCGCCCCGGTGATCATCCTGACGGCGTTCAGCCAGCGGGACCTGGTGGAGCGGGCGCGCGCGGCGGGCGCGATGGCCTACCTGGTCAAGCCGTTCCAGAAGAGCGACCTCGTGCCGGCCGTGGAGATCGCGCTGTCGCGCTACTCGGAGATCGCGGCGCTGGAGGCGGAGGTCGCCGGCCTCACCGACCGGCTGGAGATCCGCAAGACCGTCGAGCGGGCCAAGGGCGCGCTCATGACGACCTACGGGATGACCGAGCCGCAGGCGTTCAAGTGGATCCAGCGCACCGCCATGGACCACCGGATGACCATGAAGGAGGTCGCCGAGCGGATCCTCGCCGAGACCGCCGGCGGCGAGGTGGCGCAGCCCGCCTCCTGATATCCGCCCGACGACCCCGCGCGCCCCGCTGACCGCAGGGGGCGGGTTCGGCGGGTTCCCCGCGTCGTGGCCGGTCGATACGATCGCCGCCATGCGGCGTCCGCTGGCGGTGCTCGGCCTGCTCGTGGTGCTGCTCGCTGCCTGCCGTTCGTCGGGTCGGGCCGAGCCCGCGCCCGGGCCCGAGCCGTTGCGCCCGGCCTGGCAGCCGGTCACCCTCCCGGTCCCGTCCGGCCTCTCCGGGCGGCTGGCGCTGCGCGACGCGGCGGCCTGTGCGGGCCGCTGGTTCGTGGTGGGCGCGGTGGTGGACGCGGCCGGGGCCACGCACCCGGCGGCCTGGTCGAGCGCCGACGCGGCGACGTGGACGGCGCTGCGTCCGGTGCCCCGGAGCCCGTACGGCGAGGCGAACGTGCTGACGGCGGCGGGTTGCCGGGACGGCCGGCTGGCGGCGGTGGGCGGCAAGAGCGGCGGGGTGCACGGCAATCCGCGGATCAGCACCTGGCGGCAGGTGGCGGACGGCTCGCTGGTCGAGGTGCCGGCCGAGTTCGAGGTGTTCGGGGGCGCGGACGCGGTGAACGCGGGCCGGATCGCGGGGGGCCCGCACGGCTGGCTGATCTCCGGCAACCGGGCGACCGGCGCGGCGGCGTGGGTGTCGCCGGACGGGGTGGACTTCCGGTTGGTGAGCGCGGTGCCGGGGTTGGCGACGGATGCGAGCGGCCGGCCCTGGGTGGCGGACGGCACGGCGACGGCGTCGGGTTGGCTCATGGTGGGCTCGGTGCTGTCGTCGGGGCGTACCGGATCGTCGGCGGTGGTGTGGACCTCGGCGGACGGGTCGGCCTGGCGGCGTGCGGTGCTGCCGGGCGCGGAGGAGGACCTGCAGCGGGTGGTCCGGTCGGGGGACCGGATCGTGGCGGTGGGCCGGCGCGGCGGCGGCCTGGGCGCCTGGCTGGGGGAGGGCGACGGGTGGCGGCCGGGCGGGGGGCTGGGCGGCGCGGGCACGGACTCGCCGGGCCGGGTGTGGGGGCTGGCGGCGCGCGGCGACGGTGTGTGGGCGGTGGTGGCCGGGTCGGCGGGGGGTGCGGGGTGGTTCTCCGCGGACGGCGCGCGGTGGTCGCCGGTGGGCCTGCCGGTGGCGCTGCCGACGGGCAGGGACCGGTCGGTGGCGGTGACCGCGGCGGGTGACGTGGCGTTGCTGGTGGTGGACGACGGCGGGCGGCCGGAGGTGTGGTCGGCGCGGGGTTCGTGGCGCCCCGCGTGAGCCTCTCACCAGCGGATTTCCGGTCAGTGTCGGATGTCCGATTTTCCCATCCCGCGGACCCGTGTGTTACAGCACATCTGTGAATCCGGCCACTCAACGTAACGGTTAGGTCAACCCGGCTCCTCAGGTCTACCTTCACGACCCGCTGGTGGGATAACGTCCCGGCCCAGACCGGGATCGCGGTCGGTCCGGCCACCCCTGCAAGGTCCAATTCGCGGCGGGTGGTTTCCGGACCATCGGACGGAGGAGGGTACGAGCCGTGAGGCAGAAGCTCGCACGGGTGCTGGGTGGCGTGGCCATCGGTGCGCTCGTTTTCAGTGGCGCGGCCTGCAAGGCTGACAGTGGTAGCGACGCGGGGGGCAGCAAGGCCGCCTGCGACCTGAAGATCGGCTTCTTCGGCCCGCTGACCGGTGACGCCGCGGGTCTCGGTATCCACATGCGCAACGGCACGAAGCTGGCCATCGACCAGTACAACAAGGACAACGCGGACTGCAAGGTCCAGATCGAGGAGTACGACTCGCAGGGCGACCCGGCCAAGGCGCCGGCCCTGGCGCAGAAGGCGGTCGGCGACACCAAGGTCGTCGGCATCATCGGCCCGGCCTTCTCGGGTGAGTCCGAGGTGGGCAACCCGATCTTCGACGAGGCCGGCCTGCCGGCCATCACCCCGTCGGCGACCCGCCCGAGCCTGAGCACCAAGAACTGGAAGATCTTCCACCGGGGCGTCGGTAACGACACCTCGCAGGGCCCGGCCGCCGGCCGGTACATCAAGAACGTCCTGAAGGCCGACAAGGTCTACGTCGTGGACGACCAGTCGGCGTACGGCGCCGGCCTGGTGGACGAGGTGAAGAAGGTCATCGGCGCGGTCGCGGGCGAGGACAAGATCCAGGTCAAGCAGACCAACTTCTCCGCCGTCGTCACCAAGATCCAGAGCAGCGGCTCGAACGTCCTCTTCTTCGGTGGCTACTACACCGAGGCCGGCCTGCTGCTCAAGCAGCTCAAGGGCGCGGGCTGGAAGGGCACGATGGTCGCCGGTGACGGTGTCAACGACGCCAACTTCATCAAGGTCGCCGGCGAGCAGGTCGCCGAGGGCACGATCCTGACCTGCCCGTGCGCCCCGGCCACCGCGGCCAAGGGCACCTTCGTGACCGACTACAAGGCGGCCTTCGACAACGCCGAGCCGGGCACCTACGCCGACGTGTCGTTCGACATCACCAAGATCATGCTGGAGGGCATCAAGGCCGGCAAGGGCACCCGGGCCGACCTGCTGAGCTTCATCAACTCCTACAACGGCACCGGCGGCGCGACCGGCGTCACCTACAAGTTCGAGTCCACCGGCGAGTTGGACCCGGCTCAGGTGAAGGTCTGGGCGTTCAAGGTGAACGCGGGCAAGGTCGTCCCCGACATCGAGATCCCCAAGGCCTGACCGGTTCGTCCGGTCCCGGCCCGGGACACCAGGCGTGCGGCCGGGAGTGACTTTCTCCCGGCCGCACCGCTTGGCCGCACAGTTGGAGCCCCCACTTGAACTTCGATGAGCTGTTCGGGAACTTCCCGGCGCTGACCATCACCGGCCTGGAGCAGGGCGCGATCTACGCGCTCATCGCCCTCGGCTACACCCTGGTGTACGGCGTTCTGCGCCTGATCAACTTTGCTCACTCCGAGGTCTTCATGGTCGGTACCTTCACCGCCATGTGGACCTGGCAGGCCCTCGGGTACGACCAGAACGCGGCCGCCCCGTCGATCGGTCCGCTGATCCTGGCGTTGGTCGCCGGTCTCGTGGTCGCGATGGCCGCCTCGGCGGTCACGGCCGTCACGGTCGAGCTGGTCGCCTACCGGCCGCTGCGCCGCCGCAACGCGCCGCCGCTGGCCTTCCTCATCACCGCGATCGGCGCGTCGTTCGTGCTCGCCGAGTCGTTCGGCATCGGCACGCGCCGGGCCCCGTTCGGCATGGCGGAACTGATCCCGTCGAAGACGGTCTTCACCCTCTTCGGCGCCGAGGTGACGAACAAGCAGCTGCTCATCCTCGGCGTCACGCTGGTCATGATGATCGCGCTGGACCAGTTCGTGAACCGCAGCCGCCTGGGCCGCGGCATCCGCGCGGTCGCCCAGGACGCGGACACCGCCGCGCTCATGGGTGTCAACAAGAACCGGGTCATCCTGCTGGTGTTCGTGCTCGGCGGCCTGATGGCCGGCGTGGGCGCCCTGCTCTGGGACGTCCGGTTCAGCTACACCAAGTTCAACGTCGGCTTCCTGATCGGGCTCAAGGCCTTCGCGGCCGCGGTGCTCGGCGGCATCGGCAACCTGCGCGGCGCGCTGCTCGGCGGCCTGCTGCTCGGCGTGGCGGAGAACTACGCCGCCGGCCTCTTCGGCGGCGACTGGAAGGACTTCACCGGCTTCGTGCTGCTGATCGTGCTGCTGATGTTCCGGCCGACCGGTCTGCTCGGCGAATCTCTCGGGAGGGCGCGCGCATGACCGCCACCGTGGACAACAAGCGGACCGTGGGCTTCAAGAGCCGCTGGGCGGCCATGCCCAAGCAGGTGCGCTGGGCGGCGATCGCCGCGCTGGTCGTCCTGCTCTACATCCTGCCCAACAAGTGGTTCTACGAGTACCTCGGCTTCCCCATCGGCAGCGACTACTTCGCCCTCTACACGACCCGCTCGGACTTCGCCGGCGTGCTCTTCGACACCGCGGTGTTCGTCCTGCTGGCCGTCGGGCTCAACGTGGTGGTCGGTTTCGCCGGCCTGCTCGACCTGGGCTACTTCGGCTTCTACGCGCTCGGCGCGTACACGGTCGCGCTGCTCACCTCGCCGGAGAGCCGGTTCGGCACGAACTGGCCGTGGCTGGCGGCGGTGCCGCTGGCGGTGATGGTGACGATGGTCTCCGGCGTGATCCTCGGTGGCCCGACGCTGCGCCTGCGCGGTGACTACCTGGCCATCGTGACCCTCGGCTTCGCCGAGATGATCCGCCTGTACGCGGCCCGCAACGAGGGCATCCTCCAGGGCCAGCGCGGCATCCCGGGGATCCCGCACCCGCCGGGCTCCGGCACAGACGGCAAGCCGCTGTTCGGGGTGGTGGACGCCCGGCCGTACTACTGGCTGATGCTGACGCTGATCCTCATCGTGCTGCTGCTGGTCCGGAACCTGGCCAACAGCCGGGTCGGCCGGGCCTGGGTGGCCATCCGCGAGGACGAGGACGCCGCCGAGATCATGGGCGTCCCCACGTTCAAATACAAGCTGTGGGCGTTCGCCATCGGCGCGGCCGTGGCCGGCCTGACCGGCGCGGTCTTCGCCGGCAAGCAGACGTTCATCAACTCCGACCAGTTCGTGCTGGAGAGCTCCATCCTGGTGCTGGCCGCGGTGATCCTCGGTGGCGCCGGCAACATCAAGGGCGCCATCGTCGGCGGCGCGGTCACCTGGTACCTGCCGGAGTGGCTGCGCGGCATCGGCGACCTCCTCGGGGTGGAGTTCGACGCCGCCGAGTACCGGATCCTGGTCTTCGGCCTGGTGGTCATCGTCATGATGATCTTCCGGCCGCAGGGTCTGGTGCCCAACCGGCGGCGGGCGGCGGAGTTCGCCGACCGGCGCAAGGAAGCGGTTCCCCAGGAGACGGTGCCCAATGAGTGAGCCGCAGATGCACAGCGAGCGCGACGAGACCAGCGAGCGGGACATCGCCGACGACGGTCGCAGCACGGTCGGCACCCCGCCGGAGAAGGGCTCGGACACCCCGGTCGAGCCCACGCCGGGCGACACCGCCCCGGCCGGGCGGGAGCCGCTGCTGGAGGTCGACCACGTCACCCTCCGCTTCGGCGGTGTGGTCGCCCTCAACGACGTCGCCTTCACCCTGTACAAGGGGGAGATCCTCGGCCTGATCGGCCCGAACGGCGCCGGCAAGACGACCTGCTTCAACGCGATGACCGGCGTCTACCGGCCCACCGAGGGCGAGATCCGGTTCGCCGGGCAGCGGGTCAACGGCAGGCGCCGGAGCTGGATCACCAAGGCGGGCATCGCCCGGACGTTCCAGAACATCCGGCTCTTCCCGGAGATGACCGCGCTGGAGAACGTGATGGTGGGCGCGGACGCCCACCACAAGACCAGCGTGATCGCCGCGATGCTGCGGCTGCCGCGGCACTGGCGGGAGGAGCGGCAGGGCCGCGAGCGGGCGCTCGAGCTGCTGCGCTTCGTCGGCATCGAGCGCCGCGCCGGGGACCTGGCCCGCAACCTCTCGTACGGCGAACAGCGCCGGCTGGAGATCGCCCGGGCCCTGGCCACCGAGCCGAAACTGCTCTGCCTGGACGAGCCGGCCGCCGGCTTCACCCCGGCGGAGAAGGAGGAACTGCTCGGCCTGATCCGGAAGATCCGCGACAATGGCACGACGGTGCTGCTGATCGAGCACGACATGCGACTCGTCATGGGCGTGACCGACCGGATCGTGGTGCTGGAGTTCGGCAAGAAGATCGCCGAGGGCCTGCCGGCCGAGGTCCGGGACGACCCGAAGGTGATCGCCGCGTACCTGGGGGTGCCGACCGATGCTGCTTGAGATCAACGACCTGACCCTGCTGTACGGGCGGATCCAGGCGCTGCACGGGATCAGCCTGCACGTCGACGAGGGTGAGGTGGTGGCCCTGATCGGCGCGAACGGCGCCGGCAAGACCACCACCATGCGGGCGATCTCCGGGCTGCGCCCGGTGGCCTCCGGCTCGGTCGTCTTCGACGGCACCGACGTCACCCGGATGCGGGCCGACCTGCGGGTAGTCCGGGGCATCGGGCAGGCGCCCGAGGGCCGGGGCGTGTTCCCCGGGATGACGGTCGTCGAGAACCTGGAGATGGGCGCGTACACCCGCCGGGACCGGTCGGGCATCGCCGAGGACATGAAGATGGTCATGGACCTCTTCCCCCGGCTGCACGAGCGGCGCAAGCAGGCCGGTGGCACGCTCTCCGGCGGCGAGCAGCAGATGCTGGCGGTGGGCCGGGCCCTGATGGCCCGTCCGAAGCTGCTGCTGCTCGACGAGCCCTCGATGGGGCTCGCGCCGATGCTGATCCAGCAGATCTTCGAGATCATCACCCGGATCAACGAGCAGGGCACCACCATCCTGCTGGTGGAGCAGAACGCCCAGCAGGCGCTCTCCCGGGCCCACCGGGGCTACGTGCTGGAGACCGGCCGGATCGTCAAGGAGGGCACCGGCCGGGACCTGCTGCACGACCCGGCGGTCAAGGAGGCGTACCTCGGCGTCGCCTGAGGTCGCACGACGTCGGCGGCCGGTCGTCCCCTGTTCCGGGGCGGCCGGCCGCCGCCGCTTTCGCGGTCCCGCCGTCCGTCGGGTTGTCGGCGGTACGGACTAGAGTCGCTGCCGTGACAGCTACGACGCCGCGCCTGCTCCTCGTCGACGGACACTCCCTGGCATACCGGGCGTTCTTCGCCCTGCCGGTGGAGAACTTCTCCACCACCACAGGGCAGCCGACCAACGCCGTCTACGGCTTCACCTCGATGCTGATCAACGTGCTCCGCGACGAGCAGCCCAGCCACATCGTGGTCGCCTTCGACGTCTCCCGCCGTTCCTTCCGCACGGAGAAGTACGCGGAGTACAAGGCCGGCCGCAGCGAGACCCCGACCGACTTCAAGGGCCAGGTCAGCCTCGTCAAGGAGGTCCTCGCGGCGCTGCGCATCCCGGTGGTGGAGAAGGAGGGCTACGAGGCCGACGACGTCATCGCCACCCTCGCCTGCCAGGCCCGCGACCAGGGCATGGACGTGCTGATCACCACGGGCGACCGGGACGCGTTCCAGCTCGTCGGCGACCAGGTCACCGTGCTCTACCCGCGCAAGGGCGTCTCCGACCTGGCCCGGATGGACCCGGCCGCGGTCGAGGCGAAGTACGGCGTGGGCCCGGGGCGCTACCGCGACCTGGCCGCCCTGGTCGGCGAGACCAGCGACAACCTGCCCGGCGTCCCCGGCGTGGGCCCGAAGACCGCCGCCAAGTGGATCAACCTCTACGACGGGGTCGAGGGCGTGGTGGCCCGCGCCGACGAGATCAAGGGCAAGGCCGGCGACAGCCTGCGCGAGCGGCTCGCCGACGTGATCCGCAACTACGAGATCAACTGCCTGGTCACCGACCTGGAGCTGCCGGTGCGCCCGGAGGACGCCCGCTGGCAGGGCTGGGACCGGGAGGCCGTGCACCAGGTCTTCGACACCCTCCAGTTCCGCATCCTGCGCGACCGGCTCTACCAGTACCTGGAGGCCGTCGAGCCGGAGGCCGAGGCCGGCTTCGACCTGGCCGGGCAGGTGCTCACCGAGCCCGGCGCGCTGGCCGGCTGGCTGGCCACGCACGCCCCGGCCGGCAGCCCCGTCGGCGTGGCGGTCAAGCTCGACACCGGCCCCAACCGGCGGCACACCGCCGCGGTGACCGGCATGGCCCTGGCCACCGCCGGCGGCGCGGGCGCCTGGTTCGACCCGGCCCAGCTGGCGGCCGACGACGAGGCCGCGCTGGCCGGCTGGCTCGCCGACGAGGCCCGCCCCAAGGTGCTGCACGACAGCAAGCCGGCCGTGCTGGCCTTCGCCGCGCACGGCTGGGACCTGCAGGGCATCTCCCGCGACACCCAGATCGCCGCCTACCTGGCCCGCCCCGACCAGCGCTCCTACGACCTCACCGACCTGGCGCTGCGCTACCTGCACCGGGAGCTGCGGGTCGACGTGCCGGAGAGCGGCCAGCTCACCCTCGACGGGCTCGGCGACGACGGGGCCGCCGAGCAGAACCTGATGCTCCAGGCCCGGGCGACCCTCGACCTGGCCGACGCGATCGACGCCGAGCTGTCCCGCGACGGCGAGCAGTCCGCCCGGCTGATGGCCGGCGTCGAGCTGCCGCTCATGCGGGTGCTGGCCACCATGGAGCGCACCGGCATCGCGGCCGACACCCACTACCTCTCCGAGCTGGAGGCGCACTTCGCCGCCGAGGTGAAGGCCGCCGCCCAGGGCGCCTACGCGGCGGTCGGGCGGGAGTTCAACCTGGGCTCGCCCAAGCAGCTTCAGGAGATCCTCTTCGGCGAGCTGGGCCTGCCCAAGACCAAGAAGATCAAGACCGGTTACACCACCGACGCCGACGCCCTCCAGTGGCTCTACGCGCAGAACCCGCACCCGGTGCTCGAGCACCTGCTGCGCCACCGCGACGTCGCCAAGCTCAAGATGACCGTCGACGGGCTGCTCAAGTCGGTCTCCGACGACGGCCGGATCCACACCACCTTCAACCAGACGGTGGCCGCCACGGGCCGGCTCTCCTCGACCGAGCCCAACCTGCAGAACATCCCGATCCGCACGGAGGAGGGGCGGCGGATCCGGCGCGCCTTCGTGGTCGGCGAGGGCTACGAGTGCCTGCTCACCGCCGACTACAGCCAGATCGAGATGCGGATCATGGCGCACCTGTCCTCCGACGACGCGCTGATCGAGGCGTTCAACTCCGGGCACGACTTCCACGCCGCCACCGCCTCCTCGGTCTTCACCGTCGAGGTCGACCAGGTCACCGCCGACCAGCGCCGCAAGATCAAGGCCATGAACTACGGCCTGGCGTACGGGCTGAGCGCGTTCGGCCTGTCCCAGCAGCTCGGGATCACCGCCGAGGAGGCGCGCGGGCTGATGGAGAACTACTTCGCCGGCTTCGGCGGGGTGCGCGACTACCTCCAGGAGGTGGTGGCGCGGGCCCGGCAGGACGGCTACACCTCCACCATCCTGGGCCGCCGCCGCTACCTGCCCGACCTGGTCAGCGACAACCGGCAGCGCCGGGAGATGGCCGAGCGGATGGCGCTGAACGCCCCCATCCAGGGCTCCGCGGCCGACATCATCAAGGTCGCCATGCTGCACGTCGACACCGCGCTGCGCGACGCCGGGCTGCGCTCCCGGATGCTGCTCCAGGTGCACGACGAGCTGGTCTTCGAGGTCGCCCCGGGCGAGCGGGAGATCCTGGAGGCGCTGGTGCGCAAGGAGATGGGGGAGGCGCACCCGCTCTCCGTGCCGCTGGAGGTCTCCGTGGGCGAGGGCCGCGACTGGAACAGCGCCGACCACTGACACCGACGCGCCGACAGTCAGGATCTCGGACAGTTGCCGTTCGGAGCGAACGGTGACTGTCCAAGATTGTTAAAGCGCCGGACCGGTTGTCGACGAGACCCGTGGCGGGCGTGGGGCGGGGCCCGACGCCGGCGGTGGGTCGGCGTCGTCGGCGAGGGCCGCGGCCGCGTCGCGCAGGGCGGCCGCGAGCCGGTCCCGGACCGCGAGCTGGGCGGCGATCCGGGCGTCCAGCACGGCCAGCCGCTCACGCCCCACCCGCAGCCCGGCGGGGGAGGGCGGCGCGGCGGCCACGTCCCCGTCGAGGCAGGGCAGGAAGACCCGGACGTCGTCCAGGGTCAGCCCGGCGCCGAGCAGGTGCCGGATGTTGCGGACCCGGGTGACCGCCACAGCGTCGTACTCCCGGTAGCCGTTCGCCGCCCGCGCCGAGGTGATCAGGCCCTGCTCCTCGTAGTGCCGCAGGGCGCGCGGGGTGCAGCCGGTCACCGCCGCCAGCTCGCCGATCCGCACCCGAGCCCTCCGTCCCATGGTCAACTCCGCTGCGCCGGGGTGGCGGCTTCACCCCGGCCGGGTCATCCCCACCTCGCCGATCCGGCGCGGCCGGTCACCGGAGCCTGCCCGGCCCGTCACGCGACCAGCGCCCCGCCGTCCACCGGCAGCACCACGCCGGTGACGAACGCCGCCGCCGGGTCGCAGAGCCGCAGGATCGCCCACGCTACGTCCTCGGGCCGGCCGAGCCGCCCGAGGGGCGTGTGGTCGAGCTGCCAGCGGCGTACCGCGGCGCGCTGGTCCGGGGAGAGGCCCTGGTGTTCGCCGATGGGTGTGTCGATGGCGCCCGGGGCCACCGCCACGACCCGGACGCCGCGCGGGGCCAGCTCCACCGCCCAGCTGCGGGTCAGCGAGTCGAGGGCGGCCTTGCCCGCCGCGTACACCGAGCTGCCCGGCCAGGCGCGCTGGCCGACGGTGGTGGTGACGTTGACGATCATGCCGCGGGTCGCGGCCAGCGGCTCGACCGCGGCGTGCGCCAGCCGGATCGGCGCCACCAGGTTCGTGTCGAGCTGGCGGCGGGCCGCCCGCTCGTCCAGCCCGGCGAGCGGGCCCCCGCCGGCGATTCCGGCGTTGTTCACCAGCACGTCCAGCCGGCCGTACCGGTCGAGGGCGGCACCGACCACCCGGGTCGGCGCGTCGGCGTCGGTCACATCGGCGGTGACCGGGGTGATCCGGGGATCGTCGGCGGCGGTCTCCGCCAGTGGCCCGGGCCGCCGGCCCACGGCGAGGACGCGGGCGCCCGCGGCGCCGAAGGCTCGGGCCGTGGCCCGGCCGATGCCGGTGCCCGCGCCGGTGACCACCACGACCCGCTGCTGTTCCTCGTTCATGCCGCCGATCGTCCGACCCTGCCGTCAGTGACAGGGTCAAGCGCGCGACCTCAGCGTCCCGGCCCCCGGCGCTCCTTCGGCGGGGTGCCGTGCCGTTCGAGGGCCTTGCGGGACGGGCCGCCGGGCGGCGGGAGCGGGCCCTTGACCGGGTCGTGGCCCCAGTTCATGAGGGAGTACCGCCACCGCGTCCGGCGCACGTCGCCGCTGGGTCGCTGGGCCATGTGCCGCCGGACGTACCCGACGACCTTGCGCATGTGCTTGTAGTCGGCTGCGGTGAGCTGGTCGCGCTTGCGGCGCAGCAGGTCGATGATCCGCCGGCCGGACTCGTGGCCCACCGATTCGCCGCCCCGGGTGCCCTTGCGCCAGCCGACGTGCTTGGACTCGTCGGTCTCCAGCCACGTCTGGAGTTCGCCCGGCTTCATGTTCACCGCGTCGGTGAACTCCCGGTACGTCTGCTGCGGGTCGTCACCTCGGCTCATGGCGCAGCACCTCCGGTCGGTGGGCGACGTCCCGGCCCGAGTCGTCGTTGCGGATCCGGTACTGCGGCTCCTCCGGCGACGCGTTCACCGCGTGCCCGCGTACGTGCGTGCGGTCGACGAGCTTCTCCTTGACCACGCCGTACGCCCGGCCGCTGTGGCTGGCCCAGGAGACGTGGTCACCGCTGCGGAACTCCTTCTCGGCCATGCACTCGGCGTACCCGGGCCGGGTGAGCGGAAACGACGCCCTCAGCCGGCGGCCGGCTTCTCCGCCACGAAGATGGCGGTGCCGGGGAATAGCCGGCCGCGCAGCGGGCTCCACTGCCCCCAGATCCCCTCGTGTCCCGCCGGCCACTCCGGTTCCACGAGGTCCAGCAGGCGGAAGCCGGCGCCGACCAGTTCCCGGATCCGGTCGCCGAGCGTGCGGTGCTGCTCGACGTACGTGGCCACGCCGTGCTCGTCCTGCTCGACGTAGGGGGAGCGGTCGAAGTAGGAGTGCACGGCGGTCAGCCCGCCCCCGCCCGGGTCGTCCAGGAAGATCCAGCGCATCGGGTGGGTGACCGAGAAGACCCACCGGCCGCCCGGGCGCAGCACCCGGGCCACCTCGCGCATCGCCGCCGCCGAGTCGTCCACGAACGGGATCGCGCCGAACGCCGTGCACACCGTGTCGAAGGCGGCGTCGGCGAACGGCAGGGCGAGGGCGTCGGCCTGCACGAGCGGCACGCGTACCCCGGTGCGGGCGGCGGCCTCGGCGGCGTGCCGCAACATGCCCGCGGACAGGTCCAGGGCGACCGGCCGGGCGCCCTGCGTGGCGAGCCAGCGGGCGGCGGCGGCCGCGCCGCAGCCGAGTTCCAGGATCCGGCGGCCGGTCACCTCGCCGAGCAGCCGGGCGTCGGCCTCGCGCAGCCCCTCCGGGCACCAGACGAAGTCCACCTCGCCGAGGAACGCGCCGTGCTCGGCCTGGTAGGCGTCGGCGTCGGCGTCCCACCAGCCCCGGTTGGCGCGGCGCACCTCGCCGGCGCCCACCCGGCGCCGGGTCACCCTGTCGTCGTCCACCCGCCCACGCTAGGCCCCGGGGCGCCGGCTGCGGCGGGCGGGCCGCTCCCCGACGGCGCTGTGGCGGGTGGGACAGATGTGACGGACGAGACAGCTGTGGCACCTTACCGCGCGAAATCTCCGCTTTCGCAGCTGGCGAGCCCGAGGAGACCTGGGAGGGCTTGCACGCTGTGGTAATGCAGCGGGTAGGCTAGACGATGCGCTCGCGGATCGTGTGCCTCGGCAGGGAGCAGGTGCGCGGTCACCGGAGCCACTAATGATCTTCTCATGGCGATCGTTCGGTGTGCCCGGCGACGGATCCGCTGGCGCGGACAGGTCACCGCGACGCCACGCCTGCTGTGACAACCCATCCGACCGGAGCAACCGCCCACATGACGAGCAGCATCGAGGCCCCCTCGAGCGCCAACAAGGTCACGCACGACGATCTCGGTTCCGAGGAAGCTTTCCTCGCCGCGATCGACGAGACCATCAAGTACTTCAACGACGGCGACATTGTCGAAGGCACCGTCGTCAAGGTCGATCGGGACGAGGTCCTGCTCGACATCGGCTACAAGACCGAGGGCGTCATCCCCTCTCGGGAGTTGTCGATCAAGCACGACGTGGACCCCGCCGAGGTCGTCTCGGTCGGTGACCACATCGAGGCCCTTGTTCTCCAGAAGGAGGACAAGGAGGGGCGTCTGATCCTCTCCAAGAAGCGGGCGCAGTACGAGCGGGCCTGGGGCACGATCGAGAAGATCAAGGACGAGGACGGCGTCGTCCGCGGCTCGGTCATCGAGGTCGTCAAGGGTGGTCTCATCCTCGACATCGGCCTGCGCGGCTTCCTGCCCGCCTCGCTCGTCGAGATGCGGCGGGTCCGTGACCTGCAGCCGTACGTCGGCCGCGAACTCGAAGCCAAGATCATCGAGCTGGACAAGAACCGCAACAACGTGGTCCTGTCCCGCCGGGCCTGGCTCGAGCAGACGCAGTCCGAGGTGCGCACCGAGTTCCTCAACAAGCTGCAGAAGGGCCAGGTCCGCAAGGGCGTCGTGTCCTCGATCGTCAACTTCGGCGCGTTCGTCGACCTGGGCGGCGTGGACGGCCTGGTGCACGTCTCCGAGCTCTCCTGGAAGCACATCGACCACCCGTCCGAGGTCGTCGAGGTGGGCCAGGAGGTCGAGGTCGAGGTCCTGGACGTCGACCTGGACCGCGAGCGGGTCTCGCTGTCGCTGAAGGCGACCCAGGAGGACCCGTGGCGTCAGTTCGCCCGCACCCACGCGATCCAGCAGATCGTGCCGGGTAAGGTCACCAAGCTCGTGCCGTTCGGCGCCTTCGTCCGGGTGGACGACGGCATCGAGGGCCTGGTCCACATCTCCGAGCTGGCCGAGCGCCACGTGGAGATCCCGGAGCAGGTCGTGCAGGTCGGCTCCGAGGTCATGGTCAAGGTCATCGACATCGACCTGGAGCGCCGCCGGATCTCGCTGTCGCTCAAGCAGGCCAACGAGGGCTTCGTCGAGGGCGAGGAGCACTTCGACCCGACCCTCTACGGCATGGCCGCGACCTACGACGACCAGGGCAACTACATCTACCCGGAGGGCTTCGACCCGGAGACGGGCGAGTGGCTCGAGGGCTACGACAAGCAGCGCGAGACCTGGGAGCAGCAGTACGCCGAGGCGCGCCAGCGCTGGGAGGCCCACACCAAGCAGGTGCAGACCTCCCGGGCCGCCGACGCCGAGGCCGCTGCCAACCCGGCCCCGGCCGTCACCGGCACCACCACCTCGACCTCGGCCCCGAGCCGTCAGGCCGAGGAGCCGGCCGGCACGCTTGCCACCGACGAGGCGCTCGCCGCGCTGCGGGAGAAGCTCGCCGGCGGCAAGTGACCCGGTGACGACCACGGCTCGGCACGTCCGAGCCTGGCGCAGTCGCTGACGGGCCCCGTCCCCGCGATCCGGTTCCACCGGGTCGCCGGGGGCGGGGCCCTCGCCATGTCCGGGGCAGGTTGGCACCGGAAACGGCGATCGGGTTGACTGTCCCGGTGCTGAGGGTGGGGTTGACCGGCGGGATCGGGTCCGGCAAGAGCGCGGTGTCCAGCCGGCTGGCCGCGCTCGGCGCGGTGGTCGTCGACGCGGACCGGATCGCCCGCGAGGTGGTCGCCCCGGGCAGCGAGGGCCTCGCCGAGATCGTGGCGACCTTCTCCGACACGGTCCTCGACGCCGACGGGGCGCTGGACCGGGCCGCCCTGGGCGCCGTGGTCTTCGGCGACGAGGCCGCCCGCCGCCGGCTGGAGGCGATCACCCACCCCCGGGTCCGCGCCCGCACCGCCGCGCTGGTCGCCGCGGCGCCCCCCGACGCCGTCGTGGTCAACGACGTGCCGCTGCTGGTCGAGGTGGGGCTCGCGCCCACGTACCACCTGGTGCTCGTGGTGCAGGCGGCCGTGACCACCCGGCTGGAACGGCTGGCCCGCGGCCGCGGCGTGGACCGCGCCGAGGCCGAGCGGCGGATCGCCGCGCAGGCCGACGACGCGCGCCGCGCGGCGGTGGCCGACGTGCTGCTCGGCAACGACGGCACGCTTGCCGACCTGCACGCCGCCGTGGACGCCCTCTGGCACAGGCGACTGCTGCCCTACGAGCGCAACGTGCGGGAGCGCCTCGCCGTGCGGCCCGAGCAGGTGGTGCTCACCGAACCCGACCCGACCTGGCCCCAGCAGTACGCCCGGCTGGCCGCCCGCATCCGGCACGCCGCCGGCGCCGACCTGCGGATCGACCACATCGGCTCCACGGCCGTGCCCGGGCTGGCCGCCAAGGACGTCATCGACATCCAGCTCACCGTGCCGTCGCTCGCGGAGGCGGACGGTCCGCTCGCCGACCGGCTCGCCGACGCCGGCTTCCCCCGGCTGCCCGGCGAGTGGTGGGACAACCCCCGTCCGCCCGGCAGCCGCCGCGGGGCGAAGCGGTTGCACGGCAGCGCCGACCCGGGCCGCCCGGTGCACCTGCACCTGCGGGTGGCCGACTCGCCCGGCTGGCGGTACGCGTTGCTGATGCGCGACCACCTGCGCGCCGACCCGGAGCAGCGGTCGGCGTACCTGCAGGTCAAGCAGGAGCTGGCCGCCTCGGCGCCGGACAGCGCCACCTACGGCACGCTGAAGGACCCCTGGTTCGACGAGGAGCACCTGCGGGCCGAGGAGTGGGCCGCGCGGACCGGCTGGCGGCCCTGAGCCGGCTCAGGGGCGTTTCGCCGGCCGGCTGACCGTCCGCTCGGCGCCGGGCAGCGCCGGCACCCGCCCGGGCGCGAGGTCCAGCCGGATCCAGACGCCCTGCCCGGTCCGCAGCTCCAGCCGGCGCGGCAGCCCGCCCCGGTCGAGCCACCAGCGCAGGCCGTCGCGTACCTCGATGACGTCCACCGTCCGGTCCGCCACCCGGTCGTCGCGGATCCGGACCGCCGCGGCGGCCGTGCCGCCACCTCGCAGCGCGGTGTCCAGCAGCCGTTCCACGTCGTCGCGGGGCGGTCGCCCGGCCACCCGGACCAGGCCGGCCGGCGCGGGCAGCGGCGGGGCCGCCGGACCGTCCGCCGGCAGCACGAGCCGGGCCACGTCTCCCGGCCGCGCCCGCAGCAGCGTCCGGCGTCCCGGGTCGTCGCCCTCCACCGAGAGGTACGCGGCGGAGCCCGCCCAGCTCACCCACCCGGTGCCGCGCAGGTCGGCGGAGGGGGCGGACAGGGTCAGGTCGGCTCCACCGGCCGCTCGCAGCCGGGCGGGCAGCCGGGCCAGCCGGTCGGCCTCGGCGTCGGTGACTGCCCGGGGCAGCCCGGGACGCCCGCCGAGCGCGTCCACCGGGCGCAGCGTGGGACGGTCGGTGCGGGCCAGCTCGACGGTCACCGCGGTCCCGTCCGGCAGCCGCCCGGCCAGCCGGTGCAGCCGGGCGTCCCGGTCGACCCAGAGGCGGGGCTGCCGGTCCCGCGGGGTGCTCGGGCCGCCGGCCGGCCGGAGGGCGGTGAGCGGGGCCTGGAAGACGTCCACCGGTACCCCGTGGACGGTCTCCCCGCGCAGCCAGCGGGCCTCAGGTTCGGCCGCGTCGACCCGGGCGGCGCCGAGCCCGAGCAGCAGGTCCCGCACCGCCGGCAGGCCCCGCCCGGCCGGCAGCTCCCGCAGCCGCCACCGGTCGCCCGGGGGCACCAGCGGGGGCGGCGCCGGGGCGGGCGTCGCGGTGAGATCGGGCCGCACGAGCAGCGTCGACGCGGTCGCCTGCACCAGGCCCCGTTCGGCGCCCGCCCCGGGGCCGCTGACGTCCAGGTAGACCAGGGGCCGGGCCCAGTCGACCCAGCCGACCAGCTCGGTACGGCCACCGCCCTCACCCACGATGACCCGGACCCCGGCGCGGACGTCCCGCTGGTTGGTGACCCGCAGGGCGGCCAGCCGGTCGGCCTCGGCCGCGGTGAGCGGGCGGGCCGTCCCGGTGGGCCCGGCCGGCTCGGGCGACCAGCTCAGCAGCCCGGCGACCAGGGCGGCCGCCGAGGCCGTGGCGGCGGCCGCGAGCGCGATCAGGGCGGCCCGGCGGCGGTTGGGTCGGTCGGGTGGGTCGCCGGTCCCGTCCAGCTCGGGGACGCCGGTCGGCTCGAACGGGTCGGCCGGCCGTTCCGCCGCGGCGGGGTCGGCGCGCGGGCGGCGGCCGGCGGCGCTCGCGGGTCGGCCGGTCGCGGCGCCGGCACGGCGGTGACCGCGGCCGGGTTCGCGGGGGACGGCCGTCGCACCGGGCAGGGTGGGGGCGTCGAGGATGCTCTGGCCGGCGGGCGTTGCTCCACGCCGCCGCGAGCCGGTCGACCTGCCGCTGGTGCCGGCCGGTGGGTCGCCACGATCCGCAGGGTCCCGCCCGGTGGGCGCCGCGTCGGCGGGGGAAGCGGGCACGGCGTCGCCTGCCGGCCCGGGTGCGGCAGCGTCGGAGGGCGGGGCGGGGCCGGTGTCATCGGTGGGGAGGGGGCCGGTGTCGCGGGTGCGAGCGCGTCGCGGCCGGCGTCCGGGAGAGGTCTCCACGAGTGCACAACGCCGCTGCCGGGTTTCGGTGACGAGCAGGGGCGCTCGCGGCGGCCGGTCAGCGCGTCGAGCGCGACCACCTCGGGTGCGCACGCCGGTTTCTCGGGTGCTGCGACCCCCGGTGCCGGGGGCGGCCGGGCCCCGGAGGGGCGGCCACCTTGCCCGGTCGGCCGCCGCGAGCGGCCTACGGTACGAGGGTAGTCCGGTGAGATGAGCCACACAATGGGAATATCGAAGCCGATCAGGGACGGTGCGCGCTCGGCCCGGAAGTGTCGGACGTCCGGCGTACCGTTGAGGTCATGGCGCTCGACATTCCCCGGCTCGACGGCCGCTTCCAGGTCGTCAGCGAGTTCCAGCCGGCCGGCGACCAGCCGGCAGCCATCGACGACCTTGAGCGTCGGGTGCGACGCGGCGACCGCAACACGGTGCTGCTCGGTGCGACCGGCACCGGCAAGAGCGCCACCACGGCGTGGCTGGTCGAGCGGCTGCAGCGGCCCACCCTGGTGCTCGCGCCCAACAAGACCCTCGCCGCGCAGCTCGCCAAGGAGTTCAGCGAGCTGCTGCCGCAGAACGCGGTCGAATACTTCGTCTCCTACTACGACTACTACCAGCCCGAGGCCTACATCCCGCAGACCGACACCTACATCGAGAAGGACTCCTCGATCAACGAGGAGGTCGAGCGGCTGCGGCACTCGGCGACCATGTCGCTGCTCACCCGCCGCGACGTGATCGTGGTGGCGACGGTGTCGGCGATCTACGGCCTGGGCACCCCGGAGGAATACCTCGACCGGGCCGTGCGGGTGGCCGTCGGGCAGGAGCTCGACCGCGACCAGCTGCTGCGCCGGCTGGTCGACATCCAGTACACGCGCAACGACATGGCCTTCCAGCGCGGCACCTTCCGGGTCCGCGGCGACACGCTGGAGATCATCCCGGCCTACGAGGAGCTGGCCGTCCGGATCGAGCTGTTCGGCGACGAGGTCGAGAAGCTCTACTACCTCAACCCGCTCACCGGTGACGTCGTCAAGGAGGTCGACGGGCTTGTCATCTTCCCGGCGACCCACTACGCGGCGGGCCCGGAGCGGATGGAGCGGGCGATCCGCGACATCGAGGCCGAGCTGGCCGAGCGGCTGGCCGAGCTGGAGCGGCAGGGCAAGCTGCTGGAGGCGCAGCGGCTGCGGATGCGCACCACCTACGACATCGAGATGATGCGCCAGGTCGGGTTCTGCTCCGGCATCGAGAACTACTCGATGCACATGGACGGGCGGTTGCCGGGCAGCCCCCCGCACTGCCTGCTCGACTACTTCCCCGACGACTTCCTGACCGTGGTCGACGAGTCGCACGTGACCATCCCGCAGATCGGCGGCATGTACGAGGGCGACGCCTCCCGCAAGCGGATGCTGATCGACCACGGCTTCCGGCTGCCCAGCGCGGCCGACAACCGGCCGCTGCGCTTCGACGAGTTCCTGGAGCGGGTCGGCCAGATGGTCTTCCTCTCCGCGACCCCGGGCCCGTGGGAGCTGGAGCAGGCCCAGGGCGAGTTCGTCGAGCAGGTGATCCGCCCCACCGGCCTGATCGACCCCGAGGTCGTCGTGAAGCCCACCAAGGGCCAGATCGACGACCTGATGCACGAGATCAAGCTGCGGACCGAGCGCGACGAGCGGGTCCTGGTCACCACGTTGACCAAGAAGATGGCCGAGGACCTCTCCGACTACCTGCTGGAGAACGGCATCCGGGTGCGCTACCTGCACTCCGAGGTCGACACGCTGCGCCGGGTCGAGCTGCTGCGCGAGCTGCGCAAGGGCGACTACGACGTGCTGGTGGGCATCAACCTGCTCCGCGAGGGCCTCGACCTGCCCGAGGTCTCCCTGGTGGCGATCCTCGACGCCGACAAGGAGGGCTTCCTGCGCAGCGGCCGGTCGCTCATCCAGACCATCGGCCGCGCGGCCCGTAACGTCTCGGGCCAGGTCCACATGTACGCCGACAAGATCACCCCGTCGATGGCCCAGGCGATCGAGGAGACGAACCGGCGCCGGGCCAAGCAGATCGCCCACAACGAGGCCAACGGGATCAGCCCCGAGCCGCTGCGGAAGAAGATCCACGACATCCTCGACGACATCTACCGCGAGGCCGAGGACACCGAGAACAGCCGGGTCGGCGGGGCCGTCCGGCAGCTGTCGCGGGGCAAGGCGCCGGTCAAGGAGACCCGCAGCCGCAGTCGCGGCGGCGCGGCGACCCCGTCCCGGGAGGGCATGGCCCGGGCCGACCTGGCCAACCTCATCCAGGAGCTCAACGACCAGATGCTCGCCGCCGCGCGGGAGCTGCAGTTCGAGCTGGCCGCCCGGATCCGCGACGAGGTCGCCGACCTGAAGAAGGAACTCCGCGGGATGGACGCCGCCGGGGTGAAGTGACGGCCCGGGACAGGGGGAGGCCGGCGTGCTCACCGAGGCCGTGATCGGGCTCCCCGACCCCCGCCTCCGGCCCTACGTCGATCGCT
Source organism: Micromonospora sp. NPDC005305 (assembly GCF_040607315.1). Lineage (NCBI taxonomy): Bacteria > Bacillati > Actinomycetota > Actinomycetes > Micromonosporales > Micromonosporaceae > Micromonospora > Micromonospora sp. NPDC005305. The sequence continues at coordinate 33,750 of NZ_JBEXGL010000013.1, read as the reverse complement.
ACCTGGGCTACCGCGAGCGCTCGGCCGGCCCGCTGGTGCGCCGGGAGGCGGCCGGCGCCTTCGTGGTGCTGATCCTCGGGTGGGGCGCCCCGCTCGATGTCACCGACCCGCGGGCCGCCGACCGGGGTGCGCACGGGACGAGCGCCTTCCTGGCCGGGCCGTTCGACGGCTGGTGCGCGACGCGCACGGCCGGCGAGGGCGCCGGGGTGCAGGTGCTGCTGGCCGCCCCGGCCGCGCGCCGGCTGCTCGGGCTGCCGCTGGGCGAGCTGGCCAACCGCGCGGTTCCGGTCGACCGGCTCGGCGGGTGGCTGGTCCGGCTCCGCGACGACCTGGTCGAACTGCCCGACTGGGCGGGTCGGTTCGCCCGGCTCGACGCCGCGTTCGCCGGCCGGCTGGCGGTGACCGGGCCGGTCGATCCGCGCCTGGTGGGGGCCTGGCGGCTCCTCGACGGCAGCGGCGGGGCCCTGGGCGTCGGCGCGCTGGCCGAGGAGGTCGGGTGGAGCCGCCGCCACCTGGCGGTCCGGTTCCGGCGGGAGTTCGGCCTCCCGCCGAAGACCGTCGCCCGGCTGCTGCGCTTCCAGCGGGCGTACGCGGTGGCGGGCCGCACGCTGGTCACCGCGCCGACGGTGGCCCCACCCCCGAGCGGCCGACGGGGTGACGCGGATCGGGGCGGGGACGGGTGGGCCGAGCTGGCGGTGCGGTTCGGCTACTACGACCAGTCGCACCTGATCCGGGAGTTCCGCGAGTTCGCCGGGGCGACGCCCGCGGCGCTGGCCGGGTCACATTCGTCCAATCCGGCCTGACGCCCAGGCGGCAGACTCGGAGTCATGCGAAGCATCTACCCGGTCCTCCGGTATCCCGACGCCCGCGCCGCCGTCGACTTCCTCCGGTCCGCGTTCGGCCTCACCGTCCACGAGGTGCACGAGGGGCCCGACGGCGCGGTGCGGCACGCCGAGCTCGGCTACGGCGACGGTCTCGTCATGCTCGGGCCGGGGCCCGCCCCGGCGACCCGGCCGGCCGACGACGACTACCGCGTCTACGTGGCCGTGGACGACGTCGACGCGCACCACGCGCGGGCCCGGGCGGCCGGCGCGGAGATCGTCCGGCCGCCGTTCGACACCGACTACGGCTCCCGCGACTACGTGGCCCGCGACCTGTCCGGCCTGGTCTGGTCCTTCGGCACCTACCGTCCTTGACGGCCGCCCATAGCTCTGTGCGAGCAAGGTATTGCCCTGAGTGACGGTCATGCGTACTCTCCCACGGTGGGGAGGCGCACATGCCGTTGTCAGCAAGTCCTGTGGTCCGGCGGGTGCGGCTCGGCGCGGAGTTGCGCCGGCTGCGCCGCCGGGAGTCGCTCACCCTGGAGCAGGTGTGCGGCCGGCTCGGCTGGGCGTCCACATCGAAGCTGTCCCGCATCGAGCTGGGGCAGAGCCGGCCGGATCTGGCCGACGTGCTGGACCTGCTCGACGTCTACGGCGTGCCACCCCACCAGCGGGACGAGCTGATCGTCATCGCGCGGGACGCCGCCACCGGCCGCGGCTGGTCCAGGGCGCTGGGCGAGATGGGGGAGCGGCAGCGGTCGTACGCGGAGCTGGAGGCGGGCGCCGTCCGCATCGTGGACTATCAGCCGGCGCTGGTGCCCGGGCTGCTCCAGACCCCCGAGTACGCCCGGCTGCGGGTGTCGGCCGGAGCGCTGCTCGCCGACGACGTCGACGTGGAGGCCGACGTCCGGGCCCGCGTGGTGCGCCAGGAGGTGCTGCGCCGGCCCGACCCGCCGCACTACACCGCGCTGATCGACGAGCGCGTCTGCGATCCGGGCGGCCTTCCCGCCGAGGTGTGGCGGGACCAGCTCCGGCATCTGGCCGTCCTCGCCGAATGGCCGCACGTGACCGTCCGGCTGCTGCCCCGCGAGGCGTCGTCCTACGGCGATCTGCACCCGCTCGCGCCGTTCTCCTACTACGCGTATCCGGACCCGGCCGACCCGCGCACGGTGCTCGTGGAGACGCTCACCACCGACCTGCGGCTGGTGACCGAGGCGGACGTCGCCCGCTACGAGCAACTGGTCGACTGGCTGCTCGTGGCCGCGCTGCCGGAGGCGGAGACAATGGCGCTGCTGACCCGGCGGCTCAGCCCCGCGCCGGTGCCCCGGCCCCGCGAACCCCACGAGCCCGACTGAGCAGGCCGGTCAGCCCGGCGCGGCGTGTGGCGCGTGGCCGCCGGGTCCGGCGCCCCCGATGCCCGTCGGAACCGGCGGCCGGCGCGTCGAGCGCACGCTATGCCCGGGGTACGACAGCCTCAGGCCGGCACGTCGAGGAAGTGCTCGACGAGCGGCGGGCCGGCGAAGTGCGGGCCGATCAGCTCCCGCCACCGCGCGAAGCGCTCGCTCTGCCGGAAGTTGACGTCGTGCGCCTCGACCGAGTCCCACTCGACCAGCAGCACGAACCGGGACGGCGACTCGACGCCGCGGGTCATCCGCACCGAGCGGCAGCCCTCGGTGCCGGCGAGGATTGGACGCGCCTGCGCGTACGCGGCGGCGAAGTCGTCCTCGTGTCCGGGCGAAACGTCGATCAGCGCGACCTCAAGAACCATGCCGGAAGCCTCGCACGGCGGCCGCCGCCGGGTACGCCCCGGGGGGCTGTTCCCCGCGCCACACCCCCTCTAGGGTGTGCGCTCGGGAAACGGGGGAGGGACACACATGCTCGACTGGCTCACCGCCACGGCGTTCACCGTCCTGGGCGCCGGCACCACCTGGGCCGAGCTGCTCGGCTTCGCCACGGGTGTGGTCAACGTCTGGCTGGTTGCCCGGCAGCACATCGCCAACTGGCCGATCGGCATCGCCAACGTGCTGCTGCTCATGCTGCTGTTCTGGACCGCCGGCCTGTACGCCGACGCCGGCCTCCAGATCGTCTACGTCGTCCTCGGCCTCTACGGCTGGTGGCACTGGCTCGTTGGCGGGGAGCGGCGCAGCCGGCTGACCGTGGCCCGCACCGGCCGGCGGGAGTGGTGGGCGTTCGGCGTGGCCGGGGTGCTGCTCACCGCCGGGTTGTGGGCGCTGCTGGACCGGGCCACCGACTCCACGGTGCCGCTGGCCGACGCGGTCACCACCGCCCTGTCGCTGCTGGCCACCTACGGCCAGACCCGCAAGCTGGTGGAGAGCTGGTGGCTGTGGATCGCCGCCGACCTGATCTACATCCCGCTCTACGCGTACAAGGGACTCTGGTTGACCGGTGGCCTCTACCTGATCTTCCTGGCGCTCTGCGTGGTCGGGCTGCGGGAGTGGCGGGCGGACCTGCGCCGGCGGTCGGCGGCGACCCCGGTGCCGCCCGGCCCGGCTCCCGTCGCCGCGTGAGCGCGGGGAGCGGGCCGGGTCGGGAGTTCCGGCACGGCCTGGTGGTGGGCAAGTTCTACCCGCCGCACGCCGGGCACCACGCGCTCGTCGAGGCCGCCGCGGCCCGCTGCGCGGCCGTCACCGTGGTGGTCGCACCGTCCCGGCGCGAGTCGATCCCGCTCGACCTGCGGCTGGCCTGGCTGCGCGAGGCGCACGCGGCCACACCGTGGGTGCGGTTCGTCGGCCGGTACGACGACCATCCCGTGGACTACGCCGACCCGGCGGTCTGGGACCTGCACTGCGCGGTGTTCGCCGACGCGCTCGGCGGGGAGCCGGTGGACGCGGTCTTCTCCTCCGAGGCGTACGGCGCGGAGTTGGCCCGCCGGTTCGACGCGGTCGCGGTCTGCGTGGACCTGGACCGGCGGGTGGTGCCGGTCTCCGGCACCGCGGTGCGCGCGGACCCGGTGGCGCACTGGTGGCGCCTGAGCCCGCCGGTGCGGGCCTGGCTGGTCCGCCGGGTCGTGGTGGTGGGTGCCGAGTCCACGGGCACCACGACGATGGCGGCGGCGCTCGCCGCCCACTACGGCGCCCCCTGGGTCCCCGAGTACGGCCGCGAGCTGACCGAGCGCAAGCTGGCCGGGCTGCGGCAGGTCCGGCCGGAGGCGACGATCTTCGACGTCACGTGGGACCGGGCCGACTTCGTCGAGGTGGTCCGGGAGCAGCAGGCCGCCGAGGATGTGGCGGCCCGCACCAGCGGCCCGCTGCTGTTCTGCGACACCGACGCGCGGGCCACCGCGATCTGGGAGGAGCGCTACCTCGGGTCCTCGTCGGAGGCGGTCCGGGCGGCCGCCCGCCGGCCGGCGCTGTGCCTGCTGACCGACCACGAGGGGGTGCCCTTCGCCGACGACGGCCTGCGCGACGGGGAGCACCTGCGGGCCTGGATGACCGGGCGGTTCCGCGAGGAGCTGGCCGGCTGCGGGGTGCCGGTGGTCGAGCTGCGCGGGCCGCACGAGGAACGCCTGGCGGCGGCCGTCGCCGCCTGCGACGCCCTGCTGGCGGCCGGGTGGTCGTTCGCCGACCCGCTGATCCCCGCGTCGTAGAGCGCCCGGGCCCGCACGCCGACGTGGCCCACCCGGGCACCTAGCCTCCTAGGACGCCCTGCGCCGCGAGACCTGCCCCACACCAGAACACCCTTACCCCGGCAAAGGGGACCCCGAAGATGCGGCGGCCCGGGACGATGGTGAACAATGGCGGCCGAGGAGGGGAGTATTCCCTCGCGACGGAGTCGTCAGCACGGAAGCGCGCCGGACCCCCGGTGGCGCGACCCGGCTCCGTCGGTCAGCGGTCCTGTGGGGCCGGTGGCGGAAGAGACCTCCGACAGTCACCAGAGTCAGCGTCGACGCACCCCGGCCCCTCACCCGGCGTACGGTGTGCCCGACGCTGTGTGTCTGCCGGAGGATGGATTTGAACGTGTCCGGATGGGTGTGGGCGGGAACCCTGGTCGCGATGACCGCGGTCCTGCTGGTCGACCTGTTCATCATCGGTCGCCGCCCGCACGAGCCCAGCGTCCGCGAGTCGAGCCTGTGGGTCGGCTTGTACGTGGGGCTGGCCCTGCTCTTCGGCGCGGGCCTGTGGCTCGCCTCAGGCCCCAGCATCGCGGGCCAGTTCTACACCGGGTGGCTCACCGAATACAGCCTCTCGGTTGACAACCTCTTCGTCTTCGTGATCATCATGGGGCGCTTCGGGGTGCCCCGGCAGTACCAGCAGAAGGTGCTGCTCGTCGGCATCCTGCTGGCGCTGGTCATGCGGGGCGGTTTCATCGCCGCCGGCGCCGCGCTGATCTCCCAGTTCTCCTGGGTGTTCTACATCTTCGGCGCGTTCCTGATCTACACGGCGGTCAACCTGGCCCGCCAGGGGGAGCCGGACGAGGACGAGTTCAGCGAGAACCTGCTGATCCGGTGGAGCCGCAAGGCGCTGCCGCTGTCCCGGGACTTCGACGGGGCGCGGATGACCACCCACGAGAACGGGCGGCGGCTGTTCACCCCGATGCTGGTCGTGATGATCGCGATCGGCACCACGGACCTGATCTTCGCCCTCGACTCGATCCCGGCGATCTTCGGCATCACCCAGGAGCCGTACCTGGTCTTCACCGCGAACGTGTTCGCGCTGATGGGGCTGCGGCAGCTCTACTTCCTGCTCGGCGGCCTGCTGGACCGGCTGATCTACCTCAGCTACGGCCTGGCCGTGGTGCTCGGCTTCATCGGGGTCAAGCTGGTCCTGGAGGCCCTCGCCGACAACAACCTGCCGTTCGTCAACGGCGGCGAGCACGTGGGCTGGGCCCCGCACATCCCGATCTGGCTGTCGCTCACCGTCATCCTGGGCACCCTCGCCGCGGCCACGGCGGCCAGCCTCGTCAAGTCGTCGCGCGACCGGCGCCGCGAGCTGGCCGAGGCCCGGCGCTGACCGGACCGCACGAAAAAGGGGCGCCCCCGGTCGGGGCGCCCCTTTCGGCGTACGGGGTCAGATCCGGTGGGCGCCGACCAGGGTGGCCTCCCGGTCCGGGGGGAGCCGCTCCTCGACGACCAGGCGCTTCACGTAGCAGGCGTGCAGCATCCGCCGTACCTCGCCCTGCGGCTCGGTGCTGACGATGCCGACGTGGTGGATCCGCCGGCCGGGCCGGGCGAAGAAGTAGAGGTCGCCGGGGCGTTCCTCGCCCAGCGCCAGGGGCGTGGTCGCCTCGGCCTGGTCGTCGGCGTCCCGGGGCAGGGTCAGGCCGTGCCGGCGCCAGGCCAGGTGCACCAGGCCGGAGCAGTCGATGCCGTCGGTGGACAGCCCACCCCAGATGTAGATCAGGTCGCGCAGCCGCTCGGCGAGGGCGAGCACCTCCTTGGCCTCCGGCCGCTCGGCGGGCAGCGGGACCAGGTCGCCCTCCGGGGCCCAGAGCGGCTCGGACCTTCCGGGCGCGAGCACCGGCCGCCAGCCGTCCACGGGCCGCCCGGCCGGCGTGAGGCGGGTGCCGAGGACCACGCCGGCCAGGGCCGGCGGGCCGTCGGGGGCGGTGCGCAGCGCGGTGTGGACGGTGTCCACGACCAGCGGGGTGGCCGGTGGGCCAGGCTTCGCCGGGGCAGCGAGCTGGGCGGCGGGCAGCCACCCCGGGTAGCCGCGGACGTCGAGCTTGGCGGCGGGCTGCGCCAGGGCGACGACGTGGGCCCAGCCGTCCGCGCGAAGCTCGGTGACCCGCACCCGCTCGCCGAGCAGCAGCTGGGTCAGGACGCAATCGCCGACCTGCTGGTCACGGTCCATGCCGGCGATCCAGGCGGCGACGTCCGGCGGATCACCCAGCGCGGGGCGGTCGACGGGACGGACCGCCTCAGGGCTGGCCCAGAGGGTCGCCACCGGGACCCGGACGACGGCCTCGCGGCCCGGTTGAAGCTCCATGCCCACCCCCACTTCACGACCCTATGAAAAATTCCAACGGCACTCAACCACGCGGTTGAACCTTTGCTTCATTCACGTTGGCGATGCCGAGCCCGGGCGCGTCCGGCAGCACGACGGTCGCGCCGTCGTACCGGATCCCGCCTGCGACCGGCGACCAGGCGAGCCACCAGGCGGCGTCCAGGTCCGACACGGCCGTGGTGCCGTAGGCGGCGACCAGGCTTGCCGCCGCGCCGAGGCCCACCTGGCTTTCCATCATGGAGCCGACCATGGTGCCCATGCCGTGCGCGGCGGCCAGGTCGAGCAGCGTCCGGGCGGTGTGCAGGCCGCCGCACTTGGCCAGCTTCACGTTGACCATGTCGGCCGCCCGCCGGCGGATCACCTCGACCAGGTCGCGCAGGTCGAAGACCGACTCGTCGGCGAGGATCGGCAGCTCCACCCGGTCGCTGACCCAGGCCAGCCCGTCCAGGTCGCGCCGGTGCACCGGCTGCTCGACCAGCTCGACGTCGAGCCCGGCGTCCTCGATCCCGCGGATCACCCGGACCGCCTCGCGCGGGGTCCAGCCCTGGTTGGCGTCCAGCCGGATCCGCACCTCCGGCCCGACCGCGGCGCGGACCGCGCGCACCCGGTCCAGGTCGCCCCGCGCGTCGGTGCCGACCTTGAGCTTCAGCACGGTGAATCCCTCGGCCCGGCGCCGGGTGGCCGCCGCGGCCAGGTCCACCGCGTCGCCCGCGGCCAGCGTGACGTCCGTCGGGACGCGCAGCGTGGTGCCCCCGAGCAACCGCACCAGGGGTACGCCGAGCCGCCGCGCGGCCAGGTCGTGCAGGGCCACGTCGACGGCGGCGCGGGCCGACTCGTTGCCCACCACGGCGCGGCGCACCTCGGCGCAGCGGGCCTGGAGGTCGTCGGCGTCCCGCCCGGTCAGCAGCGGCCCCAGCAGGTGCTGCACGCACGCCTCGGCGCCGGCGATCGACGCGCCGGTGACCTGCCAGACCTGCGGCGCCTCGCCGAAACCCGACCGCCCGTCGGTGTCCACCACCTCGACGACCAGGGTGTCCACGGTGGTGGTGCGGCGCAGCGCGGTGACGAACGGGGTGTGTAAGGGGGCCGAGAGCCGGTGGGTGCGTACCGCGGCGATCGTCATGTGCGGCACCCTATACGGAGCTGGCGGCGAACAGGGGAGGGCCGATGATCGGGCGGGACTGGGAGCTGGTGGGCGCGCCGAACGCCCGTGACCTGGGCGGGCTGCTCACCGCGGACGGGCGGCGGGTACGCCCCGGGCGGCTGATCCGCACGGCGGCGCTCGGCCGGCTCACCGACGAGGACCTGCCGGTGCTGGCCAAGCTGGCCCCGGCCTGCGTGGTGGACCTGCGGCACGCCACCGAACAGGCGGTCGCGCCGCCCGACCGCCTGGCCGGCGAGCCGCGGGTGGTGCACCTGCCGGTCTACGACGCGGCCCACCCGGTGTTCACCTACGTCTCGGCGGTGCTGCTCGGCCACGACCTCGACGCGTACGAGGAGTTGGCCCGGGACGGCATGCCGGGGGCGATGGCGGGGATCTACCGCTGGTTCGTCACCGGGGAGTCGGCCCGGGAGGGCTTCGGGACGGCGGTGTGGCTGGCCGCCGACGGGGCGAACCTGCCGCTGCTGTTCCACTGTTCGGCCGGCAAGGACCGCACCGGTTGGCTGTCGGTGGTGCTGCTCACCGCGCTCGGCGTGGACGAGCCGGTGATCCGCGCCGACTACCTGCGGCACAACGAGCTGACCGAGAGCCTGCGGGAGGTGCTGCTGGCCGCCATGACCCGCCGCCGGCCGGACCTCGATCCGGCGGTCGCCCGGCCGCTGCTGGAGGTGCGCCCGGAATACCTGGACGCCGCCTACGACGAGGTGCGCCGGGTGCACGGCACCTTCGACGCGTACCTGCGCGACGGCCTCGGGCTGACCGACCGGACGCTGGCGGCGCTGCGCGCGAACCTGCTGGAGTAGCCCTCAGCCGGCCAGGTCGTGCCGGGCGGCCCAGACCCGCGCGGAGACGTGCGCGATCAGGCGGCACGCGTCGTCCTCGACCTCCTCGCCGCTCGGCCCGCCGTCGGCCAGGTCGGTGGTGGTGCAGACCACGACGGCGTACGGGGGTGCGTCGTCGGGGAAGACCACGCCGGCGCCGTGCCGGATGCCGCGTACCCAGCCGTTCTTGTGCGCGATCCGGGTCCCCTCGGGCAGGCCGGCGGCGAGGTCCTCGCGGTGCTCCTGGGCGAACAGCACGTCCAGCATGGCCGCGCAGCCGGCTGGCGGGGCGAGCGGGCCGGGTCGGCCGGCGCCGAGCGCCAGGCCACCGAGCAGCGCCGCCAGGTCGGCGGCGGTGACCAGGTTGTCGATGCCGGCGTCGCGGGCGGCGAAGTCCTCGATGCCCCGGCCGGTGACGCTGTGCCGGGCCCCGGCCAGCGTCCACGCCTCGGCCACGGCGGGCAGCCCGACCTGACCGATGCAGATGTTGGTGGCCAGGTTGCTGGAGCGGACGATCATCCGTTCGGCGAGCCAGCGCAGCGGCGCGGTGCCGCCCACCCGTGCCCAGACCGCGTCGTCGTTGTCGTAGTGCTGGGCGTTGGTGAACCGGGGCGCGCCGGGCAGGGCGGAGTCGAAGCTGTTGCGCACCGGGATCGGCGCGTCCAGGTCGAGGCGGCCGGCCTCGGCGGCGCGGTGCAGCGCCACCAGCACGGCGACCTTCATGGTGCTGGCCGCGTAGTGGGTGGCGTCGGCGTGCCGGGTCCAGGTGGGCGCCGCGCCGAGCCGCCCGACGTACGCCGAGACGGTGCCGGGCACCTTGTCCAGGTGCGCGTCGAGATCCTCCCAGGTCATGCCGGTGACCGTAGCGGATCGTCACGGGGGCTGCGGTCCGGCCCGTGCCGCGTCTAACGTGCGGAGATGACGACCGCCGCGTACGACGCCATCGCCGACTGGTACGACGACTACGTCACGACCACCGCCACCGACTACAGCGACCGGGTCCGGTCGGTGCTGGCCGAGCTGCTCGGTCCCGGCGCCGGGACCTGCCTGGACCTGTGCTGCGGCACCGGGGCGCACGCCGCCGAGCTGCGCCGGCTGGGTTGGCAGCCGGTCGGGGTGGACCTGTCGGGTGGGCAGTTGCGCCACGCCCGGGGGCGGCTCCCGGTGGCCCGGGCCGACGCGACCGCGCTGCCGCTGCCGGCCGGCGCCCTGCCGGCGGTGACCTGCCTGCTCGCCCACACCGACATGCCCGACTACCCGGCGGCGATCGCCGAGGCGGCCCGGGTGCTGGCGCCCGGCGGGCGGCTGGTCCACGTCGGCGTGCACCCCTGCTTCGTCGGGGCGTTCGCCGACCGCTCCGAGCCGGGCCGGGCCGTGATCGACGGCGGGTACGCCGAGCGGGAGCGCACCTTCCGGTCCTGGAACTCCACCGGTGTGCGTGCCCGGGTCGGCGCCTGGCACCTGCCCCTGGCCGACCTGCTCAACGCCGTCACGGCCGCCGGCCTGACCCTGACCGCCGTCCGCGAGTCCGGCCCCGGCCCCGTCCCCGACATCCTGGCCCTCCAGGCCACCAGACCCGCCTGATCCGGGAAGGGCGGAGCCCGGTCCGCCGGGGTGGCGGGCCGGGCTCCGGGGTGGCGCTGTGGTCAGCCGGCGTGCTTGCGGCGGGCGGCCATCCGGCCGCGCTGGGTCTGGTCCAGCACCACCTTGCGGATCCGCACCGCGCTCGGGGTCACCTCGACGCACTCGTCCTCGCGGCAGAACTCGAGGGCCTGCTCCAGCGACAGCTTGCGCGGCGGGATCAGCTTCTCGGTCTCGTCGGAGGTCGAGGCCCGCATGTTGGTGAGCTTCTTCTCCTTGGTGATGTTGACGTCCATGTCGTCGGAGCGGGAGTTCTCGCCGACGATCATGCCCTCGTACACCTCGGTGGTCGGCTCGACGAAGAGCTGGCCGCGCTCCTGCAGGTTGATCATGGCGAACGAGGTCACCGCGCCGGCCCGGTCGGCGACCAGGGAGCCGTTCTGGCGGGTCCGCAGCTCGCCGAACCACGGCTCGTACGACTCGAAGACGTGGTGCAGGATGCCGGTGCCCCGGGTGTCGGTGAGGAACTCGGTGCGGAAGCCGATCAGGCCGCGCGCCGGGACCAGCCACTCCATCCGGATCCAGCCGGTGCCGTGGTTGACCAGCTGCTCCATCCGGCCCTTGCGGGTGGCGAGGAGCTGGGTGATGGCGCCCAGGTACTCCTCCGGGGCGTCGATGGTCAGCCGCTCGACCGGCTCGCAGGTCTTGCCGTCGATCTCCTTGGTGACCACCTGCGGCTTGCCGACGGTCAGCTCGTAGGACTCGCGGCGCATCTGCTCGACCAGGATGGCCAGCGCCAGCTCACCGCGGCCCTGCACCTCCCAGGCGTCCGGCCGCTCGGTGGGCAGCACCCGCAGCGACACGTTGCCGACGAGCTCCTTGTCGAGCCGGTCCTTGACCATGCGGGCGGTGACCTTGGCGCCCTTGACCCGGCCGACCAGCGGCGAGGTGTTGGTGCCGATGGTCATCGAGATGGCCGGCTCGTCGACGGTGATCAGCGGCAGCGGGATCGGGTTCTCCGCGTCCGCGAGGGTCTCACCGATCATGATCTCCGGGATGCCGGCGACCGCGATGATGTCGCCGGGGCCGGCCGAGTCGGCCGGCTTGCGCTCCAGGCCCTCGGTCATGAGCAGCTCGGAGATGCGGACCCGCTGGCTGCTGCCGTCGGTGCGGCACCAGGTGACCGTCTGGCCCTTGCTGATCGTGCCCTGGCGGACCCGGCACAGCGCCAGGCGGCCGAGGAACGGCGAGGCGTCGAGGTTGGTCACGTGCGCCTGCAGGGGCGCATCCTCGTCGTAGGCGGGCGCCGGGATGGTGTCCAGCAGGGTGCGGAACAGCGGCTCCAGGCTGTTGCTGTCGTCGGGCACCGAGCCGTCGGCCGGCTGGGTCAGCGAGGCGATGCCGTCGCGGGCGCAGGCGTAGACGATCGGGAAGTCGATCTGCTCCTCGTCGGCGTCCAGGTCGAGGAAGAGCTCGTAGGTGTCGTCCACGACCTCCTTGATCCGGGCGTCCGGCCGGTCCACCTTGTTGATCACGAGGATGATCGGCATCCGGGCCTTGAGGGCCTTGCGCAGCACGAACCGGGTCTGCGGCAGCGGGCCCTCGCTGGCGTCGACCAGCAGTACCACCCCGTCGACCATGGTCAGGCCGCGCTCGACCTCACCACCAAAATCGGCGTGGCCGGGGGTGTCGATGATGTTGATGGTGACCGCGTCGGAGCCGTCCGCGGGCATGTACCGCACGCCGGTGTTCTTGGCCAGGATGGTGATGCCCTTTTCCCGCTCGAGGTCCATCGAGTCCATGACCCGCTCGGTGTCCTCACCACGGGCGCCGTAGGCGCCGGCCTGCCGCAACATGGCGTCGACCAGGGTCGTCTTGCCGTGGTCGACGTGGGCGATGATGGCGACGTTGCGGAGGTCGGTGCGTAGCTGCATACCCTCCATACTCCTGTCTGCGGTTGCCGGGCACGCCTCGGGGTCACCCCGAGATCGCCCGGATCTCTGCCGAAAGTGCTGTCCCGACCGTTCCAGCGACTGGCATGCTGGCTCCCGTGCGGGGACCGGATGCCTGACCTGCTGAACTGGCTGCAGGAGCTGCCGCCTCTGCTGATCTACCTGGTCGCCGCGACAATCGTCGCGGGCGAAACCGCGGTGATCTTCGGGCTGCTGGTGCCGGGCGAGGCGACCCTGCTGCTGGTCGGCTTCTTAGCCTACGCGGGGACGCTGCGGATTATTCCGGCGCTGCTGGCCATGACCGCTGCCGCCGTGATCGGAGACACACTCGCCTACCGGGCCGGCCGGCGATATGGGCCGAAACTGCGTGCCTCCGGCCTCGGCGCCCGGATCGGACCGCAGCGGTGGCGGCGCGCCGACTCGCTGCTCGACCGCCTGGGCGGGCGGGGCGTGCTGGCGGCCCGCTGGGTGGCCTTCGCCCGCACCCTGGCACCTCGGCTGGCCGGCGCGGCGGGCCTGCCGTACCGGCGCTTCGCCCTGTGGAACCTGGCGGGGGTGGTGAGCTGGGTGGGCGCGTCCGTGCTGGTCGGCTACGCCGCCGGTGAGTCCTACGAGCGGGTGTCGCGGTTCCTGGGCCGGGCCACCGGCGCGGTGCTCGTGCTGCTGGTCTGCCTCATCGGGGTGGTGCTGGCCGGCCGCTGGCTGGGTCGCAACCCGGACCCGGCGCGGGCGCTGGCCGCCCGCCCCGCCGCCCTGCCGCCGCTGCGCTGGCTGCGCGCCCGCTACGGGGTGCTGTTCTTCCTGCTCGCCATGCGGTTCGGCCCGGCCGGGACGCTGCTGATCAACCTGGCGGCCGGCCTGCTGCTGCTCTTCGCGGCCGGGCTCGCCGTCGCGGCGGTGCTGGAGGCCGTGGTCCGGCACAGCGGGCTCGGGGTGCTCGACGGGCTCGTCGCGGACTGGTTCGCCGCCCGGCGTACCCCGGGGGTGGCCGACACGGCGCTGGCCGCCGTCTCGGTGCTGCGCGGCTGGGTGCTGATCGCCGCGGTGGCCCTCGTGGCGGCGGTGGTGGCCTGGCGGAGCCGGCCCTGGCGGGCCGACCTGCTCAGCGTGCTCGGCACGGTGGGGGCGTTCGTGCCGCTGGTGGTGCTGGTGGTGGTCGCCGGCCTGACCGGGCAGGGCGGCCCGGACGGCGCGCCGGACCTGCCGCCCACCCAGAACGCGGTGGTCACGGCGAGTTTCGGCACCCTCGCGTGGCTGCTGTCCCGGGGCGCCCGCTGGCCGGTGGCCGTGGCGGTCTGGACGGGCGCGCTGGCGGGCGTGGTCGCCGTCACCGGCGCCCGGCTCTACCTGGGGTGGAGCACGGCCAGCGGCACGGCCACGTCGGTGCTGCTCGGCGCGGCCTGGGTCACTGTGTTCGTGGTCGCCTGGACGACCCGGGACCACGCGGTCGGCGGGGGCGACCCGCCGCCCGGCCCGGAGGGACCGGCCACAGGGGACGCACCGCCCCGGCCGAGGGCCTCCCGGCCGGCCTCGCGGGTACCCCGCCGGCCCGTCGATCCCTGCTAGGGTGCGGCGGACGACCACGGGGGAGGTCTGATGCGTCGAGGAGTGGGCCGCTGGGTCACGGCGGCGGTCGCCGCGGTGCTGGCGGCGGGTGCGGTCACCGGCTGCGGCAGCGAGGAGCCGCCCCGCGAGGTGGCGGTCGGGTTGCCCAGCGAGGTGCCCGTCGAGGCTCCGGCGGACGCTCCCGCCGACCTGCCGAGCGACGAGGCGCCCGCGGTCGCGGCGATGGGCGCCAAGCCCAGCGCCAAGGCCAGCCCGAGCGCGTCGGCGAAGTCGAAGCCCAAGCCGGCGCGCACGTCCACCGGCCCGCTCGCCAAGCCGAAGCCGCCCACCGAGACCCAGGTGCCGCCGCCCCCGCCGAAGCCGCCGGCGAGCGGTTGCGAGCCCAGCTACCGGGGCGCCCAGGCGACCCGCAGCCAGGTGAAGTCGGCGCTGTCCGACGCGGCGGCGCGCACCTACTGGCCCACCTCGGCGCCGGACATCAAGATCCCGCTGACGCTGATGAAGGCGACCGCCTGGCAGGAGAGCGGCTGGCAGTCCAACATCGTGGCCTGCGACGGCGGCATCGGGTTGATGCAGGTCATGCCGGCCACCGCGGACTGGATGAACCAGCGCTTCGGCCAGTCGTACGACATCGACGCCTACCGCGACAACGCCTACCTGGGCGGCACCTACCTGGCGTGGCTCACCAAGTACATCGGCGACATGTACTTCGAGTCGGACTACCGGCTGGACGCCTCCCTCTGCACGTCGGAGCTGAACTCCTGCCTGCTCAACGCGGTGATCGCGGCGTACAACTACGGGCACGGCGCGGTGGCCCGGGAGGGCCAGCCGCTGGCCATCCCCAACCCGCAGTACGTGCGCAACGTGCGGGCCCTGATGACCGAGTGCGTCTGCCTGAACTACTGAGCTGAGGAGGGCGGGGCCCCGGCGGAGGATCGCCGGGGCCCCGCCCCTGTTCAGTCCCGCGCGCCGACGGGCGCCGGGGATGCCTGCGCCGGGGTGTCGGGCTCCCGGGCGATCCGCCCCGGCCACCAGAACCGGTCACCGAGCAGGAACGCGAGTGCCGGCACCAGGACCGTGCGGACCAGCAGCGTGTCCAGCAGGACGCCGACGCAGACGATGATCCCGATCTGGGTGAGGGTGATGAGCGGCAGCACGCCGAGCACGGCGAACACCGCCGCGAGCAGCACACCGGCGCTGGTGATGACCCCGCCGGTGACCCGCAGCGCGGAGCGCATCCCGTCCCGGGTGCCGGCCCGGCGGGCGTCCTCGCGGGCCCGGGTGACCAGGAAGATGTTGTAGTCCACGCCGAGCGCCACGAGGAACACGAAGGCGAGCAGCAGCACCCCGCTGTCCAGCGCCGGGAAGCCCAGCACCCGGTCGAAGAGCAGCCAGGCCGCGCCGAGGCTGGCGAAGAACGACGCGATGACCGTCAGGACGAGCAGCACCGGGGCGAGCAGCCCGCGCAGGAGCAGCACCAGCACCGCCCCGACCAGCAGCAGGATGATCGGCAGGATCAGCCACAGGTCCTTCGTGTTCGCCCGGTCCGAGTCGTAGGTGGCGGCCACCGTACCCCCGACCAACGCGCCGCCGGGTGCGTCGGCGCCGGCGACCGCGGGCGGCGCGGAGCCCGGCACGGCGGCGACCGCGTCGCGCAGCGCCTCGACGGCCCGGTCCGAGGCGGTGGTGCCCGGTTCGGCCGCCAGCACCACGTCGACCTGGGCGACCCGGTCGCCGGCGGCGCCGGGCCGGGCGGAGGCGACCCC
Source organism: Micromonospora sp. NPDC005305 (assembly GCF_040607315.1). Classification (NCBI taxonomy): domain Bacteria; kingdom Bacillati; phylum Actinomycetota; class Actinomycetes; order Micromonosporales; family Micromonosporaceae; genus Micromonospora; species Micromonospora sp. NPDC005305. The sequence goes on along the minus strand of NZ_JBEXGL010000013.1, from coordinate 18,118 downwards.
GTCGACCGCGCCGGCGGCGGCCAGCACGGCCGGTGCCGCGCCCGGGTTGGTGAGCACGGCGACCGGCTGGGTGGCGCCGGCCGGGAACGCCCGGGCCAGGGTCTCGGCGCCGCCCACCGCCTCCGGCTTCACCCGGAACTGCTCGGTCTCCGACAGGCCGGTGCGGATGCCCAGGCCGCCGAGGGCGAGGGCGGCGAGGAGCAGGGTGGACAGCGCCGCGACCGGCAGCGGCCGGCGGGCGACGGCGACACCGAGGCGGCCCCAGAGCCGGCCCTCCCGGGCCGTGTCGCCGACCCGGGGTACGAACGGCCAGAACAGCCCCCGTCCGAAGAGCACCAGGGCGGCGGGGAGCACGAAGAGCGCGGAGAGCATGGCGAAGACCACACCGGTGGCGCAGGCCACCGCGAGCGCCCGGTTGGTCTCCTGCTCGGAGAGGAGCAGGGTGAGCACGCCGAGCACCACGGTGGAGCCGCTGGCCAGAATCGGCTCGGCCGTGCGGCGCAGCGCCGAGCGCATGGCGGTGAACCGGTTCTGCTCGCGGTGCAGCTCCTCCCGGTAGCGGGCGATGAGCAGCAGCGCGTAGTCGGTCGCCGCCCCGAAGACGAGCACGCTGGCGATGCCGGTGACCTGGCCCTCCTGGAGGTGGATGCCGAGCGCGGGCACGATCGTGTCGACGGCGCGCAGGGTGAGCTGCTCGGTCGCGGCGACCACGAGCAGCGGCACGATCCACAGGAACGGGCTGCGGTAGGTGATCAGCAGCAGCAGCGCCACGACGCCCGCCGTGACCGCCAGCAGGGTGATGTCGGCGCCGTCGAAGACCTTGGTGAGATCGGCGGTGAAGGCCGGGGCGCCGGTCACCTCGACGGTCAGGGCGTCGGGCAGGTCGGCCAGCGCCGCGCGGAGCTGGGCCACCTCGTCCACCATGGCCTCCTGGCCGCCGCCGGTGGCCAGCGGCACGGCGACCAGCGCCACGGCGCCGTCGGGGGAGAACTGGGCCGGCGCGACCTTCCCGCCGGCGGCCAGCCGGCCCAGCTCGGCGTACGCGCCGTCGAGCGCGGCCCGGTCGGCCGGGGCCAGCGGGGCCCGGTCGGCCCGGCTGACCACCACGACGGCGGGTTGCACGTCGCTGTCCGGGAGCTGGTCCTGGAGGCGCTCGACCTGCGTCGACTCCCACCGCACGGAGAGGCCGGTGGCCGAGACGGGATCGGGGTTGTCGGGGCGGGGGAGGCCGAAGACGGCGGCGCCGACGACGAGCGCGGCGGCCAGGGTGAGCCAGGCGGCCAGCCGGCCCCGGGCGACGCGGGTGAACAGTGACATCGGGGTGCCCTCACGTGATCGTTGCGGCGACGACTCTCGTTTGCCAAGTATCTTGATGAGCGAGATTATCGGCGGAGGTCCTATGCTGCAACCGGACGGTTCGGGCAGGGGGTAGCGGCGAGACGTGGCAGCGGAGAGCATGTACCGGCGGCGGGACGACCCGCGCGAGCGGATGATCGCGGACATCACCAACGACCTGCGCCGCTACTCGGTGGACGCGCAGCACATCGGGCACGCCTTCGCCGGCCTGCACGGTCTCAACGCCACCGACCTGCACGCCCTCATCGCGGTGATGGACGCCGAGCTGCTCGGCGACCCGATCACCCCCGGGCGGTTGGGCGAGGCGCTCAACCTCTCCTCCGGCTCGGTGACCGCGCTCGTCGACCGGCTCGAGCGGGGCGGGCACATCCGCCGCGACCGGGACACCGCCGACCGGCGCAAGGTCCTCCTGCACTACGCCGATCGGGGCGCCACCCTGGCCCGCAGCTTCTTCGGGCCGCTCGGCCGGCGGACCGACGAGGTGATGGCGCGATTCAGCGACGACGAGCTGTCCGTCGTGCACCGGTTCCTGGCCGACATGGTGGTCTCGATGCGCGAGCACCGCGACGCCGTACGCGCGGCCCGGGGCGAGCCCGGGCGGGGCGCGCCGGAACCCGCCGCGGACTGAGCGTGCAGGGCGTCCTCACCCGGCTCGCCGCGGCGGCGCTGCGCCTGCCCGCCGCCCGGACCCGGCGGATCACGGTCACCCGGGACCTCCCGGTCCGGGTCCGCGACGGGGTGACGCTGCGCACCGACCACTACGCCCCCGACCTGCCCGGGGCGGCCTGCGTGCTGATCCGCACCCCGTACGGGCGCGGTGGTCCCGTCCGGCTGCTCGGCCGCCTCGTGGCCGAACGCGGCTACCACGTGGTGATCCAGTCCTGCCGGGGCACGTACGGCTCCGGCGGCGAGTTCGCCCCGCTGGTGCACGAGCGCGACGACGGCCTGGACACCCTCGACTGGCTGCGCCGTCAGCCCTGGTGGACCGGCGCGTTCGGCATGTTCGGCGCCAGCTACCAGGGCTTCGTGCAGTGGGCGCTGGCCGCCGAGGCGGCCGACGAGCTGCGCGCCATGGTCGCCGTCGTCACCGCCTCGGCCACCCGCGACTCGACGTACGCGGGGGAGTCGTTCGCGCTGGACACGGTCCTCACCTGGGCGGAGCTGCTCCAGGCGCAGACCGTGCCCTGGCTGGCCCGGCAGTGGGAGCTCAAGCGCGGGCAGCCCCGGCTCACCCGGGCGCTGGCCCACCTGCCGCTGGTCGAGGCGGACCGGGTCGCCACCGGGGCGACCGTGCCGTTCTTCCAGGAGTGGCTGCGCCACCACACGCCGGACGCCGACTACTGGCGGACCCGGATCTTCGGCGACCGGATCGCCGAGGTCCGCGCGCCGGTGGCCCTGGTGAGCGGCTGGCAGGACATCTTCCTCCCCGCCCAGCTCGACGACTACGCGCGGCTCCGGGCGGCCGGCGCCCGCCCCCGGCTGACGATCGGCCCGTGGACCCACGGCAGCCCCGGGCTTCTCGTGGCGGCGCTGCGCGAGGGGCTCGACTGGCTCGACGAGCACCTGGCCAGGCACCCGGGGCCGGGCCGCGCGCCGGTCCGGGTGCACGTCGGCGGTGCCGGTGGCGGCTGGCGTGACCTGCCCGACTGGCCCCCGCCGGCCGAGTCGACCCGCTGGCACCTGCACGCCGGCCGGGCGCTCGCCCCGGCGCCGCCCACCGGCTCCGCACCGGACCGGGTCTTCTACGACCCGGCCGACCCCACGCCGTCGCTCGGCGGCCCGCTGCTGGTCGCCCAGCGGGCCGGTGCCGTGGACAACCGGCCGGTGGAGGCCCGGCCGGACGTGCTGACCTACACCAGCGCGCCGCTGGACGGGCCGGCCGAGGTGGTCGGCCCGGTGCGCGCCGAGATCCACGTCCGCAGCGAGCTGTCCTACCTGGACGTCTTCGTCCGGCTCTGCGACGTGGACCGGCGGGGGCGGTCCTGGAACGTCTGCGACGGCCTGGTCCGGGTGGCGCCCGGACGCTTCCCGCGCGACGCGTCCGGTGTGGTCCGGGTGCCGGTCGCCCTCTGGCCGGCCGCGCACCGGTTCGCGCCGGGGCACCGGCTCCGCGTCCAGGTCTCCGGCGGCGCCCACCCGCGCTACGCGCGGAACCCGGGGACCGGCGAGCCGCTCGGCACCGCCGTCACTCTTCGTGCTGGCTGGCGGGAGATCCTGCACGATCCCGAGCATCCTTCGGCCTTGCTGCTGCCGATGGTTCCGGTGCCCTCCACAGTCGTCCCCTAAGTTCCAGATGGTGCTCTGAGCTGGGCATTCACCTCCCAGTGTGGATATCCTCGGTGCAAGTGCCCGGTGCCGTGCAGTTACCCGGCGGGGCGCGTCCCCGGATCATGCGCACTCACGCGTAGTGATCGTCGTGCCCCGCCGGCCATCGATCCGGAGGGGAGATCCCATGACGTCGGCTCCGGCGAACCTGTTGGCCGTCCGCAACCTGCTGCTCACCTATCTCAACGTCGACAAGAACGCCGTACGGAGTCAGGACCTGGAACCGGCCGAGGTCGGTATCGTCGGCGACCCCAACCACAGGGGTGGCTACCACTGCGGGTCCGACCGGGTGGTGGCCAGGGACTACTCGGTGGTGGAGTCACCCCGGGACTCCTCCGGCCTGACCCTGCACGCGTCCGCGCTGGACGTCGGGATGTTCTCGGTGACGTCGGGCGGTGGCACGCACAACCTGCGTACCTTCTCCACCTGGTTGGTGTCGCAGTGCGTCGCGGGCGCCGCGGACGCCCGGGACATCCGGGAGGTCATCTACTCCCCGGACGGCACGACCGTGAAGCGGTGGGACCGGCTGGGCAAGCGCACCGCCGGGGACAACAGCCACCTGTTCCACACCCACGTCAGCTTCTTCCGCGACTCCACCAAGGCGGACCGGGACCTGACCCCGCTGTTCCGCCGCTACCTGACCGCGATCGGCATGATCGCCCCAGTGAAACCGGAGACCGGCATGGAACAGACCGACAAGCTCATCAACAACACCGGATACCCGGACCGAACGGTCGGCGACGTCCTGGCCGACCTGGAGAACCTGCGCAACTGGCTGATCTCCCCGGTCAACACCACGGGCCTGGTCTCCCCGCCCCAGGCGAACTCGCCGCTGCAGTTGATGTTGGCCATGGCCCGGGCCTGGCCGGCGCTCGTCGCGCAGGTGACCGGCCTGTCCACCAAGGACTTCACCGACGAGCAGCAGATTGTCACCGGCGTGCTCGCCGGGCTGCCGCCGGAGAAGATCGCCGAGGCGATCCCGCCGCAGATCGCCCGCGACGTCGCCGACGAGCTGTCGCGGCGACTGACCGCCTGATCCGGTCCGGCCCCGCGGCGAGTGCCGCGCCGCGGTCCCGGGCCAGGCAGACCCGAAAGTTCGGCAACAAGTATTGCGCAACACCTCTTGCGGATGTCACGCTCTCCGCATGGAACAGCCCGCCGTCCGGCACGTCACCGACTCCCGCGTCCTCGCCGCGCTCGCCCATCCGCTGCGGCGCCGCCTCATGGACGTCCTCAAGGTGTACGGCCCGTGCACCGTCGGCCAGCTCGCCGAGCGCACCGGCCAGGCGCCCGCCAACGTCAGCCACCACCTCAAGGTGCTCGCCGCCGCCGACCTGGTGCTGGAGGCGCCCGAACTGGCCCGGGACCGCCGGGAACGCTGGTGGCGGCTCCGCGACCGGGGGGTCCGCTGGTCCAACACCGACTTCGACGCCGACCCCGCCGCCCGCGCCGTGGCCGACGCGGCCAGCTCACTGAACCTCGACCGGCACGTCGCCCTGGTCCGGGCCTGGCACGCCGCCCCCGACGAGGCCCACGCCGCCTGGGGTGACGGCCCGTTCAGCACCGACAAGTGGCTGCGCTTGACCCCAGCCGAGTTGGCGCAGCTCAGCGACGAGATCATCGCCCTCCTCGCCCGCTGGGCCGACCGCCCCGACCCGGACGACGGACAGACCCGCGAACCGGTCTTCCTGTTCGCGCACGGCGTGCCGGGCCAGCCGTGACCGCCCCGGTCCGCACGCCCGCGCCGGACACCGCACCCCGCCCGCGCGGCGGCCTTCTCCGGCACCGCGACTTCCGGCTGCTCTGGGCCGGGCAGACGGTCAGCGCCGTCGGCAGCAACGTGACCGCCGTGGCCCTGCCCCTGGTCGCTGTCGCCGTGCTCGACGCGACCACCTTCCAGGTGGCCGTGCTCACGGCGGCGGCCTGGCTGCCCTGGCTGCTGGCCGGCCTGCCCGCCGGCGCGTGGGTCGACCGGGTCCGCCGCCGGCCCGTGATGATCGCCGCCGACCTGGTCTCGGCGGCGCTGTTCGCCAGCGTCCCGGTGGCCGCCCTGCTCGACCTGCTCACCGTCGGCCAGCTCCTGGTCGTCGCCCTCGGCGCCGGCCTGGCCCGGGTCTTCTTCGAGACCGCCGACCAGGTCTACCTGCCCACCCTGCTGCGCCCCGAGCAGGTGCCGGAGGGCAACGCCCGGCTGCACGCCACGCAGACCGCGAGCTACCTCGTCGGCCCCGGACTGGCCGGCCTGATCGCCCAACTCGCCGGCGCGGTGACCGCGGTCCTGCTCGACGCGATCAGCTTCCTCGTCTCCGCCCTGTGCCTGAGCCGCATCCGGGCCGTCGAGCCCCGTCCGGGCCGCCCCGCCGGGTCGTCCTCGCTGCGCCGGGAGGTCGCCGAAGGGCTGCGCTTCGTCATCCGCGACCCGTACCTGCGGGTGCTGACCGTCTTCGGCGCGGCCAGCAACATCGGGCTCACCGGCTACCAGGCGGTGCTGGTGGTCTTTCTGGTCCGCTCCGCCGGGCTGCCCGCCGGGCTGGTCGGGCTCCTCATCGGACTGGCCAGCGTGGGCGGGCTCGTCGGCGCCGCCCTGGCCACCGGGCTCGCGCGGCGGCTCGGCTCGGCCCGCGCCCTGCTCGTCGCGGGGGCGCTCACCGGACCGCCCGCGCTGCTCATCCCGCTGGCCGGCCCGGGCGGCCGGGTGGGCTGGCTGGTGCTCGGCGGCGCGCTGGTCAGCCTGGGCGTCGCGGTGGGCAACGTGGTGAAGGGCAGCTTCCGGCAGACGTACACGCCGCACGGGCTGCTCGGGCGGGTGACCGTGAGCATGCAGCTGCTGAACTACGGCACCATCCCGCTCGCCGCCCTGCTGGCCGGTGCGCTGGGCGCCGCGTGGGGCCCGGCCGGGGCGATCCGGGTGATGACCGCCTGGCTCGCGCTGACCCCGCTCATCCTGCTCGCCGGGCCGCTGCGGCGGCGCCGTGACCTGCCGGCGGCACCGGCCTGAAGATGCCCTGCGGCGGCGGTCGGACAACCGACCGCCGCCACCGGCACGACGCTACATCGGACGGACGTTGTCCGCCTGCGGACCCTTCTGCCCCTGGGTCACCTCGAACTCGACCTTCTGGCCCTCGTTCAGCTCGCGGTAGCCGCCGGATTGAATGGCCGAGTAGTGGACGAACACGTCCGGACCTCCGCCGTCCTGCTCGATGAAGCCGAAGCCCTTTTCCGAGTTGAACCACTTGACCGTGCCGGTTGCCATGCGTCTCTCCCTGTTCAATGCGGGTGAGCACCGGTCGCCGCCGGTGATCGCCCTGTACCTTCCCGACCTTAACTGCCCGAACCGCGATCCGCTGCCGGAAGCGTCGGCGTGGCCCACGATTACGCTGCCAGCGCGGAAATCCCTCCGGCCCGGGGCGGCGGGGGGCATGCTTGCCCCGGTGAGGACACAGACGCCGCTGGCCGACCTGGAACGGGAGATCGAGGCGCCCGGCGACGGCCTGGACCGGCTCCGCCTGGTCCACGCGCCGTTCGTGCCGGAGGTGCGCCTGCACCTCGCCGAGGACGCCATCCTCTGGTGGGCCCGGATGGAGGCGGCGGCCGGCCGCTCGCTGCCGCCGCCGTACTGGGCCTCCGTCTGGGCCGGCGGCCAGGCGCTCGCCCGGCACCTGCTCGACCACCCCGAACTGGCCGCCGGACGGCGGGTGCTCGACCTGGCCGCCGGATCCGGGCTGGTCGCCATCGCCGCGGCGCTGGCCGGCGCCGACCGGGTGGTCGCCAACGACGTCGACCCCTGGGCGGTGGCGGCCGTGACCGTCAACGCCCGGGCCAACCGGGTCACCGTGGCCGCCACCGGGGACGACCTGCTCGACGGCACCGCCAGCGCCGACCTCGTGCTGGCCGGGGACGTCCTCTACGACGCCGCCCTGGCCGCGCGGATGCTGCCGTACCTGCAACGGGCCGCCGACCGCGGCGTCCAGGTGCTGGTCGGCGACCCCGACCGCGGACACCTGCCGCCGGACCGGCTGGAAACGGTGGCGGCCTACCCGGTGCCCGTCACCGAACCCTCGGTCGACTCCCCGGTCCGCCGGGTCCAGGTGCTCCGCCCCCGCTGACCCTCAGGGATCATCCCCGAGCCGGACTCGGGGGACCGGTGGGGAGCAAACCCGATGTGCCGGGTCGCTCCGCGGCCCTAGCGTACGGAGCATGACGGATCTGCTGGCCCAGGTCGGGGAGCTGCCCACCACCCTGCTCATGGGGATGCTGGGCATGGTGATGCTCGCCGACGCCGTACCCCTGCTCGGGGTGCTGGTCCCCGGCGACGCCGCGGTCCTCGCCGCGGTCGGCGCGGGCCGGCCCACGACCGGACTGGCGACCGTCGTGGCGGTGGTGGCGGGGTGCCTCGCCGGCTGGTCGTTGAGCTTCCTGGCCGGGCGGCGCTGGGGCGAGCGGCTGCGCCGCAGCCGGCTCGGAGACTGGATCGGCGAGCCGCGCTGGGCGGCCGCGGAGGCGCTGCTGCGCCGGGGCGGCGGGCGGATGGTGCTGGTGGCGCCGTTCCTGCCGGTGTTCAACGCGCTGCTACCGCTGGCCGCCGGCGGCCTGCGGATGTCCTACCGGAGGTTCGCGATCAGCGCCACGCTCGGCGCGACGCTCTGGGCCGGCCTCTACGTGGCCCTCGGCATCACGGCGCGGACGCTGACCGGGCTGCTGCCCGGCGCGCCGAACCCGACCGTGCTCACCATGGCGGTCGGCCTGCTGCTCGCCGGGCCGGTGCTGCTCGGCACCCGGCACCGGCTCCGCGCGGTGACCGCCGCCGACGCGGCTGAGCGGGCCGGCCGGGCCGGCCCGCCGCGCTCACCAGCCGCGGGCCCGCCACTGCGGCAGCGCGGGGCGCTCGGCGCCGAGCGTGCTGTCCTTGCCGTGGCCCGGGTAGAACCAGGTCTCGTCCGGCAGCCGGTCGAACAGCTTCCGCTCCACGTCGTCGATGAGCTGGCCGAACCGTTCCGGATCCTGGTCGGTGTTGCCGACCCCGCCGGGGAAGAGCGAGTCCCCGGTGAACAGGTGCGGCACGCCGGACGGGTCGCGGTAGAGCAGCGCGACCGAACCCGGGGTGTGCCCCTTGATGTGGATCACCTCCAGCGCGCAGTCGCCGACCGGGACCGTGTCGCCCTCGCGCAGCGGCTCGGCGTCGATCGGCAGCCCCTCGGCGTCGTCGGCGTGCACCAGCGGGCGGGCGCCGGTCTTGGCGACCACCTCCTCCAGGGCGACCCAGTGGTCCATGTGCCGGTGGGTGGTGACCACCGCGGCCAGCCCGTCGGCACCGACCAGGTCGAGCAGGCGGGGTGCCTCGTTCGCGGCGTCGATCAGCACCTGCTCGCCGGTCTCCCGGCAGCGCAGCAGGTAGGCGTTGTTGTCCATGGGGCCCACCGACACCTTCGTGATGGTGAGCCGGTCGAGCTCGCGCACGGCCGGCGCACCGCCGGGCGTGACGTCTCCGCTGTAGGTCATGACGGTGTTCAGATCCATTCCGGTGGAGTCGGCAGGGGACCGTCGGGAGTGACGGTGAGCACCTGGCCCGCGCTGCGGCCGGTCAGCCAGGCGGCGAGTTCCGGCGCGGGGCCGGCGACGGTGGGCGCCCCCTCGGGGTCACCCACGACGAGTTCCTGGCGGACGCCGTCGAAGCGCAGCACCATGGCCGGCGCCTCCGGGTTGCCCGCGAGGCCGGCCACCACCTCGTGCAGCAGCCGCTGGGCGAACGCGTCCGGCCAGTCGGCGGGCCGGTAGCCGGCCCCCAGGTCGACGTGGTGCACCTCGACCTCACGCAGCCGGCCCCAGACCAGCATCGCCGCCGGCCACGGCCCGCGCCGGGTCTGCACGGTGGCGCCCCACGCCTCCACCGGCATCTCGGCGACCGCCGCGGTGAACCGCTGCGAGCTGCGGCGCAGGTCGTCCATGAGGTCGGCCGGCCCGCGGCCCGCGCCGGCCTCGATGTCGGCCGACCGGGCCTCGGGGCTGGCGTACATGGGGATCGCCTCGCCGGTGCGCGCGGAGGTCAGCAGGTTGACGAAACCGTCGGCGTTGCGGGCCAGGTGGGTCAGGACGTGCCCGCGCGTCCAGCCCGGCAGCAGCGACGGCGCGGCCACGTCGTGGGCGCCCAGGGCGGCCACGGTACGCAGCAGCCGCGCGGTCGCCCCGTCCAGCTCGCCGGTCAGCAGGAGCGGGTCGCTCGTCATGCCGTCACCTCACTCGCGCTCACGCACCGACCCTAGCGGTAGGCCGCCGTCGCGTCGCCGGGGAAATCGCTTTCGGCGCGTCGGCGGGCCCTCTACGGTCGGGGCCGACGGCTTCAGGTCGGTGCGCGGCGTCAGACCGCGCCGAGCTGACGCCGTCGTAGGGCGTGGCACCGGGAGTCGGAGCGGAGGTGGTGGTGAGCATGCCGGTCGTAGCACCCGTGATCCGCCAGGAACCCCCTCGACACCGATGAGGACACATGACCATCGACCTGACCGCCCTCGGCTGGGACGCCGACCGGGCGGCGTACCCGAATCGACGCACTGACCGCCGGCCGGGCCGGGTGGCCCGCGTGGACCGCGGCGTCTGCACCGTGCTGTGCCCGGAGGGGCCCGTCCGGGCCACCCTGGGCGGCGGCCTGCTGGCCGCCGCGGCCCGCGACCTGACCGCGCTGCCCTGCGCCGGCGACTGGGTCCTGCTGGCCTCGTGGCCGGACGGGCCGGTCACCGTGGAGACGGTGCTGCCCCGCCGCACCGCGCTGATCCGGCGCACCGCCGGCAAGGACGCCAGCGGGCAGGTGCTGGCCGCCAACCTCGACGCCGCCGCGGTGGTCGAGCCGGTGCACCCCGCGCCGGACGCCGCCCGCATCGAACGGCTGCTCTCCCTGGCGCACGAGTCCGGCGCCGAGCCGCTCGTCGTGCTCACCAAGGCCGACCTGGCCCCCGACCCGGCGGCCGTGGCGCGGCAGCTCGCCGCCCTGGCGCCCGGGGTGCCGGTGCTGCCGGTCAGCGCCGAGCGGGGCACCGGGCTGGACCCGCTGCGCCCGTACGTCGCCCCGGGGCGCACCCTCGGCCTGCTCGGGCCCTCCGGCGCGGGCAAGTCGAGCCTGGTCAACGCCCTGGCCGGGGCCGACGTGATGCGCACCCAGGCGATCCGGCGGTCCGACGGCAAGGGCCGGCACACCACCACCTGGCGGGCGCTGGTGCCGATCCCCGGCGGGGGTGCGGTGCTGGACACCCCGGGCGTGCGGGCCGTCGGCCTGCTGGACGGCTCGGTCGGCCTGGACCGGGCGTTCGCCGACATCGCCGAGCTGGCCGCCGACTGCCGGTACGGCGACTGCGCCCACGAGGCCGAGCCGGCCTGCGCGGTGCGGGCGGCGCTGGAGACCGGCGAGCTGCCGGTCCGGCGCTGGGAGAACTGGCGGCGGCTGCAGCGCGAGGTGGCGTACGAGAGCCGGCGCCGGGAGGTCCGGCTGGCCGCCGAGCGGCGGGGCAGCTGGCGCGGCGGCCGGCGTCGGACCGGGCGTCCGGCGACCCCGCCCGGACCCGGGGGACTCTAGATCGTGCCGGGGTCGGTCGGGCGGGCCGCGCCGGTGTCCGCCCGACCGCTCTGAGCTGGGGGAATGTCCGCGCGACGGAAGTTGTCATACCTCGGGGCTAGAGTTGCCGAGGCGTCTTCCCTGCGCCTCGACAACCCTCGAAAACCGCTCAGACCCCGCGTCGGGCGGACAGATCCGCCTCACAATCTTCTTCCGGGAGCACACGCACCGTGGCCGACCGACTGATCATCCGTGGCGCGCGCGAGCACAACCTGCGTGACGTCAGTCTCGACCTGCCCCGGGACGCCCTGATCGTCTTCACCGGGCTCTCCGGTTCGGGCAAGTCGAGCCTGGCGTTCGACACCATCTTCGCCGAGGGCCAGCGCCGCTACGTCGAGTCGCTCTCGTCGTACGCCCGGCAGTTCCTCGGTCAGATGGACAAGCCCGACGTCGACTTCATCGAGGGCCTCAGCCCGGCGGTCTCCATCGACCAGAAGTCCACCTCGCGCAACCCGCGCTCGACCGTCGGCACCATCACCGAGGTCTACGACTACCTCCGCCTGCTCTTCGCTCGCATCGGCGAGCCGCACTGCCCGATCTGTGGCGAGCGCATCTCCAAGCAGAGCCCGCAGCAGATCGTCGACCGGGTGCTGGCCATGGCCGAGGGCACCCGGTTCATGGTGCTCGCCCCGGTCGTGCGCGGCCGCAAGGGCGAATACGTCGACCTCTTCGCCGAGCTCCAGGCCAAGGGCTACGCCCGGGCCCGGGTCGACGGCGTGGTGCACCCGCTGACCGAGCCGCCCAAGCTCAAGAAGCAGGAGAAGCACACCATCGAGGTGGTCATCGACCGGCTCAGCGTCAAGACCAGCGCCAAGCAGCGGCTGACCGACTCGGTCGAGGCGGCGCTCGGCCTCTCCGGCGGCCTGGTGCTGCTCGACTTCGTCGACCTGGCCGAGGACGACCCGGCCCGGGAGCGCCGCTACTCCGAGCACCTGGCCTGCCCCAACGACCACCCCCTGGCCATCGAGGACCTGGAGCCCCGGGTCTTCTCCTTCAACGCGCCCTACGGCGCCTGCCCGGAGTGCACCGGCCTGGGCACCAAGAAGGAGGTCGACCCGGAGCTGGTGATCCCGGACCCGGAGCGCACCCTGCGCGAGGGCGCCATCCAGCCCTGGGCGACCGGGCACAACCTGGAATACTTCCTGCGCCTGCTGGAGGCGCTCGGCGAGGCCCAGCACTTCGACGTCGACACCCCGTGGCGAGCGCTGCCGTCCCGGGCGCAGAAGACGATCCTGCACGGCTCCGACGACCAGGTGCACGTCCGCTACCGCAACAAGTACGGCCGCGAGCGCTCCTACTACACCGGCTTCGAGGGTGTGATGCAGTGGATCGAGCGCCGGCACACCGACACCGAGTCGGAGTGGTCGCGGGACAAGTACGAGGGCTACATGCGCGACGTGCCGTGCGCGGCCTGCGGCGGCACCCGGCTCAAGCCCGAGGTGCTCGCGGTCACCCTGGCCGGCAAGAGCATCGCCGAGGTCTGCAACCTCTCCGTCGGCGAGGCCGCCGACCTGCTCGCCGGCATCGAGCTGACCGACCGGCAGAAGATGATCGCCGAGCGCGTGCTCAAGGAGATCAACGCCCGGCTGAAGTTCCTGCTCGACGTCGGCCTCGACTACCTCTCGCTGGACCGCCCGGCCGGCACCCTCTCCGGCGGCGAGGCGCAGCGCATCCGGCTCGCCACCCAGATCGGCTCCGGCCTGGTCGGCGTGCTCTACGTGCTGGACGAGCCCTCCATCGGCCTGCACCAGCGGGACAACCACCGGCTGATCGAGACCCTGCTGCGGCTGCGCGGGCTGGGCAACACCCTCATCGTGGTCGAGCACGACGAGGACACCATCCGGGTCGCCGACTGGATCGTCGACATCGGCCCCGGCGCCGGCGAGCACGGCGGCAAGATCGTGCACAGCGGGTCGGTGCCGGCCCTGCTGGAGAACGAGGAGTCGGTCACCGGGGCGTACCTGTCGGGGCGCAGGTCGATCCCGACGCCGGCCGTCCGCCGGCCGCAGACCCCGGACCGCGAGCTGGTGGTGCACGGGGCGCGCGAGCACAACCTGCGCAACCTCACCGTGGGCTTCCCGCTCGGCCAGCTCATCGCGGTCACCGGGGTCAGCGGCTCCGGCAAGTCGACGCTGGTCAACGACATCCTGCACGCGGTGCTGGCCAACCAGATCAACGGCGCCCGGCTGGTCCCCGGCCGGCACACCCGCATCACCGGGCTGGAGCACGTCGACAAGGTCGTCGGCGTCGACCAGTCGCCGATCGGCCGGACCCCGCGCTCCAACCCGGCCACCTACACCGGCGTCTGGGACCACATCCGCAAGCTGTTCGCCGAGACCACCGAGGCCAAGGTCCGGGGCTACGGCCCGGGGCGGTTCTCGTTCAACGTCAAGGGCGGGCGCTGCGAGGCGTGCTCCGGCGACGGCACCATCAAGATCGAGATGAACTTCCTCCCGGACGTCTACGTCCCCTGCGAGGTCTGCAAGGGCGCCCGCTACAACCGGGAGACCCTGGAGGTGCACTACAAGGGCCGGACGGTCGCCGAGGTCCTGGACATGCCGATCGAGGAGGCGGCCGAGTTCTTCTCCGCCATCCCGGCCATCCACCGGCACCTCAAGACCCTGGTCGACGTCGGCCTCGGCTACGTGCGTCTCGGCCAGCCCGCGCCGACGCTGTCCGGCGGCGAGGCGCAGCGCGTCAAGCTCGCCTCCGAGCTGCAGAAGCGCTCCACCGGCCGGACCGTCTACGTGCTCGACGAGCCCACGACGGGCCTGCACTTCGAGGACATTCGCAAGCTGCTCATGGTGCTCGAGGGCCTGGTCGAGAAGGGCAACACCGTGATCACCATCGAGCACAACCTCGACGTGATCAAGTCCGCCGACTGGATCATCGACATGGGCCCCGAGGGCGGGCACCGGGGCGGCACGGTGCTCGCCACCGGCACGCCGGAGGAGGTCGCCGAGGTGCCGGAGAGCCACACCGGCCAGTTCCTGCGGCCGATCCTCAGGCTCGACGGCGCGGCCAAGGGCGCCAAGGCGGCCACCACCCGGGCGGCCAAGGCCAACGGCGGCGCGACGAAGCCGCGGGCACGCAAGGTGCCGGCGGGAGCGCGCTGAGCGACGGGTACGACGGGCGGGCCGCCATGGCCCGCCCGTTTCGCATATCCATTTCGTGACGCGTCAGTATGAACCGTGCGCCAGAGTGATTCGTGTCCTCAAGTGAGGCCACGGATCACGACGGGTGGCGGCAGCCGAGAGAAAGGCCGGACATGAGTGACGACGAGGTGCTGACCGGGCCGGGGAGGCAGACTCGCCGGACCCTGCTGGCGGGCGCCGGCGCGGTCGGGGCGGCCGTGGTGCTGACCGCCTGCGGCGACGACGCGGGCGACACGGCCGGCGGCCCGGCCCCCACCAGCGGCGGCCCGGCCCCCACCAGCGGCGGCCCTCCCGGCGCCACCAACGCCGGCGACCCCGAGGGCGGCGACCGGGACAGCAAGGGTCCACTCGCCCGGACCACCGACATCCCCGTCGGCGGCGGGGCGGTCTTCGCGAGCCAGGGCGTCGTGATCACGCAGCCCGAGGCCGGCGTGTTCAAGGCCTTCGACCCGATCTGCACCCACCAGCGCTGCCCGGTGTCGAGCGTCGACGGCGGCACCATCAACTGCACCTGCCACAACAGCCGGTTCTCGATCACGGACGGCTCGGTGAAGCAGGGCCCGGCGACCAAGCCGCTCGCGCCGAAGAACATCAAGGTCACCGGCGAGCAGATCACCCTGGCCTGACCATCGCCGCGCGTCCCCCGCCCGCCGACCGGTGGCGGGGGACGCGCGGCGACGGCCGGTTGTCGGGGGTGCGGACTACGCTTGGCGGGTGGCTGACCCCTCGACCTACCGTCCCGCACCTGGCACCATCCCGGAGTCGCCAGGGGTCTACCGCTTCCGTGACGGCACCGGCCGGGTGATCTATGTCGGCAAGGCGCGCAACCTGCGCAGCCGGCTCAACTCCTACTTCGCCGACCCGGTCAACCTGCACCAGCGCACCCGGCAGATGGTCTTCACCGCCGAGTCGGTGGACTGGATCACGGTCGCCACCGAGGTCGAGGCGCTCCAGCAGGAATACACCTGGATCAAGCAGTACGACCCGAGGTTCAACGTCCGCTACCGCGACGACAAGTCGTACCCCTACCTGGCGGTGACCCTCGACGAGGAATACCCGCGGCTGCAGGTGATGCGCGGCGCCAAGCGCAAGGGGGTGCGCTACTTCGGGCCGTACTCGCACGCCTGGGCCATCCGCGAGACGCTGGACCTGCTGCTCCGCGTCTTCCCGGCGCGGACCTGCTCCTCCGGGGTGTTCAAGCGGGCCGGCCAGGTCGGCCGTCCCTGCCTGCTCGGCTACATCGGCAAGTGCTCCGCGCCCTGCGTCGGCAGCGTCACCGCCGAGGGGCACCGGGAGATCGTCAACGGCTTCTGCGACTTCATGGCGGGCCGCACCGACACCATGGTGCGCCGGCTCGAGAAGGAGATGCTGGAGGCCAGCGAACAGCTCGAGTTCGAGCGGGCCGCCCGGCTCCGCGACGACGTGGCGGCGCTGCGCCGGGCCATGGAGAAGCAGACCGTCGTGCTCGGCGACGGCACCGACGCCGACGTGGTGGCCTTCGCCGACGACCCCCTCGAAGCCGCGGTCCAGGTGTTCCACGTCCGCGACGGCCGGGTCCGTGGCCAGCGCGGCTGGGTGGTGGAGAAGACCGAGGAGCTGACCACCGGCGACCTGGTGCACCACTTCTGCACCCAGGTCTACGGCGGCGAGCAGGGCGAGGCCGACGTTCCGCGCGAGCTGCTCGTCCCCGAGCTGCCCGGCGACGTCGACGCGCTCGCCGACTGGCTCTCCACCCGGCGCGGCAGCCGGGTGTCGCTGCGGGTGCCGCAGCGCGGCGACAAGCGGTCGCTGCTGGAGACCGTCGAGCGCAACGCCAAGGACGCGCTCGCCCGGCACAAGCTCAAGCGGGCCGGTGACCTGACCACCCGCAGCCAGGCCCTCGACGAGATCGCCGATTCGCTCGGCATGCGCACCTCCCCGCTGCGCATCGAGTGCTTCGACGTCTCCCAGATCCAGGGCACCGACGTGGTGGCCAGCATGGTCGTCTTCGAGGACGGGCTGCCCCGCAAGAGCGAGTACCGCCGGTTCATCGTGCGGGGCGCCACCGACGACCTCTCCGCCATGTCCGAGGTGCTGCGCCGGCGCTTCGCCCGCTACCTCGACGCGCGTGCCGAGACCGGGGAGATCGGCGAGGAGACCGCCGGCGACCCGGACCGGCCCGGCATCGACCCGACCACCGGGCGACCGCGCCGGTTCGCGTACCCGCCGCAGCTGGTCGTCGTCGACGGCGGCCCGCCGCAGGTCGCGGCCGCCGCGCAGGCCCTCGCCGAGCTGGGCATCGACGACGTGGCGCTCTGCGGGCTGGCCAAGCGGCTGGAGGAGGTCTGGCTGCCCGACGACGAGTTCCCGGTCATCCTGCCGCGCACCTCCGAGGCGCTCTACCTGCTCCAGCGGGTCCGCGACGAGGCGCACCGCTTCGCCATCACCTTCCACCGCCAGCGGCGATCGAAGCGGATGACCGAGTCGGCGCTGGACAACGTCCCCGGTCTCGGCGAGGTACGCCGCAAGGCCCTGCTGCGGCACTTCGGCTCACTGAAGCGGCTCAGCGCGGCGACGGTCGAGGAGATCACCGAGGTGCCGGGGGTGGGCAAGCGGACCGCCGAGGCGATCCTGGCCGCCCTCGACGAAGGCGCCGAACGCACCCCCACCCCCTGACCCTCTCGCGGGTCTCCACACCTCCCACCCGCGGCCTCCCACGCCGACCCGCGTTGATCAAGGAGTTTGCGTCGGGGATGGGCCTCGCTCTGACGCAAACTCCTTGATCAACGCGGGCGGGGGCGCGACCGGCTGGGGGAGTGGGGTGCGCGGTGGGGATGCGCCGCCTCGTCGAGATGGACTGCCACTGCCCATGCCGCCGGCCGGGCGCGTCGGTGGAGCGGCCCGCTGCCCATCCCATCTCGGGCGCGTCGGTGGAACGTCATGGGTGTCTCCGGGCGGTGGAGACACCCATGGTGTTCCACTCACCACCGCACTGTTTGCCGTCGGCCGCCGTGCTGTTGGCTCCAGCAGGGTGGGCTGCTGCGCGGTTCGTGGCTGCGGTGGCCGACCGATGGGTTGTGGGCGGCTACGAACTTGATGACGTGAATGGATCAGCGCGGCGGCATGGTCGCCGCAGCGGCAGGGTCGGCGTGTCTTGGTCGGTGCCTGTCGAGCTGATGTCGGGAGTCCGGGGTTGGTTGCCGGCTGTGCGGGCTGGGGTGGATGTCGGGTTTCGGGCGGCGGGGTCGCCTGGGGTGGACGTCCGGTTGCGGCCCCGGTGTCGCGTGGCTGGGGCCACCGCCACGATGCCCAGTTTCGCCCTGGTGTCGGGTGGTCGGCGCCACGGTCGGGGCGGAATGATGGCGGGGGTGGGGTCGTTGTACATGGCAGACCGCGGAGCAGCCCGCGCCCGAGCGAGCCAGCCCCGGTCGGAATGACCGGCCCCCGCCGGTCGTTACATACCCCGGACCGCGCACCACTGGTCCGCGCCGGCCAGTCAGGGAATGCCTCCCCGCCGCCGGTGGTTACATCCCCGGACCGCCCGAGCAGGTCACCCCCTGATCGCCGGGCACCCAGACTTTCCCTTCGCGGCACCGCACCCCCAATTTCGCGTGTGCTGTGATCCCCCGACAGAAAGGCGTGACTCATCATGCGTACCAACACCATGCTGCGGAACACCGTTCTGACCGCTGCCGGCTTCGCC